>UQEM01000001.1 GCA_900540005.1 uncultured Ruminococcus sp.
CGTAAAATTTATGCTCGAAAATCTGCATATTATCTTAGTGTCAACACTCCCTAAAAAACGTCAGCCACTTTTCGTGACTGACGTTTTTATTATGCCAGATATTCTTCAAATGTGAGCTTTCCGTCAGCGCTCACATACGCGTAATACTCAAGAATAAGTGAGGCGTCAACGCTGTTCAGGATATCGTCCTTATTGACATCTCCCGCCTTCTTTTGAAGTTCATTAAACTTTCCTCCGCTTTCGGTCATGGAATAAGCGTACTCCGTAAGTACAGCCGAGGCATCAACGCTGTTGATAAGCCCGTCCCCGTTCACATCGCCGAGCGTGTAATCCTCGGGTATCTCAATGCTCGGATTCTCAACTATCACTATCCTGCCGTCGGGGATCTCTGCCGAAAAGATGTTTTCCTGCATTTTCCTGCCGTTCTCAGACTCCTCATAGTCGATAAAGGTCGGCGGCAGTTTTCCGTATTTTGAGTCGCCGATACGGAAGTGATACTCATCACCCTGCTTTACATCTTCGGGCAGCTTGAAATATATCGTCCACATCACGCCGTCCTTGCCGTAATCGTCATCTCCTGCCGTGGTGAGAAAAACAAAATCATCGGTATCTCCGTAAGCATAGGCGTGTGAAAGCTTGCTTATCGCCTCGCCCGGAACAGGCTGTTTGGTCTTGTCTATGGTCAGACGCTCGTCATAATAAAGGTATATTCCGGTATTGCAGTAATGACCCTCAGCTCCCATTACCGAAACAGTGACCTTGACAGTTCCGTCCTTCTGCGCCTTCACCTCAGCTATTTCAGTTTCGGAAAGCACAAATACCGACTGGGGATAAAAGGGCATTTTAGTAGTGACGGCAGTCGTTGAGGTCGTACTTGCGGCAGAAGTTGTTGTTGAAGTAGTAGCAGACGCTTTCGTCGAAGTCGTTGACTTAGCCGTTGTTGTCGTGGAAGTGCCTGCTGCCGAGGTAGTTGTAGTTGCAGCAGTCGTCGTGGTTGTCGGATTGCTTTCAGTTTCGTCTGCATACACCGAAGAAGTTAAAGTATAATTGTCAGATTCGGCGTATGTAAGGCTTCGGCTCAGCGAAATACTTCCTGCCGCAATCAAAATAGCCGAAAATGCGGAAATAATTTTGTTAAGCTTCATAAATTCCTCCTGAAGCGTGTATTCTCAGACAGTACAGGGATCATTCTATTCCCATGAACTCCTTGAAATTATCGGAAAGTATGCGTCTGTTTTCTGCTTCGGTAAAGCCCAATGCGAGAAAACGTTCAAGTTCCTCCTCATGGCTCCACATCGGGAAATCCGAACCAAAGAAGCAGTTCTCAACGCCGTACTTTCTGACAAGATGCGCTGCTCGCTCGGGAGTCATGAAAGCCATTGAGCTGCTGACATCGAACTTCACATATTCGCTGCCCTCAAGGCACTCCTCTGCCTCGTCCCAGCGCTGATATCCGCCAAGATGAGCGGCAATAAGCCGGAGTTTCGGGAAATTCTTATGTATATTGGCGATCCGCTTGGGCGCAGAGTAGTTGTATCTCGGGTCTCCGCAATGGATAAGAAGCGGCAGGTCATTCTCTATCAGTTCGTATATTTTGAAAGCCTCAGGAGAATCCGCATCAAACTCCTGAAAATCGGGGTGGAGCTTCACGCCGTGCAGACCGAGAGACTTTATCTGCTCAATATCTGCCTCAAGGTTCTCGGAGTTCGGGTGAGTCGTTCCCAAGCCGAAAAAGCAAGGATTCGCCTTGCACTCTCTGCCGATAAACTTGTTTATCGAATTTATCTGGTGCGGAGTCGTTGCCGTCGAGCACACAAGGTATCTCGATACGCCGATCTTGCTGCCGCTTTCTATCAGCTTTTTGCTGAAGCCGCAGTTTTCCATTGGCAGGTCGTAGAAACGTCCGATGTTGACTGTGGCATTTTCCGCTATTTTTTCAGGGAAAATGTGCGCATGGGCATCTATTATCTCATATTTTTCATAAATTTCCTTATCCACTTTTTAGTCCTCCTCGGCGGTGTTTCCTTAAATCTATACAACTATTAATTATACCTCATTCGCCCTCATTTGTCAACGGCGCGGACAAGCTTTTAAAAACGACAAAAGTCCCCGACCAGAACGGTCAGGGGCTTGAGATCATGCTGTTTTTTCGGTTATAAGCTTTCTCATGAGAACAAGGTCGATCGAATTCAGTCTGCCGTCCGAAT
The DNA here is from genome assembly GCA_900540005.1 of uncultured Ruminococcus sp. Lineage (GTDB taxonomy): Bacteria > Bacillota > Clostridia > Oscillospirales > Ruminococcaceae > Ruminococcus > Ruminococcus hominiciens. The sequence goes on from UQEM01000001.1 coordinate 2,208, forward strand.
TGAGGTCGCCTGCCTCCCAGTTTACGATACCGCTGTCCTTTTTGCCGAGGATGAAATTGTTCAGAGCCACGAGGTCGGCGATATTGAATTCGCCGTCACCGTTAACGTCAACGACCTGCTCCTTTTCAGCCTCCTTGACAAAAACCGTGTAGTTTACCGTATTGCCGCTCTGACCGTTTGTTCCGAGCGTTACGGACTCTCCGGCAGAGAAGTTCTTTGAGTAAACCTTGAATACAACGTCATTTGATATGCCGACTGTCGATCCCGTATCGGTGTAGTCCGACATCCATGCCGGAATGTTTGCAACTCGCGTATCGAGCGCGATGTAGACCACAATATCCGCACCTGCCGTAAACTTGCCGAGGTCGCCCGAAAATGCCTTTGAATCGCAGGCTGTGAGGATCTGCTCTGCGCCGGCGAGCTTATCGGGAAGTGATGTGATAGTGAAATCGCGGTCACCGAAAACCTTTCCGCCCAGTGCAGCGTCGTAGGCAATATTCCAGTCGGCAGCATTGTCGGTATCCTTCACGCCGAGTCCCTTAACAAGCTTTCCGCTTATCGGAAGAACTGCGGGAACGAGGCTCCAGTCCTGACAATTATAGCCGTTCATTTCCCATTGCTGAACATTTCCGCCGTGTTCAAGACTGCCTGCGGAAACTTCAACAACGGAAACGTCATTGGAAATCTTGGTGTAGATCTTGTATGAGCCGTCAGCGTTCTTTACGAACTTGAACTTCTGATTGTCGCCGCCGTTATACTGGTAGAGGTCGAGATTTGTGCCGTTATCCGCCTTTTTGCCAGCAACGTCAAGAACGAACGTCTTGCCGTCTCCGAGCGCTGAGTAGACATAATAGTAACCGTCTCCTGCGGAGTAAAGTCTCCATACATTCCACTCGCCCTCGCCGTTCGCGCCGCTGCCTGAACCTGCCCACTGCTGTATATTCGCGCCGTTTGCAGCCTTTCCGTCAGCAACTTCAAGGAAAAGTGAGCTGTTCACATTCTTTATCATGAACGCTGTGCCGTCCGCGAAATTTTCAGCGATAACTCCGCTCGGAGCTTCGTTATAGCCTGCACTCGGAACGCCCTTGCTGCCGTAGCGCAGATACATCCAGTTGCCCGCACTATTCTGAACGCCGCTGTAGCCTGCACAGTAGTTCTTGGCATTCTCTGCGGTAAGCGAAATGTAGTCGTAGTTAGTGTTTGGTCTCCATGTGCATTCGCCTGCGTAGGAGAGATTATTCCCGCTGCCTTGACCTACGCCTGTTCTGTTAGCTTTGTTGAAAATCGAACCCGAATCGGTAAAATAGCCCTTATACGCGGACTGTCCCCAGTCACAGCAGACATTTCCGCCGCCTGTGAAGTATGAGTTCTCAGAGAATATCTTGCAGTCGCTCTGAACGGTGAAAGCCATGCTGAACGTATCAACAAAGTTATTGAGCGAGTGGTAATATCCCCACCTCATGAGTCCCGGGCCTCTTGTAAGAGTTTGCTTAAACTTGTTTGAGATAAGCGACATATTCGGATAACCGTCGTACTTGCTGTAGTTGCTCTCGCTGTCATCGGGATAACCGAGGATAACGCCGTACTCGTGAAGTCCGAATGAGCTGTCCGAAACCGTGCAGTAATCCGCATCATAACAGCAGGCAAGGAACTTATCCCAATCGGGAAGTCCCGTTGAAGCCGTATTGTAGTCCGAATGTCCCACAAATGTACAGTGATCTACCCAAAGATTCTCACCTGAACCGAAATAAACCACGATGGAGTCGTTTCCGTTGGAATTACTATCGTGCTGAAGTTCAAAGTTCTTGATTATGATATTATTGCCTGTTCCGTTGTTTGAAGATGTGCAGAACTGAACATTGTAAAGCGTGTGCGCGCCGTAGCTTCCTATAATGGTCTTGTTACTGTGAACATAGATACGTCCGTCAGGGCAGTAATATCTGCCCGAGGAATCCTTCGTAAGGGTGCTGACACTTATGTTGCTCTTTACAACGATCGTGTAGGGCGTATCGGAAGTTGCGTATTTTTTCAGCTCGTCAAAGGTTGATACCTCTACTGTCTCGCCGAAAAGTCCGCCGATGTCCGCAGCCTTAACGCTGCCAAGGTTGTCATTTTTGCAGTAGCCTGCAAATCCCTGCAATCCGTCGGGATTTAAAAGCCAAAGCTGATTATCCGCACCCGTGTAGCTTGCAAGAGTCATGCCGGAAGTTCCCTGTGTGAGAGCAAGCGAAGTGTCAGAGTAGTTGACTATCTTGTAGCAGAGATCGTTTCCAAGACGGTCTTTACTTACGGGAACAGCGTACCAATGCTGCGACTTGGCGGACTCGCTGCCGTAGACGATAACATTTGCCCCTGCCGCAACATTATAATTCTGTGGAGTGAGAACACGTCCCGACTCTGCATTGCAGATCTTGAAAAATGTTCCGTTTCCGTCCGAACCGACACGGTCGAAGCGCCATGAAGGCGCGAGAGTACTGCCGAGAGCCTTAACTGAGAGGGTAGAGCCGTCCTTGGTTCCGTTCTCGGTCAGGACTTTTGAATTATCCTTGGTCGCAATGTTCATTAGCTGAACGGGATAATCCACCGAAGCTGCCTGCACTTCAAGCGGATCGCCGGCAAGCCCGAAGAGGGGGAGCAGCCATGCGGTCAGCATAACAAGAGCAAGAAGCAAAGCCTTTTGCATACGTTTTGAGTTTAGCATTTAACGTACCTCCTTAAATAATAAAATTATTAAACTCCTTAAAATTTAATTAACTTTATTATACCACGCTGTTGCGCATATGTCAATAGTCAGTCTATCAAAAATTGAAAGTTCCCACTGTACACTATGGAAAAAGAAGCCCTCACGAGCTTCTTTTTCCATTATATCATTATATTTAGGGGAACCGGAATTTTCTTAGGATTCCGGGAGTGCTGTTATGAGCTGAGCAACGTACTTCTGAATCGAAAGCGCGTCCTGTGTTGTCAGACCTGAACCTTTCTTGTAAACATCACCGTTCAGAACGCCCTGTTCTGTAATATGGGTATCGCTGCTGCCGTTTACACCGTATTTGTCACTGTTTGCAATGACCTGAAGGATCATGACTGCGTCTGAAATGTCAACCTTGCCATCAACGTTTGCATCGCCTGCAAGATAGTTGCTTTCGGTGCTTGTAGTAGTTGTCGTGGTGGTTGCGGAAGCTGTTGTCTGTGAAGTCTCAGGAGCATAAACCATGTAGAAAAGGTTTGCTGCATCAGCCTTTGACACCGTGTGAGCGCCAGCCGAAACGTCAACTGTTATGATTCCGTCGCCGCTTGAAGTGTACTTTGTTCCGTCAACCTTGATAGTTGCGTCGGACTCTGCAAATACAAGCGTGAATTTACCTGCGGAAGGGGCTGTAAATCCAACGGTTGTGGCTGTTTCGAGCTTGAGACACTGTGTAAGTGTAATGCCGTTGTAATTTACAGTACCCTTCGATGTAGAGAGGCTTCCGCTGATAGTATAGAAGCTGCTTGAAACTCCGTTCAGCGTGAAGTTGTGAACCTGATCTCCTTCAATGGGAGTTACCTGACCGCCCGTTGTAGTGGTGGTAGTAGTTGTCTGTACAGGTTGCGTGCTTACTGTTGTAACAACAGGCTGTGAAGAACCGTCAGACATATGATAGCCAAGCTTTGCGTATGTGCCGTTTTCGGGAGTCTCCGCGAAACCTGCGGGATCCAGCGAACCGTCAGCATTTCTCCATACTGTGTGGAAATCTGTGCCCATAGCCGGAACGCTGAGTGTTATGAAATCTGAATCAGCAGGAGTTACAATATCGCCAAGCTTTGCACCGTTGGTCATTACCGTGCTGTTCTTTGCATAATAGTACTTGCCGTTGTAGTAAATGGAATTTGTCATGTTTCCGACAAATTTATCATTGCTTACCTTGATACCGGGAGCATTTGTCTTGGAAACCTTTGCGGTATTGATGTATGACATCATTCCGTCAAATGACGCGGAAGTGCTGCATCTGTAAACCATGTAGTTTGACTTGCCGTTGCCGCCGATACCGTTATTGTAAGCGGTGCAGTTCTTCATATCGCCGAATTCTGGATTGTTGTTGTCAGTAAATCCGCAGTTGAGGTTCTCGAAAGCGAGACAGTTCTCAACAATATGGCGCGTACCGACTCCGCCGCCGCCGAGCTTGAAGCCGTTTCCGTCGCATTCACCGTAACCTCTGCCGTCCTCTGTAAAGCCGTTGCGGAATGCGATAGAATTTTTGATAGTTACAACACCTGTCGGGCCTGTTTCGGTCTTGGCATAGAGATCCCAGCCGTCATCGGAGTTGTTGTAGGACATACAGCCGTCAAATACATTTCCCTCGCCGCAGGTGAGCTTTGCAGCAAACCCGTCTGCATTCTCCATAGTTGCGTCATCGCAGTTATTCTTGGAGGTGCAGTTTTTGATAAGGTTGTTTGCAGGCCACTCCGCAACAGACGCATAAGAGGTGTTATAGCGTGAGAGCTGAAGACCGGTATCCTGATTTCCGTTGAATATCATCATCTCGATGATGTTGTTATCACCCGAAAGGAGCATTCCGTTATCGCCTGCATTTGCGATTTCAAATCCGTAGAAGTGCCAGTATGCACCGTCAAGGACGAATCCTCTGTTTGCTCCTGCAACTGCCTGACCTGAGAAGTCAAACTTTACCTTTGCACCGGGGTATGCGGAGATCGTCTTGTACTTTCCGGCTGTGCCCGAGTTGTTCTCCTTGATCAGGATAGTTTCGCTGAATTTATATGTTCCATCGAGGAGGTAGATAGTACCTCCTGCGGGGACACTCTTTATTGCTGTAAGAACGTCAGTCGGCGAGTTCATTGACTTGCCGTCCCCGCCTCCGTTGGGAGAAACATAAATAACGTCCGAGCCGACAACAGGAACTGTTGACGTGGTCGTAGTTGTAGTCTGCTGAGGCTGAGTTGTCGTGACCGTGGTGGTGGTCGATTTTACGGAAGTCGTTACTGTGGTGACAACAGGATCATTATTATCTGTAAATCCGCTGCCTATTGCAACGATAGAATCCTTATAAGCTACAATTGCTGCCTTGAGCGCTTCATTTACTGCATAAGAGGAGTCGTCAACGCTGTTATCGAAAGTCCACTTGAAGTCGCCGCCGTCAACACGGCCTGCACGAGCCATTACCTTTTCCTTTGCCTCCTCGGGAGAATCAGCCGTATAGCTGTACATTACCGAGGAAGTATCGAAATTGTTGTATGTAGTCCCGCCCTGCTTTGCCTTTACTGACGAGGGAACTGTTTCCTTAGCGTTTGATACTTCGTAAGCGTCAAAATCAGTGGGATCCTGCTGATACGTTGTGTAGGCTTTCGCGCCTGTAATGTAGTTGCCGCAAGCCTTGATAACGCCGCCGTTCTCACCTGAGAATGTGCCGCCCGAGAGATCATCACTTCCCTGCTTGGAGATAAGCATGGGATAGTTGCAGTTTCTGAAATAGTTATTCTCAACGAAAGCAGACGCTCCCATTGTTACGCCGACACCGTACTTTGCGTTGCCGTCATAATAGTTGTTGTAAATGTGTACCGAACAGGTTCTGATCCTTGGATGACGCGAATCAGAGTGGTCGTACCAGTTGTGGTGGTATGTAATGTAATTCTCTGTGCTCTCGCTCTTCATGCCCTGAAGATTGCACTTTCCGTTATCCCAGAAATGGTTGTATGAATGTGTAACATAGGTAGAAGTCTTTGTATCGAGTGCACCGTCACCCTTTACCTGATCTGCGTCCGAACCTGCATCGCCGTAGAAGAAGTCGCAGTTATGGACCCAGATATGGTCGTTTTTCTGCTGGAGTCCGCAGTCGTCGCCCTCTGAGCTGTTGCAGTTCATGAAGCCGAGGTTGCGTACCTCAACATTAGAACTGTTCTTCATTACAAGACCAAATCCGTTGAACGTTGTGTCGTTGCCCACGCCCTCAATCGTAAGTCCGCAGACAACTCCGTCAACCATGAGATCGCCCTTGGGCATATCAGCGGGGTCTGTGATGTTTCCGATGAACCTGATACATACAGGGCCGACCTTTGAATTATCCTTGAGATTCGTTATAATATTCTGAACTCCTGTGACAGTGGTAACTGTTCCCTTCTTGTCAGGAAGTGAAACGCTTACCGTATCCTTGGTTGCCTCTGTAACATAAATAACAGATGCATTGGATTTAAGCGTACCGTCCTCATTGTAAGCTCCCGAGGAAGTTCCGTTTACAAATCCGAAACCGCTTCTGTCGTGAGCATAGGCTTCGGCTGATGAAGATGCCGACTTGGAATTATCCTCGCTGCCGTTTATCACGGGAACGACCTTTATCGAATGGCTGCCTGCCTTGAGACCAAGAGCGTCAGCTCTCATATAGCCGCTGTACTGTCTGATAAGCATTGAGTCAATCTTTGTATTGTCTACATAAACGTTATAGCCGGAAGCTCCGCTGACAGCGCTCCATGTTACATAAACACCCTCGCCGAATCCGCCAGCCTGAATGATCTTAACGCTGCTGTCAGCCGCAAATGCTGTGAATATATCAGTACCCGAAACAGCAGCATAATTACCGCCAAGAGTTCCTGCTGCCGTAGTCAGGCTCATTACAGCCGCTGCCGCAACAGAAGCAACTCTCTTTTTCATCAATGAGTTCTTCATAAGTAGTCCTCCAATAATGTTTTAATAAATATTAATGATAAGAAATTCCGTGCAGCCGTTCTGCACTCTTTATCCCCTTGTGTTGTATACATTATAGCTCAATTGACCATTGAGTTCAATGACATATAATACTTGCTTACTGATATATTGTGCTATTGTAAAATCATTCCTCACACAATTTATCATCGCAATAAAAACGCCTCAACATAAAACGAAAAATTCTCTTTACCTAATATCGGGATTCTAAAGGGTTTATAACCCTTTAGCGGATTCCAAAGGCAGAGCCTTTGGTGGGGTGTGGGGCAACGCCCCGCAAACTGCCTTCAAGCGCTCCGCAAAGGGTGAATTAAAAAACAGTCCGGTGGACTGTTTTTTAAGAGGGAACGCCCTGCAAGTGAGGGCGTTCCATTAGAGCCTGTTTAGTATCTTATAAAAACTATAGCTTTTCTATTGACAGTCCAACTTTTTGCATGGTATAATAAATTTCAGGAAATATCGCGCCGCATATGGCGGTATTTTCCGAAATCTGCGGCGGCTCGTAAATACTCGCTGCGCACAAAGGAGAAATTACAATGAGTCTATTTGGAACGCTCAATAAAATGTCAGGCTACTCGGAAGAAAACATGATAAAATCGTTTAACGAAATACTCCCTGCTATCGGCTCTAAAGCATTGTGCCCTATCGGAGTTTCGTTCAAGGTAAAGACCTTGCTAAGTTCAAAGCCAACAGGCTCCGGATTTGTGACGTTAACAGATACCAATCACTTGGTAATATACACTGTGATCCCGTTTAAAAGTGCTGCAATATATGATTTCCATTCACCTAAAAAGCTCTCTATCAAAGATACTGTCGCAAATCAGAAAATTATTAGCGCAAAGCTTTTCAACCTGCGTTCACAGGAATTTGATGACCTTCTCTTTCAGACCGGTTCTAAAATTGACGGATTCCCACATCAGGCAGAACACTTTGCTAACTTCATCTCAACATTAGAGCAGTTTGTTACTGAATAAAACTTACTAAAAATAAGACCCGAAAGCGGCACATTCCGCTTTCGGGTCTCTGTTTTATGGAGTGCGATTTTTATCGGATCAATACATTCCGCCTGCGGGCATTGCGGGAGCTGCGGGTGTATCTTCCTTAATATCAGCTACGAGGCTCTCTGTTGTAAGAACCATAGATGCTACAGATGCAGCATTCTGGAGAGCTGAACGTGTTACCTTAGTCGGGTCAACGATACCGGCAGGGATCATGTCTGTGTAAACTTCGTTGTAAGCATCGAAGCCGTAGCCTACCTTGCGTGAACGAATGATCTTGTCAACGATCACGCTGCCCTCAAGGCCTGCGTTCTCAGCGATCTGTCTTACAGGAGCTTCAAGAGCCTTGAGTATGATCTTTGCACCTGTCTTTTCATCGCCGTCAAGTGTGGGAACAAGCTTGTTAACAGCAGGAATTGCATTGATGAATGCAGTACCGCCGCCTGCTACGATACCCTCCTCAACAGCAGCCTTTGTAGCTGCGAGAGCGTCCTCGATACGGAGCTTCTTTTCCTTCATCTCGATCTCTGTAGCAGCACCTACCTTGATAACTGCAACACCGCCTGCAAGCTTTGCAAGTCTTTCCTGAAGCTTCTCGCGGTCGAAATCAGAAGTTGTAGTCTCGATAGAAGCACGGATCTGGTGAACCCTTGCCTTGATAGCGTCTGAGTTGCCTGCGCCGTCAACGATAATTGTGTTCTCCTTCTGGATAACTACCTGCTTAGCCTGACCAAGCTGCTCGATAGTTGTTTCAGAAAGCTCAAGACCAAGCTCGGAGGAGATAACTTCGCCGCCTGTGAGAACTGCGATATCCTTGAGCATTTCCTTTCTTCTGTCGCCAAAGCCGGGAGCCTTGACAGCAGCAACCTTGAATGTTCCGCGGAGGTTGTTGAGGATGATTGTTGTAAGAGCTTCGCCCTCAACGTCCTCAGCAATGATAACGAGCTTCTTGCCCATCTTTACGATCTGCTCGAGGAGCGGGAGGATCTCCTGAATTGAAGATATCTTCTTATCTGTGATAAGAATGTAAGCATCATCGTAAACAGCCTCCATCTTATCTGTATCTGTTACCATGTAAGGTGAAATGTAGCCGCGGTCGAACTGCATACCTTCAACGACTTCGCTGTAGGTCTCAGCAGTCTTGCTCTCCTCGATAGTGATAACGCCGTCAGCAGTAACCTTTTCCATAGCCTCAGCAATGAGCTTGCCGACATTCTCATCAGCAGATGAAACTGTACCTACTCTTGCGATATCGTCAGAGCCTGCAACAGCCTTTGAATTAGCAACGATAGCCTCAACAGCAGTATCAACAGCCTTTGCGATACCCTTTCTGAGGATCATCGGATTTGCACCTGCTGCGATGTTCTTCATGCCCTCGCGAACGATAGTCTGTGCGAGAAGTGTAGCTGTTGTTGTACCGTCTCCGGCAGCGTCATTTGTCTTTGTAGCAACTTCCTTAACGAGCTGTGCGCCCATGTTCTCAAAAGCGTCCTCAAGCTCGATGTCCTTGGCAATGGTAACACCGTCATTTGTGATGAGGGGAGCGCCGAACTTCTTGTCGAGTACAACATTTCTGCCCTTGGGGCCCATGGTGATCCTTACTGTATCTGCAAGCTTGTCAATACCAGCCTGAAGTGCATTTCTTGCATCTGCGCCGTACTTAATATCCTTAGCCATAATAAATCTTCTCCTTACTTATATATAGTTGATAGCCGATCAGTCAACAACTGCGAGAATATCTTCCATTTTAACGATGATATATTCTTCTCCGTCGAGCTTTACATTAGTTCCCGAGTACTTTGAAATGAGAACCTTGTCGCCCTTCTTAACTTCCATTTTTACGTCGGAAGTTCCGGGACCTACCTCAACAACCTGAGCAACTTCAGGCTTTTCCTTAGCTGAACCTGAGAGAATGATACCGCTCTTGGTTGTTTCCTCTGCCTCAGTCATCTTAACAACGACTCTGTCCTGCAATGGTTTGATAGTCATAATATATACCTCCTAAATAGTGATTGCTGTATTCAATTAGCACTCTATCTTTCCGAGTGCTAATTATATTTTACCACCTTTTTCCGAGAAATCAAGTCTATTCTTCAAACTTTCACAAATTTCAGCATTGTGCACAACTGACCAATATGAGTTACACTAATATCTATGGCAATAGTATAAAAGGCGGACTTTTCAGCCCGCCTTTTGTTGCTATCCGTTATCCTCGTTTGCAGTATCGCCGTAATCCACCGTGTTAAGGTACATTGTCGGGTCTGTGCATACGCCCATGTAGCGCACCTCAAAGTGGCAGTGATTTCCGGTCGAATGACCCGTTGTGCCGACCGCTCCGATGAGCTGACCGCGCATCACCTCCGAGCCTGCGGTCGCGTAAACCGCGCTCATGTGCGCGTATACGGTCTGATAGCCGTTGAGGTGGTCGATCATTACAAAGTAGCCGTAGCCGCCAGAATTCCAGCCTGCTGACACAACAACGCCGTCTGCTGCGGCATAGATATCCGTTCCGCCGTCAGCCGCGATATCCAGACCCTTGTGGTTTCTGTCGCTTCCGAACGGGTCGCTGATATAGCCGCCGTCTACAGGCCACGAGAACTCGCCCGTACCGTAGAGTTTGGTGTCCTTGCTTGCAGGCATGGCGGAATAAGTTCCCACGCCTATCTGCTCAACGACAGGCTCTTTGGTTATCTGCGCGCTGAGAGTCTTTCGCGAATACTCCTCGCCGTCAACGTAGGTTATTTCGACATTGCTCACCTTCTCGCCGCGCTCGCCCTTTACGAGAACCGACTCAACTCCGACATTGAGAGCACTGGTCTCGACCTTGACCGTCTCGTAGTCAAGGAACGATATCATCTCTATCTCGCGTACATACTGTATCGGCAGATAGCTTTCATGCTCCATGATATTGACCATTCTGCCCTCGCGGCAGCTCTCCTCGATGTTCGGGTTCATGTTTTCGAGCTGGGTAAGGTCCATGTTGAATTTCTGGCTTATAGAAACCGCCGTATCGCCTGCTTTCGCGATATAGATACCCTTACGGCTCGTCGTTGAGGTGAGGAGGTCTATTGCCTCCTGCTGTCCCATAACGCTGTCCGCGAGGTATATTCCGTGCGAATACTCGATCTTGTTTTTATATTCAACGCTCTTTACCACGCCGTCGACCTTATAGTTGAGCAGTCTCTCGGAAAGCGCGTCCTGAATCGGAGATTTGTCCTCGACCGCGCCGATGAATTTGCCGTCAATGTAGATCCCGTAAGCCTCTTTAAGCTCCTCGTCCGAAGCCGCAAGCATCTCATTTGCAAGCTGCTCGGCGGAAACTATCTTGTCGCTGTCAGAAATAATGCGCAGCGAATACTTGGCAGACAGGTCAACGGGAGTACTGTTGCCCGCATAGTCGATCCTCTGCTGAACCTCGCGCTCGGCAGTTTCAAAATCAGCCTCAGCCGTGATAACTCCGATCTCCCTGCCGTTGTACTCAACGCTGAGGCCGTATTCAAGACCCGAGCCGTACTTTATCACTCCCACAAGAAAAGCCACCGAAACTATCGGCAGAATATAATTGAACGCCGTGTAGAAAACTCCGCCCTCGCCGAAAAGATACGATGTCCAGAAGTGGAGCATTGCATGAATGTATGCAGACCTGCTCTCCTTTTTGGCGCGTATCATCCTGCGCTGAAGTTCCTTGTTGATGTTGAATCTGCTTCTTAGCGGAGCGGTAAGCTCCTTCAAAAGCCACAAAAGCGCTCTGAACAGACCTTTTGCAAGCTCTGAAAGCTCCAGCAGAATGAACCTTGCGCCCTTGATGACCCCGAGCATTATCATGACAAAGAACTTGACCGCAAAGAGTCCTGCTCTTGTGAAAACTCCTGAGAGTCCGCCGCTGCGGGAATCTGTATTTTCTGCGTCGTCAAGACGCTCATTCTCCATGATATCAGCTCCTTTTATGGGAAAACTCCCCGAAATACTACTATTTGCCGTACTGTAATATTATAACAATACAGTGAAAAATTACAACGCCGAAAGCGTCGTTTTTTCGGGTTCGTGCCCTATTTTGTAGGCTTGCACAAACCTTATACGTTATTTTCGGTTAAAATGCCATGAATAATCGAGCATTTCAGGGGTATAGCCCTCAAGCTTTTCAAGGAGCGGCAGAACGTCTTTCTTAGCCGCTCCAAGGTCGTGCTCAAGGTAGTTTCCGCACTCTACTGCCGAGCAGCCGGGAATCTCACCGTCATATGACGCAATAAAGCTGTAAGCCTCCCTGACAAGCTTAATAGCGTCCTCCTTGGGAAGATCGCGCGTAAGCAGATAAAATCCCGTGCGGCAGCCCATTGGACCGACATAGATGACCTTGTCGCTGAATTCGCTGTTGCGCGCATATGTTGCGAAAAGGTGCTCAATGGTGTGGAGTGACGGATTTGAAACATAAACACCGCCGTTAGGCTTTACCATGCGGACATCAAATGTCGTGATATCTCCGTCAATGCGTGATATGTACATTCCTACGCCGAATTTTGTATGGTCAACTTCAAAACTTGCTATTCTTTTCATTTTAATTCCTCCATTAAATCGTTTCATGTCGTCGGGAAGCTCCGAGCGAACCGTTACTTCCTTTCCCGTTTCCGGATCTGTAAATGTTATCTGTGCGCAGTGGAGCGCGTGTCGGCTTATATCCGTCCTCTTTCCGCCGTACATATCGTCCCCTGCAAGCGGATGACCGATATGCGCAAAATGGACTCTTATCTGGTGAGTCCTCCCTGTTTCGGGAGTAACCTCCGCAAGCGAATATGTACCGCTGCATGAGATACGCCTGTAATGGGTAACGGCAGCGCGTCCGTCCTCGCGGACACATCGGAGAATTATGCTCTCCTGCTCGCGCGCTATGGGAGCATTGATAGTTCCGCTCTCAGGTATCTCCCCGTGAACCGCCGCGTAGTACACTTTCGGGCAATGTCCCTGCAAAAGCTTTGCGGCGTGAGCGTTCTTGGCCGCAATGCACAAGCCGGAGGTATCCCTGTCGAGCCTGCTCACGGGACGGAACGTAAGCTCAGGATACATCGCCGCAAAGCAGTTCCCGAGAGTATCGCCCTGATGATGTATCGACGGGTGGACGGGCATTCCGGCAGGCTTGTCAAAGACCACGAGGCTGTCGTTCTCGAAAACTACCGGTACGCTCAGCTCGGGATTCGGCTCAAGGAAACTCGTGTCGTTCAGGTTCAGCACTATCACATCGCCCTCGTAGACCATGTCTATGCTCCTCACGAGCCTGCCGCCGCGCGTTATTCCGCCCTCCTGCCGTTTAAGCTTCGCCAGCATTCTCTTTGAGACGCCTTTTCTTTCGGTGAGAAAATTTTTCAGCGTCATCGGCTGCGGCGAGTCCACGACCAGTCTTATTTCTTTCAACTCTGTTTTCCTCCTCGGCGGCGTATTCGTCCTCGCGTATAAAGATGTCGATACCCAGCGCATAAGCCGCCTTGAAACGGCAGACGGCGGTCGGGATACCGATTATTGTCAGCGCGAGGGGCAGGAAAATAAGTCCCAGACGGAGTATTACCCTTCTGCGTCCGCGCATGAATCTCAGCGAGTAAAAAGCCACGGCAAATGCGTTTTTCTGCGGCATTTTCGCAAGCAGATAAGGAACTGCCGACAGACTTACGCGGCAGGCTGCCCATATTCCAAGCGAAACCAGCGTAAGCACAGCCGCGTGGACTGCCATGAAAACTCCGTTCGTATCGAGCGAGCCGCTCACAAGCCTGTACGTTGCCACTCCAAAGAAAACTGCCGGCACAAGAGCCGCCATGCCTATCAGCTTGGAGCAGACTGCCGCCGCAATGCTCCGCCAAAAGCCTCGTCCGCACATGACTATTTTTGAGTAGGGCGCGGCCCGTTTTCTCTCGTCCGAGAACACAGCGCACATTCTGACAGCCGCCGCATATGTCAGCGGATACACCGTTATCCACCTCAACGCCGTACACATCAGCATGACCGCAAGCTGGATACCGCTCTCAACGCGGAAAAGCGCAATGGGCTGCATCTGCCCGAAATACAGCAAAAGGCTGTATATCGCCGCCTCCGCAAAACGAAAGAAAAGCTCTGCCAAAAGCGGCAGAATACATATTGCCACAGCCGACGCGCGGCTTTTTCCCATAAGCCTGCGTGAATAGCGGACAAGCTCCATTGCTCTCATAATATCAGCCTCCCATAAAAGATACTATTATTATGGGAATCACTGCGGATTTTATACATTATATAAGAGCGCTCACTCAGGCGAACATTTTCAGCCTGCCGCAGATGGATTTCTTACAGGCTCTTAAATGCTGTAAAAATCGTCTGCGTCCTGAATTTTCTCGTAGGGGCAGTAGCCGAGTATCTCTATCGCCTGCGAATTGAGCCACATCTGCGCCGTTGCGATAGCGTCAAAGCCCTCACCGAAATCAGCAGTCAGCTCGGCAGGATTATACTTGGGGAGTCCGTAACACGAGAGCATATTCGAGATAACTCCGCCGTGAGTTATGACTGCACAATGCGTAAGACCGTCATTCATCATGTCGGTTATTATCTCATGCAGAGCCTTGTATGTACGCGCAGTAAGTTCCTGCAAGCTCTCACCCTGCGGCGGACGGGAATCCTTGCCGCCCTTTATCCATTTCATGTAATCCTCGCGCTTTACAAGCTCATCAACGCTCTTGTTCTCGAAAATTCCGAAATCAAGCTCTCTCAGGTCGTCAACCACGCATATCTGAGTGTGGGGAAAGAGTATCTCCGCAGTCTCGGTACATCTTCTCAACGGCGAGGAATATACTCTGTGGACAGTCGGATAGTCAAACTCGTCCATTTTTGCCGCAAGCTGAGCCGCGCCCTTGTCAGAAAGCGGTGTGTCGGTCTTGCCGATATAGATCCCCTTTGCATTTGCCTCGGTCATTCCGTGACGCAGAATACTTAATCTGTAACCCTTCATTTTAGATCCTCCATATATAAAATTGCACAAAATAGCGGCGATAAATTTTAACTGTTGGTCAAAATTACGAATATCGGCTATTTTCATTCACAATTATTTCACATTCCACATATTTACAAATTATACATTTTGTATTATAATATATATATTATCACTTTTTACCGCACTATTTTGTTACAGGGGGAAATTACTATGAATTCCGATTTTGCAAGAATCATTACTCTACAGCGAAAGGAGCGCCACATCAGTCAGAAACAGGCTGCGACCGACCTCGGTATTTCTCAGGCTCTGCTTTCACATTATGAAAAGGGGATCCGTGAATGCGGACTCAACTTCCTTGTGAAGATCGCTGATTACTATAATGTCTCCTGCGACTACCTGCTCGGCAGAACCAACGAGCCTGAGGGAAAGACTATTTCCATAGAGGATATTCCCGACGATGACGGGAACAACAACCTCGGTATGCCGTCGCCCGAGATAATAAACTTCAACCGCAGAATTATCAATAACTCGATCAGTATGCTTTTCAGCCTTGCTCAGAAAGCAAACAGCATAACGCTTATCAAAGAAGTCTCGTCTTACCTGATGCTGTCGGTGTACAAGCTTTTCAGAATAGTCTACAACGCAAATCCGCACAACGACCAGAAGCTTTTCCGTATCCCGAAGGTAATAGCAAATGACAGCGCAAACGCTATCGTCTCAATGAGCGAAGCCAACATAAAGGCGGCTTCAAGCGGAATACCGCTCGACGGAAACGACTGTGTGGACAACTTTGACACGCTCTACATAACGACCTCGACCCTGCAAAAGGACTACACGCAGTACTCCTCATCGCTGCTCAATCTCATAAAACGCAGCGAGGAAAGCATTGCCCGCACCCGTGCAAAATACCGCAACGATAATGTCAAGTAACGGATTTATTATAGCACATTTTCACGCGCATTGCAAGCTTTTGGCACACCTGCGCTTTATGATAACCGAGGTTAACTGCAAGCGAAATTATTTTCCATTCGGGATCTCCAAAACCGCATGAGAAAGGCTTTCCGCGGCAAAGCCTGCAAATCTCTGCTTGAATAATATAAAAACGACTCCTCATCTTCTCGGTGAGGAGCATTTTTATGAAAAAATTACCAATATCCTATTGCTTTTTTTTAAATAATATGATATACTGTATATTAAGTACACAACTATTAAAGAAAGAGGGTATTAAAATCATGGCTACCGAAAAAAGTTTGAAGGTTCTTATTGTCGATGATGACAAGAATATCTGTGATCTTCTCAGACTTTATCTTGAAAAGGACGGCTACAGCGTTATTCTTTCACACGACGGTGAGGAGGCTGTTGTTAAATTCAACGCGCTCAAACCCGATATGGTTCTGCTTGATATAATGCTCCCAGGTAAGGACGGCTGGCAGGTCTGCCGCGAAATCCGCAAGAACTCGAACGTTCCGATAATCATGCTCTCCGCCAAGGGTGAGACCATTGACAAGGTGATCGGTCTCGAACTCGGCGCAGATGACTATATCGTCAAGCCTTTCGATGCTAAGGAAGTTATTGCAAGAATCAACGCCGTTACAAGGAGAGTAAGCGCAAATACCGCTGAACCCGAAGCCAAAGAGGTCCATTACGACAAGCTTTCTGTCAATATGGACAGCTATGAGCTGAAAGTAAACGGCAAGAACGTCGATACTCCGCCCAAGGAGCTTGAACTGCTTTACTATCTTGCTTCAAATCCGAACAGAGTTTACACACGCGACCAGCTCCTCGATGAGGTATGGGGCTTTGAGTACTACGGCGATTCACGCACGATCGACGTTCACATCAAGCGCCTGCGCGAAAAGCTTGAGGGAGTTTCCGATAAATGGGCTCTCAAGACCGTCTGGGGCGTAGGTTACAAGTTTGAGGCGGACGAAGAAGAATAATTTACACGGGGGACGTTTTGTCCCCTGTTTTACATCATTGAGGTGATAGGCGTTGAATAAAAAAAGCTCGTATTTCAAACTTTTCAGCTTTTCAATGTTCATTCTTATAACAATAACTGTTGTGACTATCGTTATAATGGTAACGATCAGCTCGTTCATGTACAAGCACGCAAAACTCAGCGACCTGAAAACACGGGGCGATACTTTTATAAGCTTCCTCAAAAGCAGCTACCATGAACCTTACGAGGTCAATTCCTCCGATGCGCAGATACTGCACAAGGAACTTGAGGAGGAGTACGGTCTTACTATCCGCATTTACGACTCTCAGGGAAACTGCGTTCTCTCAGCGGACACTTACGGCAACGAAATCAAGGCGGTCGAGCCGCTGTCAGCCGATACAATGGAATCGCTCAAAGAAGAACCGTATCTCGATTTCGACACGAGCGGATTTTCCTCCAATCAACCGCATATTCTTTACGGAAATGACTTTTTCCTCAAAAACGGCAGCACCCCCACGTCCACTCAGCGTATGTACGCGATGTTTTATGTGGACTCAGACCAGATAAATATTTACACGGTAAAAATGACGCTCTTTTATTCGGCTTTCGCCGCAGCAGGATTTTACCTCTATTTTATCATCAACAGGAAAAAGATGAAGAAATACGCTGAGTTTGAATCCGAGTGCAGGAGAATAGGCGAGCTTTATTCAAAGGGAAAATTCGACGAAAAACTCCAGACCAACATCTCAGGTCTGCCCAAGGAGGTCGCCGAATACATGAATTCTCTCGCCTCATGCGCCGAAAAGAGCGAGGACGTCAGCAAGACCTTTATTGCCAATGTCTCGCACGAACTGCGCACCCCGATCACCACGGTAGGCGGCTTTGTGGACGGAATTCTTGACGGTACTATCCCGAAATCAAGGCAGAATGAGTACCTTGTTCTCGTTTCAAACGAGATACACAGACTGAAGATACTCATCAGCTCAATGCTGAATATGTCGCGCTTTGAGTCGGGCACGCTCTCGCCGAATTTCCGCGAGACAAACCTCACCGACCTCGTTATCCAGACCGTTCTCATGTTCGAGAAAAAAATCGAGGACAAGAACCTCAATGTCGAGGGTCTCGGCGAGGGCAGAGTTGTCGCAATCGCAGACGCAGACCTCATGCAGCAGGTTTTCTACAACCTTATCGAAAACGCGGTAAAGTTCATCGATGACGGCGGCACGCTCTCATTCCGCTTTGAAACCGTTGACGGAATATGCACGGTCGGTATCAGGAACACGGGCGAGGGTCTGAAAAACAGCGAGATAGAACAGGTTTTCAACCGCTTTTACAAGACCGATTCCTCACGGGGCAAGGATACCACGGGTCTCGGTCTGGGACTTTCCATTTCAAGAAAGATCGTTCACCTTCACAGCGGTCACATCGTTGTAAAGAGTGTTTACGGAGAATATACCGAGTTTCTGGTTCAGATACCGGAAAAGGGCCCTCAGAAGAAAGGATAAAATATGGACGAAACAGGCAACAATTTCGGTACGCCGACTGACGGACAGCAGAACGTCAGCGACGGCAAAGGCTCAGATATAAATACAGATATCCCGATATACGAATCTCATCAGGAGACAGAGGTGAATCCTCCTCCGCAGAATACCACACCGCCGAATCAGCCACAGCAGTTCAGCTCCCCGCCTCCGATACAGCAGCATCAGGGCGGATTCAACCGCCAGCCCTACAACGGCACATCTTACGGCAGCAGTCAGCAGCCGCAGCGTCCCGTTTACGACAGCTTTATGTACGAGCCGCTCGGTTTTGAGGAGCTTGAACGCCGTCAGCGCGAACAAGCCGCTTTAGCCGCGGCAGAGGCTGAAAAAGCTGAGAAAAAACAGCGCAGCCGTGCGGAAACTGCACTCATAATTATTTTTTCGCTTATCCTCATCGCTGCTCTGGCGATCGCGGTTTTCGGAATAATCTACGACATCACGAACAGCGGCAAGGCCATGAAAAACATTCCCGCCGCGCAGAATGTTGTACTCTACCGCGAATCCAAACCCGCCGGAGCCAATGACTTCGACAACTTTGTTGACCAGAGCGGCAAATACACGATAGAGGGCGTTTCGGAGCTTGTCCGCCCCTCGATAGTCAAGATATACACCTACTCCGACCCCACTACGCTTGCAGGCACAGGCTCGGGAATAGTTCTCTCCGAAGACGGCTATATCGTAACGAATGCGCACGTTCTCCTCTCCACAGGCACACACACGGTCGAAACGGTTGACGGCGAGCAGTACTCCGCGAAAATCATAGGCAGGGACGCAAAAACCGATATCGCTGTTATCAAAGTAAATTCGACAGACCTCACTCCGGCAACGTTCGGCGACTCTGACGAAACTATTGTCGGCGAATCAGTTATAGCTATCGGAAATCCTGCCGACCTGTCAAGCACGGTCACAAACGGTATCGTCTCCGCTGTCAGCAGAAAGATCAAGAGCGCCTCTACGGGCTTTGAAATGGACTGCATTCAGACCAATGCCGACATAAGCCCCGGAAATTCGGGCGGAGCGCTGGTCAATATGTACGGTCAGGTCATCGGTATCACTTCATCGAAATATGTAAGCTCAAGCTTTGAGGGACTCGGATTCGCGATAACGGTCAATGAGGCTCTCCCCGTTATTGAGGAACTCATCAATAACGGCTATATTTCGGGACGTTTCCGTATCGGTATACAGCTCATTGATATGTCGTCGGAAGTCCGCATTGCCACTATTGAGGAGGCTCTTGGCTACGCTCTTCCAGAGGACTTCAAGGGCATTTACATCGCCGAGATCAGCGAGGACTGCGACATTGCTAATACCGAGCTGAAAGTCGGCGACTTCATCACGGAGATCAACGGCAAGACTATCTCCACCTATGATGAACTTTACGACACTATCAGCAGTATGTACGGCGCAGGAGATACAGTTCCCGCGACCTGCGCTCACGTCAGCGAAAACGGCAGCGTGAGCTACTACAATATCGAGTTCAAACTCATGGATGATACTTCTGGGGATTATTGATCCTATGACGCGATAAAAACGGCTGTCCGATCTGCGGACAGCTGTTTTGCTATACTCGCCTAATCTCTGAGGTTTTTGGGCCTTTTCATGTTTACACCCACAGCTCCGCCTGCTGCTCCCGACAGAACAAGCAGCAGGAGTTTCTTTAAGCCGATGAATCCTCCCGTAACGATAAGCGAGCAGACTGTGAGAAAGAAATACATTACAGATCCGCAGACCGCGCCCTCGAAAGCGCCCCTGCGCCGCCTGTGCCTGCCGCATATGAGCGAGCCGACATATCCGCCGACCATGATAGCTCCGGCTGAGAAATATTTCACCGTGCGCATATCTCCGAGAAAGAAGTATATCACCAGCGCTGACAGCGCTGTGAGTATAAGCGAGCAAAATAGTCCTGCCGAAGCCGATATCATGAGGCTCATGAAGCTGCCTGCCCATATGCTTTTCCGATAACTGCGCATAAAAAACCTCCGCAAAAGAATTGTACAACCAATTCTATGCGGAGTTTTTTTTAATTATTCCTCGTCCTTTTTCTTCTTTTTGGACTTCTTTTCAGCCGAATCATCGTCAACTACGGCAGCAGAAGCCATTCCTGCGTCCTTGGACTTCTTTGCAGAACCGGCAGCCTTGGCAGCCTTAGCGCGCTCCATAGCTGTAACGTTCTCGGTGATCGCCCAGTTCTTGATCCTGAGCTTGTGCTTTGCGCCGCCTGTCTCGATAACGACCGTATCCTCGCCTACGCTTACAACCATGCCGACGATTCCGCCGCCTGTAACGACCTCGTCACCGACCTGAAGGCTGTCCTGCATTTCCTTGAGTTCCTTGTCTCTCTTCTTCTGGGGTCTGATAGCGATGAAGTAGAGGAGAGCAAACATGATGATGAGCGGAAGGATAAGGGTAAAGAACGAACCCTGACTCGTTGTCTGCTGTGTGCTTGAAGCAGTGTCAGCAGCCTCCTCGGCAAAAGCGCTCATTGCGGCAAAAGAAGCCGACATAATGGTAAATACAGCGGCACTTGCGATGCTCATTAGTTTCTTTCTGTTCATAAATTATCTCCATTCTGCCGCACGCGCGGCTGTTTTACTTATAATATTACAAAGAATATTATAGCATAATTTACCGCGCAATGCAAGCACTTTTTGCCGATTTCACGCAGTATTCACATTTTTTCCCACATAGGCTCGGTCAGGCAGAGCCTTAACAAAAAACCGCTCCCTCAAAGGGAACGGTTTAGTCGCTTATTTATAAGAATCTATCGATCAAACGAGCTTGATGATAGCCATCTCAGCAGCGTCTCCACGACGGGGACCGATCTTTACGATCTGTGTATATCCACCGTTTCTGTCAGCATATTTGGGAGAGATCTCGTCGAAAAGCTTCTTTGCAACGGACTCCTTAGTAACGTAAGCCAATACCTGACGCTTGGAGTGCAGATCATCGTTTTTACCGATTGTGATCATTTTTTCTGCAACAGCGCGGACTTCCTTAGCTCTTGTAACAGTCGTTTCGATCTGACCATTCTCAAGAAGGAAAGTCACCATGCCTCTAAGCATAGCCTTTCTATGGTCAGATGTTCTGCCCAGCTTTCTTGTACCCGGCATTGTATTTCACTCCTTTGTAATTTATAGGGTTATTCTTCTTCAGAGGAGAGTTCAAAGCCCAGTGACTGGAGCTTTTCCTTGACCTCGTCGAAGGATTTCTTTCCAAGGTTTCTAACCTTCATCATTTCTTCCTCAGACTTGTTTATCAAGTCGTCCACAGTATTAATTCCTGCACGCTTCAAGCAGTTGAAGGAACGTACCGAAAGGTCGAGATCTTCAATAGTCATCTCAAGGATCTTTTCCTTACCCTTTTCGTCCTTTTCTACGAGAACCTCTGCAAGTCTTGCCTCTTCAGAGAGGTCGATAAAGAGCTTGAGGTGTTCTCCGAGGAGGTTAGCCGCCTGTGAGAGAGCTTCCTTAGCGGAGATAGTACCATCGGTCCATACCTCCATGGTAAGCTTATCATAGTCGGTCACCTGACCCAGACGGGTATCCTCTACGGTATAATTGACCTTCAGAACAGGAGTATAGATGCTGTCAACGGCGATGACATCAACAGGGAGATTTACCTGCTTCTTGTTTCTTTCAGCAGAAACATATCCGCGGCCTCTGTCGATCGTTATCTCCATATAGAGCTTTGCGTCTTTACCCAATGTAGCAATGTGCATACCGGGATCAAGAATATTGACCTCAGAGTCGGTTTTTATATCACCGGCAGTTATTTCGCACTCACCCTCTGCTTCTATATAGACTGTCTTAGGACCCTCACCGTAAAGCTTTGCGGTGAGACCCTTTATACTGAGGATTATTTCGGTAACGTCTTCCTTTACGCCCGGAATAGTTGACAACTCATGGTGGACCGTACCATCCTTGCCCGAAAGCTTTACAGATGTTACAGCCACACCCGGAAGTGAGGAGAGCAGCACACGTCTGAGGCTGTTTCCAAGAGTAATTCCGTACCCGCGCTCCAACGGTGCTAAAACGAATTTGCCGTATTTGCCGTCACTTTTAAGCTCGACGATATCAATATCAGGCTTATTAATTTTTTCCAGCATAAAAACCCTCCTATTTCGCAATTAATGTGTTTTTTGAGTACTGTAGTCTCAAGTAATGTTTTATCACTATTACTTGGAGTACAGCTCGACGATGAGGTGTGTTGCTACCTCGTAGTCAAGGTCCTCAACTGAAGGAAGACGATTAACTGTAGCGGAGAAGTCGTCCTTGTTAGCTGTGAGCCAGATCGGAACGAGTCTGTCCTTAGTCTCCTCTACTGTGTTCTTGAACTTCTCGGAAGTTCTGTCCTTCTCTCTGAGAGCGATAACATCGCCGACTTTAACTCTGTAGGAAGGAATGTTTACTTTCTTGCCGTTTACTGTATAGTGGCTGTGAACAACAAGCTGTCTTGCTTCTCTTCTTGTGAGAGCGAGACCCATTCTGAAAACAACGCTGTCGAGTCTTGTTTCGAGGCAAGTGATGAGGTTGTCACCAGCCTTGCCCTCCATCTTTTCAGCGATAGAGAAGTAGTGTCTGAACTGCTTCTCAAGCACGCCATAGATAAACTTCAGCTTCTGCTTTTCCTTGAGCTGAAGACCGTATTCAGAGATCTTCTTTCTGTTGTTAGCGTTCTTGAAACGGATAGATTCTTTCTTGGAAACGCCCATTACAGCGGGGCTGATGCCCAGATATCTGCACTTTTTAAGAATAGGTTCTTTCTGTACTGCCATTTTAAAACACCTCCTGTTGATTAGACACGACGTCTCTTAGGCGGACGGCATCCATTGTGGGGGATAGGAGTAACGTCCTTGATCATTCTTACCTCAAGGCCTACAGTCTGGAGAGCTCTGATAGCAGCTTCTCTTCCTGCTCCGGGTCCCTTTACGTAAACTTCAACGTTCTTGAGGCCGTGCTCCATAGCAGCCTTAGCAGCCGTCTCAGCAGCAGTCTGTGCTGCAAAAGGAGTAGACTTCTTTGAACCTCTGAAGCCGAGCTCGCCTGCGCTTGCCCAAGAAATAGCGTTGCCTGCGAGGTCTGTGATAGTTACGATAGTATTATTGAAAGTGGACTGAATATGAACTGCGCCGCTTTCGATGTTCTTACGCTCTCTGCGTCTTCTGATGGTAGTAACCTTTTTACCCTTCTGCTGTGCCAAAGTTCATACCCTCCTTACTTCTTCTTGTTAGCGATGGTCTTTACAGGGCCCTTGCGGGTTCTTGCGTTTGTCTTTGTTCTCTGTCCTCTTACGGGGAGACCCTTACGGTGACGAACGCCTCTGTAGCAGCCTATCTCTACGAGTCTCTTGATGTTAAGAGCAACTTCACGGCGGAGATCACCCTCAACTGTATTGTTAGCGTCGATATAGTCACGAAGCTTTGCTACGTCCTCTTCGGAGAGATCCTTAACTCTTACATCAGGGTCTACGCCGGTCTCTTCGAGGATCTTGGTTGCAGTAGGACGACCGATTCCGTAGATATATGTGAGTCCGATCTCGACTCTCTTGTTCTTCGGAAGGTCAACACCAGCTATTCTTGCCATATTGTAATTACCTCCATTTACACGCGTTTAGGGTAATCAGCCCTGACGCTGCTTATGCTTTGGATTTTCGCAGATCACCATGATTCTGCCTTTACGTTTGATAACCTTGCACTTTTCGCAAATAGGTTTTACTGAAGGTCTGACTTTCATTGGAAAATACCTCCTTTAGCGGATAGCGGACTTGTTAGTCCTTTTTTATTTAACGCGCCATGTGATACGACCCTTTGAGAGGTCATAGGGCGACATTTCAAGCTTTACCTTGTCGCCGGGCACTATTCTGATATAATTCATTCTGAGCTTGCCGGAAACGTGTGCGAGCACCTCATGACCGTTTTCAAGCTGAACCTTAAACATTGCATTCGGCAGAGCGTCGATCACAACGCCTTCAACCTCAATTACATCTTCTTTAGACACAAGATAACCTCCTCTTTACTCAGCTTCCCTGATCGTCCTCAGGGCAGCGCGGAGTTTTTTATCGGTAATATCGTTTAGATCTATCATACTGTTGGTAAGGCGGATATGCTTTATATTCTTTGCCTTGGGGCATTTCAGCTTACGGCTTTTGCCGTCTGCTATATACACGCGGTTTTCGTCTATGTCTGTGACGACAAAGAACCCGCCGCAGTCGCGCCCTGCTTCCGCCGCAACAACTGAGCCTGTTTTAAGCTTCACAATGTTGTCCCTCCGTCAAGGCTCTGTCAGAATAACGGGACCGTCAGGAGTTATTGCGATAGCGTGCTCGAAATGAGCTGAAAGAGAACCACTCTTTGTAACCACAGTCCAGCCGTCTTTGAGAGTTTTCACATCATCGCCCTTGACGTTAATCATCGGCTCGATGCAGATAGTCATACCGGCGACCAATCTTGGGCCGTGACCTGCACGTCCCCAGTTCGGAATTTCAGGTGATTCATGTACCTCTCTGCCAATACCGTGGCCGCAGTAATTTCTTACGATTCCGTAGCCTCGTGAAGCACAGTACTCCTCAACAGCGTGTGAAATATCTCCGATTCTTGCACCCACCTGAGCCTGAGCGATACCCTCATAGAGAGACTGCTTTGTAACCTCAAGCAATGCTTTGGCTTCATCAGAAATTTTGCCTACAGGGAAGGTCCAGCAGCTATCACCGTTAAAGCCCTTGTACGCAGCTCCGGTGTCTATGCTGACGATATCGCCTTCCTTTAATCTGTGGCTTGCCTTTGGGATGCCGTGAATGATCTCCTCATTGACTGAGATACAAGCATTCGCGGGGAATCCGTAAAGACCTTTGAAGCAGGACTTGCACCCGTGCTTGGCGTAATACTCGCCTACGAGCTTATCAACATCGAGTGTCGACATACCTGCCCTTAGCTTCTCGCCCGCATACCATATTGCGCCGCAGGTGATTCTTCCTGCTTCACGCATTATGGCGAGTTCGGACTTTGTTTTAATAGTAATTCCCATTACTTGACTCCTACAGCTTCAAGAGTGAGCTTAGAAGTATCAGCAACCTCTTCCTGTCCCTCTACGGTAACAAGCTTGCCCTGCTTCTCATAGTAGTCCTTGAGAGGAGCTGTTTTTTCGTGATAAGTAGCGAGTCTGTCGAGAACGACTTCAGGCTGATCGTCCTTACGGATGATAGTCTTGTCTCCGCACTTATCGCAGATGCCCTCAACCTTTGAAGGCTTGTACTGGATGTGGTATGAAGCGCCGCAGCCCTGGCAGACTCTTCTGCCTGAAACTCTCTGCTTGATAGTTTCATCGGGCACGTCGATCTCAACCACTTTATCGATCTGAATGTTCATAGCGTCAAGAGCCTCAGCCTGAGGAACAGTTCTCGGAAAACCGTCGAGGATAAAACCGTTGCGGCAGTCGTCCTGAGCGATTCTTTCCTTGAGGATACCGATAACGATATCATCAGAAACGAGCGCGCCTGCGTCCATAGCAGCCTTAGCCTTGAGACCGTACTCAGTGCCGTTCTTGGCAGCTTCGCGAAGAATGTTGCCTGTAGAGATCTGAGGAATGTTCAGAGCCTCTGAAACGACCTCTGCCTGAGTTCCTTTTCCTGCGCCGGGAGCGCCTAAAAAGATAAGGTTCATAAATCTGTTCCTCCTACTTTACTGTAAAAAGCCCTTATGATGACGCATCATAAGATGTGATTCAAGTGTACGTGTTGTTTCGAGCGCAACGCTTACTGCAATGAGGATAGTTGTACCGCCCATTGAGAGCTGCTGGAGCTGAGGGTCGATCTTACCGATGATGATCGGGATAATAGCGATAATGCCGAGGAAGAACGCACCGACGAGAGTGATCTTTGAAAGAACTCTCTGGATGTAATCCGAAGTGGGCTTACCGGGTCTGATACCGGGGATACCGCCGTTTGACTGTCTAAGGTTATTAGCGATCTCGATCGGATTATACTGGATCGATACATAAAAGTAATTGAACGCTATGATAAGCAGGAAGTAAATCGCTGCATAACCCCAGCTTCTTGTCGAGAAGAAGTTGCAGAAGCTCTGGTAGAACTTTGATGAGTTCTCAGTTACAGGCTTGAAAAGCTGTATTGTCTGCGGGAGAGACATGAAGGACATTGCGAAGATGATAGGCATAACGCCGCTCATGCAAACCTTTATCGGGATATGCGTTTTCTGTCCGCCATACTGTTTTCTTCCGACAACGCGCTTAGCGTACTGGATCGGGATACGTCTTTCCGCCTCGTTCATAAAGACGATAAAGCCGACCTCGAATATAATAAATGCGAGATATGCGAGTGAGATGAAAACGTATTTACCATTCTGTCCCTGCTCGATACTGTCCTTTGCAAGCTTTCCGAGATACAGAGCATCTTTCGGGAATCTTGCTGCGATACCGGCAAAGAGTATGATAGAGATACCGTTTCCTATACCCTTGTCGCTGATGCGGTTGCCCATCCAGACAACAATGAGTGCACCTGCAACGAAGAGTGCGATGATTACAGCGGCGGCGAAGTACATATCCTTGCCTGCTGTATATTTGAGTGCGCGGTTTCCGTTACTGTCGGTCATGTTCTTGAGAGTCAGGAAATAAGCATACGCCATGAATACTGCAAGAACCATTGCAACTATCGCTGTGATCTTATCGATCTTCTTTCGACCCTCTTCGCCCTCGTCCTTGAGACGTTCGAGCGCGGGGATCGCATAAGTCAGAAGCTGCAAAATAATTGAAGCGTTGATGAACGGAGTGATCGCGAGTGAGAATACAGTCGCCTGTGAAAGAGCTCCACCAGTGAGGGTATTCAGGTATTCGAGGAAGTTACCGCCAGTTGCGTTCGAGCTCATCCATGACTTTACGACATCAGGATTGAGGAACGGAACGGTAACTGCACTGCCGAATCTGAAAAGAATGATCATGAGTAATGTGTAGAGGAGCTTCTTCCTGATCTCAGGGACGCCCCATGCCTTTTTCAGGGTCTGAAACACAATTACATCACCTCAGCCTTCCCGCCTGCCTTTTCGATTTTCTCTACGGCACTCTGTGAGAACTTTGCTGCCTTTACAGTAAGCTTTGCAGTAAGTTCACCGTTTCCGAGAACCTTGATGCCGTCATATTCTTTCTTTACGAGACCGGAAGCCTTGAGAAGCTCTGCGTCAACTACAGTTCCGTCTGTAAACTTGTTAAGGTCTGAAACATTAACGATCGCAAACTTGGAAGCGAAGATGTTGTTGAAACCTCTCTTAGGAATACGTCTTGTGAGGGGCATCTGGCCGCCTTCAAATCCGATTCTTACGCCGCCGCCGCTTCTTGCGTTCTGTCCCTTGTGACCCTTACCTGCTGTCTTACCGTTACCTGATCCGTGGCCTCTGCCGATACGCTTGGAAACCTTATTGGAATCGGGTGCGGGGGTTAATTCATGAATTTTCATTACTGTGCACCTCCTTGCTTACGCTTCAGTAACCTCGATGAGGTGTGAAATTTTATTGATCTTACCCTGAGTCTGAGCATTGTCAGGCTGAGTTGTTGTGTCGCCGACCTTCTTGAGACCGAGTGACTGAGCAGTAGCGATCTGGTCCTTCTTTCTACCGATGAGGCTCTTTACGAGCTTGATATTCTTTGCCATTTCGTTTCTGCCTCCTTAACCGAAAATTTCCTTAACGGACTTGCCTCTCTTTTCAGCAACTTCCTTAGCGGATGTGCATGAAGTAAGGCCGTTAATAGTAGCTCTAACTACATTGCAGGGGTTATTTGAACGAAGAGACTTTGTTCTGATGTCCTTGATTCCTGCAACCTCGATGACTGCACGAACAGGGCCGCCAGCGATAACGCCGGTACCGGGTGCAGCGGGCTTCATAAGAACTTCGCCTGCGCCGAACTTACCAACGATCTCGTGGGGGATCGTAGTTCCCTTGAGGGGAACCTTTACAAGGTTCTTCTTAGCGTCCTCGATGCCCTTGCGGATTGCATCCGGAACTTCTCCGGACTTTCCGAGACCGAAGCCTACTGTACCATTTCCGTCGCCTACAACTACGAGTGCGGAGAACTTCATGATACGACCGCCCTTTACGGTCTTTGATACACGGTTGATCGCAACAACCTTCTCAGCGAACTCAGGAGCCTGTGTTTCAATATTAGCCATTGTTTTACCTCCCTCTTAGAACTTTAATCCGTTTTCTCTTGCACCTTCAGCAAGAGCCTGAACTCTGCCGTGGTAGAGGTAGCCGCCTCTGTCGAAAACAACCTCGCTGATTCCCTTGCCGGCAGCATTCTTTGCGATAGCCTCGCCAACCTTGCGGGCACCCTCAACGTTTGAGCCGCTGCCCTCAAAGCCCTTATCCATGCTGGATGCGGAAGCAAGAGTAACTCCGTTTATATCGTCGATAAGCTGTGCATAGATGTGCTTTGACGAACGGAACACATTGAGACGGGGACGCTCGGGAGTTCCTGAGATCTTTGCGCGAACTCTGCGGTGTCTCTTTAATCTTGCCTTATTGCTGTCAAATTTCTTAATCATAGCAATTTGCTCCTTTTAATTACTTCTTGCCCTTACCGGCCTTACCTTCCTTGCGGATGATGCGCTCGCCGGCATATCTGATTCCCTTGCCCTTGTACGGCTCAGGGGGACGCTTTTCACGTACTTCAGCTGCAAACTGACCTACAGCCTGCTTGTCGATACCGCTTACTACTACCTTGTTGGGCTGAGGAACATCAAGCTTGATAGCATCTGTTTCCTCGATAACAACAGGATGTGAGTAACCGAGGTTAAGAGTAACCTTATTGCCGCTCTTGGCTGCACGGTAGCCGACACCCTCGATCTCGAGAGTCTTTGAATATCCGTTTGTTACACCCTCAACCATGTTTGCGATGAGAGTTCTTGTAAGACCGTGAAGTGAACGATGAGCCTTGTCATCGCTGGGTCTTGTTACATTTATAACGCCGTCAGCAACCTCGATGCCGAGCTCGTTGCTGAACTGCTTTGTAAGCTCGCCCTTAGGTCCCTTTACAGTTACAATGTTGTTGTCGTTCTTGACCTCAACGCCTGCAGGAACTTTGATGGGCATTCTGCCGATTCTTGACATAATTGCTTCCTCCTTACCAGACGTATGCGAGAACCTCGCCGCCGACATTGAGCTCTCTTGCCTTCTTGTCAGTTACGATTCCCTTTGAAGTTGAAACGATTGCGATACCAAGGCCCTTACGAACCTTAGGCATATCCTCACAGCTTGAGTAGATTCTGAGACCGGGCTTAGAAACTCTTCTTAAACCTGTGATTACAGGCGCCTTGTTGTCGCCGTACTTGAGCGTGATTCTGATAACACCCTGCTTACCGTCTTCAATTACCTTGAAGTCCTTCACATAACCTTCGTCAACGAGGATCTGTGAAATAGCCTTCTTAACATTAGAAGCGGGAACGTCAACTGTGGCGTGCTTTGCAGTATTCGCATTACGAATTCTTGTTAAAAGATCTGCTATTGTATCAGTAATTTGCATGCCGAATGACCTCCTTTTCGTATTTTACCAGCTTGCCTTTTTAACACCCGGGATCTGACCGTCGTGTGCAAGCTCTCTGAAGCAGATACGGCAGATGCCGAACTTTCTGAGATATGCGTGCGGTCTGCCACAAATCTTGCATCTGTTATATGCTCTTGTGGAATACTTGGGAGTTCTCTGCTGCTTATTGATCATTGCCTTTTTAGCCATTTTTCTTCCTCCCTGATGATTACTTGATGAACGGAGCGCCGAGGAGCGAAAGAAGCTCCTTTGCCTCTTCATCGGTATTTGCTGTTGTGATGAAGTTGATGTCCATTCCTCTTACCTTGTCGATCTTATCGTACTCGATCTCGGGGAAGATGAGCTGTTCCTTGATGCCGGTAGAGTAGTTGCCCTTACCGTCAAATGAATTGCCGTTGATTCCTCTGAAGTCACGAACACGGGGGAAAGCAACATTGAAGAGCTTATCAACGAATTCATACATCTTCTCGCTTCTCAGTGTTACCTTAACACCGATAGGCATTCCCTCACGGAGCTTGAAGTTAGCGACTGACTTCTTAGCTCTGCAAACGATAGGCTTCTGACCTGTGATCGCTGCGAGGTCTGTCATGATAGCGTCAATAACCTTTGCGTTATCCTTAGCTTCGCCGGCGCCAACATTGATGACAACCTTATCGAGCTTAGGGATCTGCATAACGCTCTTGTAACCGAATTTCTTCATCAGTGCGGGAGCAACGTCGCTAACATAATAATCCTTTAATCTTGCCATTGTCGTTTCTCCTTTACATTATTCAAAAGACTTGCCGCATTTCTTGCAAACGCGGAGCTTCTTGCCGTCTTCTACCACATGACCTACTCTGGTGGGCTTGCCGCACTTAGGGCAAACAAGCTGTACCTTTGAAGCGTAAACGGGAGCCTCAGTCTTGATGATTCCGCCAGACTGACCCATTCTTGTGGGCTTAACGTGCTTTGTGATCATGTTGATTCCCTCAACGATGACCTTATCTTCCTTGGGGCTGACCTCTACGACCTTACCGGTCTTTCTGTCGCCCTTGCTGTCGAATTTATCTTCGTACTTTCCGGTGAGAAGAACAACAGTGTCACCGGTTTTTACGTGTACTTTACTCATAATCGAATGACACCTCCATTAAAGAACCTCTGGAGCAAGGCTGAGGATCTTAGTATACTCCTTTTCACGGAGCTCCTTAGCAACAGGTCCAAAGATACGTGTACCCTTGGGGTTCTTATCTTCCTTAATAATAACGGCAGCGTTCTCGTCAAAGCGGATGTAAGTTCCGTCCTCTCTTCTGAGACCCTTTGCCGAACGAACGATAACTGCCTTAACAACGTCGCCCTTCTTTACAACGCCTCCGGGTGTTGCTTTCTTAACGGAAGCAACTACTACATCGCCGATATTTGCATATCTTCTGCGTGTACCTCCCAGAACTCTGATACACATAAGCTCCTTTGCGCCTGTGTTATCAGCGACTTTAAGATAAGTCTGCATCTGTATCACAGCGAGTTCCTCCTTTCAAGCTTTAAGCTTATATCAAAATTACTTAGCCTTTTCAATGATATTTGTTACACGCCATCTCTTATCCTTGGAAAGCGGACGTGTTTCCATAACCTCAACACGATCGCCGATTCTGCACTCATTATTTTCGTCGTGTGCCTTGAGCTTGACGGTACGCTTGATGATCTTCTTGTAAAGCGGGTGTTTAACGTTATCAACGATAGCAACTACGACGGTCTTATCCATCTTATCGCTTACAACCTTACCTACTCTTGTTTTTCTAAGGTTTCTCTCAGTAGACATTAGCTAAATCCTCCCTTTCTTACTGCTTTGCAGCAAGCTCTGCCTCACGCAGAGTTGTCTTGATGCGTGCAATATCCTTCTTTACAGCCTTGAGACGTGCTGTATTGTCGAGCTGGTTGATAGCCAGCTGGAAACGGAGGTTAAAAAGCTCCTCCTTAAGGTTGCTGAGCTTCTCGTTGAGCTCATCAACTGACATTTCTTTGATCTCTGATGCCTTCATTACTGCTCAACCTCCTGCTCTGCCTTAGTTACGAATTTACACTTGATAGGAAGCTTGTGCATAGCAAGACGCATAGCTTCTCTTGCAGTCTCCTCCGGAACGCCCTTGATCTCGAAGAGCACTCTGCCGGGCTTAACAACTGCTACCCAGTACTCAGGTGAACCCTTACCGGAACCCATTCGTGTTTCAGCAGGCTTCTCTGTGATAGGCTTGTCGGGGAAGATCTTGATCCAAACCTGACCGCCTCTCTTGATATAACGTGTCATAGCGATACGGGCAGACTCGATCTGGTTGGAGGTGATCCAAGCCGGCTCAAGAGCCTGAAGACCGTAATCTCCGTAAGTTACCTTATTGCCTCTGTATGCCTTACCCTTAAGACGTCCTCTGTGGACTCTGCGGTACTTAACTCTTTTTGGAAGCAGCATTATCGGTTACCTCCTTCTCTTTTTGCGTCACGATTGAAGTTTCTGTTTCCGCCTCTTCTGTTGCCATCGCGTCTGTCGTCGCGGCGGCGGCGGTCATTGCTTCTGTCGTTCTTTTTCTCAAGCTTTTCTCTGTGAGCAGCAGCCTTAGCAGCATCGCCCTTGAGAACTTCGCCCTTGTAGATCCAAACCTTTACGCCGATCTTTCCGTATGTTGTATCAGCCTCAGCAAAGCCGTAGTCGATATCAGCACGGATAGTCTGGAGCGGGATCGTACCTTCGTGATAGCTTTCGCTTCTTGCGATCTCGGCACCGGCAAGTCTGCCTGATAACTTGACCTTGATACCCTTTGCACCGAGGCGCATTGTTCTTCCGATAGACTGCTTCATAGCGCGTCTGAAAGATACTCTGTTCTCAAGGTCGAGAGCAATCTTTTCTGCAACGAGCTGTGAGTCCATATCGGGCTGCTTGACCTCAATAATGTTGATGAAGACCTGCTTCTTCATCATCTTCTCAAGCTGAGCTCTCAGCTTTTCGATCTCTGCACCGCCGCGGCCGATTACGATACCGGGCTTAGCGCAATGAATGTGGATTCTAACCTTATCGGCAAAACGCTCGATCTCAATTCTCGGAACACCTGCTGCATACAAGCTCTTCTTAATGAAATTACGAACGTTGTAGTCCTCAACGAGAGTGTCGCCGAAATCCGCCTTATTGGCATACCAGCGTGAATCCCAATCTTTGATTACACCAACACGAAGACCGTGCGGATTAACTTTCTGTCCCATTAATCAGACCTCCTTGGGATTATTCTTTTTCTTTAAGAACAACTGTGATGTGTGATGTTCTCTTTAATATTCTATAAGCTCTGCCCTGTGCTCTCGGCATAATTCTCTTCATGATAGGACCGGGTGTAACGAAGCATTCTGCAACGTACAGATCGTCCTTGTTCATGCTGAAATTATTCTCTGCGTTTGCAGCAGCAGATTTTACAAGCTTAGCAACGATAGGGCTTGCTGCCTTAGGAGTAAGGTCGAGAGTAGCCAAAGCGATGTCAACCGGCTTGTTTCTGATGAGATCGAGAACGATCTGCACCTTTCTGGGTGATATGCGAGCGTTTCTTAAATAAGCTCTTGCTTCCATTTCAGCTCCTCCTTTCGATTACTTCTTACCGTTGTTTGATGTCTTGGATCCTGCATGACCCTTGTAAGTTCTTGTCGGTGCGAATTCACCGAGCTTGTGACCTACCATATCCTCTGTTACATAAACCGGAACGTGCTTACGTCCGTCATGAACAGCAAAAGTATGACCAACGAAATCAGGAAAAATTGTTGAAGAACGGCTCCATGTCTTGAGAACCTTCTTCTCTCCTGCCTCATTCATAGCCACAACTCTCTTAAGAAGAACCTCCTGGACATAAGGTCCCTTTTTAATGCTTCTACTCATTAATCAGTTCCTCCTTTCAGATTACTTGCCGTTGCGGCGCTTTACGATGAACTTGTCAGTTCTGTGATGCTTCTTACGAGTCTTATAACCGAGTGCAGGCTTGCCCCAAGGTGTTACAGGGCCGGGACGGCCGATAGGCGACTTACCTTCACCACCACCGTGCGGGTGATCGCAGGGGTTCATTACGGAACCTCTTACTGTAGGTCTCCAACCCATGTTGCGAACTCTGCCGGCTTTACCGTAGTTAACGTTCTCGTGATCGATGTTTGATACCTGACCGATAGCAGCCTTAGCGTTTATCGGAACCTTTCTCATCTCGCCGGAAGGAAGTCTTACGAGAGCGTATGTCTCTTCCTTGCCCATGAGCTGAGCCTGGTTTCCTGCGCTTCTTACGAGCTGAGCGCCCTTGCCGGGATAAAGCTCGATAGCGTGGATGAATGTACCAACGGGGATGTCCTTGAGCTTGAGTGCGTTGCCGGGCTTGATATCAGCCTCAGAACCTGACTCGATCTTGTCTCCTACTTTAAGTCCGTTAGGAGCAAGGATATATCTCTTTTCGCCGTCCTCGTACTGAACGAGAGCGATGAATGCGCTTCTGTTAGGATCGTACTCAAGAGTGAGAACTGTAGCGATAACGCCGTCCTTATCTCTCTTGAAGTCGATAACGCGGTACTTTCTTCTGTT
Source organism: uncultured Ruminococcus sp. (assembly GCA_900540005.1). GTDB lineage: Bacteria > Bacillota > Clostridia > Oscillospirales > Ruminococcaceae > Ruminococcus > Ruminococcus hominiciens. The sequence goes on from UQEM01000001.1 coordinate 36,433, forward strand.
GCCGCCGCCTCTGTGGCGAACTGTAATTCTGCCGTAGCTGTTTCTTCCCGAGTTTTTCTTCAGGGGTTCGAGAAGGCTCTTCTCCGGCTCAACCTTTGACAGAACCGAGTAATCAGTAACAGTCATCTGACGTCTCGAAGGTGTCGTAGGCTTATAGCTTTTAATAGCCATTTATTTCACTCCTTAAATGCGTTTTTTTGCGGGAGCATTACTCCCATACTTTCCGGAGATCATCCGGATCAAACCATACCCTCGAAGAATTCGATTGTCTTTGAATCCTCAGTAAGAGTAACAACAGCCTTTTTCCAGTCAGAAGTTCTGCCTTCAAATCTGCCGACTCTCTTAGCCTTGCCGTTTACATTGAGAGTATTTACCTTAGCGACCTCAACACCGAAGAGAGCTTCTACAGCCTTCTTGATCTCGATCTTGTTTGCATTTTTAGCAACCTTAAAGGTGTACTTGCCGTTCTGGAGCTCATCCATGCTCTTTTCAGTGATAACGGGCTTTATGATGATATCCTGCGGTGCTTTCATTATGCGTACACCTCCTCGATCTTTCCAACGGCATTCTTAACAACAATGAACTTGTCATAGTTGAGAATGTCGTAAACATTAAGAGTGTTTACTGCTGCTGTCTTAACGCCGGGGATGTTAGCTGCGCTCTTTACAACCTTTGCGTCTGCCTCTGCTGTAACGATGAGAGCCTTACCCTGAACGCCGAGAGCCTTGAGCATATCAGCAATGGGCTTTGTCTTGTAGCTGTCAAGTGTGAGAGCATCAAGAACTATGATGTTGTTGTCGATGACCTTAGAAGAAAGAGCCGACTTCATTGCAAGTCTGCGAACCTTCTTGTTAAGTGTGTATCTGTAGTCTCTGGGCTTCGGTCCGAGAGCGATACCGCCGTGTACCCACTGAGGAGCACGGGTTGAACCCTGTCTTGCGTGACCTGTACCCTTCTGTCTCCAGGGCTTTCTTCCGCCGCCGCTTACTTCTGTTCTTGTAAGAGTTGACTGTGTACCCTGTCTCTGATTTGCGAGGTAGTTTACTACCATAGCGTGCATAACAGCTTCGTTGGGAGTAATTCCGAAGATCTCGTCATTAAGCTCTGTCTCGGAAACCTGCTTGCCTGTGATATCATAAACTGAAACTTTAGCCATTAGTGTTTCCTCCTTCCTTAAGCCTTGACGCTGTCAACGATATAAACGATGCCGCCCTTAGGACCAGGAACTGCGCCCTTGATAGCGATGAGATTATTCTCTGCGTCTATTTTAACGATTTCGAGGTTCTGAACAGTTACCTGTTCTGCACCCATGTGACCCGGCATACCCTTACCCTTGTAGATTCTTGAAGGTGAAGAGCAAGCGCCCATTGATCCAGCCTGTCTGTGTACAGGGCCTGTACCGTGGGTTTCCTTGAGTCTGTGCTGATTGTGACGCTTGATAGCGCCTGCAAAGCCCTTACCCTTGCTTACGCCGACAACGTCGATAGCGTCGCCAACAGCAAATGTATCAGCCTTTACAATGTCGCCTACGTTAAGTGCATCACAGTCGTCAAGTCTGAATTCCTTGAGTGTTTTCTTGCAAGCAACGTCAGCCTTGTCAAAGTGACCCTTGAGGGGCTTGTTCATTCTCTGAACCTTAACGTCGCCATATCCGAGCTGAAGTGCTGCATATCCGTCATTCTCGATAGTTTTCTTCTGAACAACAACGCAGGGACCTGCTTCAACTACAGTAACAGGAACAACTTTTCCTGCTTCATCGAAGATCTGAGTCATACCGATCTTCTTGCCGATAATACCTTTCTGCATATCGATTTCCTCCTGTAAGGTTATTGGTTGATGAAACTTCATCAACTTGACCGGCGGACTACCGCCATTCCGCTTCCCGAGCGGTGATCTCAAGCGAGAGTGGAGTGATTACTTGACCTCCATAACAACGTCTACGCCTGCGGGGATCTCAAGCTTGTCAAGAGCTGCAGTAGTCTTTTCTGTAGGACGGATAACGTCTACGAGTCTCTTGTGAGTTCTCATCTCGAACTGCTCGCGGCTATCCTTGTACTTGTGAACAGCACGGAGAATAGTAACGATCTCCTTATCTGTGGGGAGCGGGATAGGTCCAGAAACTCTGGCGCCGCTTCTCTTAGCTGCTTCAACGATCTTAGCTGCTGCAATATCAACAGTAGCGTGATCGTAACCCTTGATCTTGAATCTGATCTTTTCGTTGACTGCCATTGATTTCGCCTCCTTGAAAAATTTTGGGGACGCTTTTTGGGATATCCACGTTTCCGTGTGTTTCATGCCGTATCTTATAAAAAAACTCGAAAAACCATAGTTTTCGAGCCGTTATGAGCATATCAAGACACAAAGACAGTTTAAGAGTGCATACGCAAGCTGCACTTTCAAGTCCACAAACTGTGTCCATTATCCCATTCGCCCGGTTTAAAATCGGACATACTCCGCGGAAATTACCTGTCAAACCGACAGCAACCTTCCGTTTCATCGCATATCGTAATTGCAGTTGGCACCGTTTTGAGTGCCCTCAACAGATACTATTATAGCATACATTCTATATATATGCAAGCATTTTGGAAAATTACGTTTGTAGAACTTTGCTTAACTTATTGTTCTATTTTTATATACTTTCACCATGAATCGACCGGATCTTCTCCGTCTCAAAGCGTCACTTATGATACTTTCCGCCCTCCGCTATCTGAAAGGCGCGGTAGATCTGTTCAAGCAGCATAACTCGTGCAAGCTGGTGGGGAAAGGTCATTTTTGACATGGAAAGTTTCAGCGCTCCCATAGCCTTTATCTCGGGAGCAAGTCCGTAAGAACTGCCTATCACGAAAGTTACCGTGCTGAACCCGTTAACTCCGGCAGAGGTGATCTTCCCGGAAAGTTCGGGGCTCGTAAGCTGCTTTCCTTCAATACACATAGGAATCATCATTCCCTTTGCGAATCGCTTTATCTGCTCAGCCTCTTTCGCAAGAGCCGACGCTATCTCCTTTTCCGAGGGCGAATCCCCGAGGCGGCACTCGTCCAGTTCGTGCAGCTCAAAAGTGCAGTATCTTGCAAGGCGCTTGATGTATTCCGCGCACGCGCTGCGGAGATATTCCTCTTTAAGCTTTCCGATCACTATCAAATTAATTGTCATCAGAAGATAACAGCTCCTCCCTTGGTTTCCATTGGCGCAACTCCGAGCAGATAATCCCTGCCGCGCTCATAGCCGTCAAGAGCGTTTCGGGTCGTATTATCCGCGACGTGCGGGTGATTGTTCTCGGGACTGAGATGTCCGAGGATAAAATATGTCGTACCGCGCTCAATGAGACTTCTCACCTGAGCCGCACACGAATCGTTGGAAAGATGTCCGTTCGGCGAAAGGATACGCTGTTTGAGGTAAAGCGGATACGGGCCGCTCCTGAGCATACTCTCGTCATAGTTGGATTCCAGCAGAACAAGACGGCAGCCGTTCAGAGCCTCGTCCACTTCCTGCGTAATATGACCAAGATCGGTGCAGACAGCACAAAGCTTATCGTCACCGGTGCGTATCCTGTAGCCGCAGCTCTGGATAGTATCATGCGGCGTATTGAAACAGCAGATCTCGCTGTCCGCGCAGGCTATTGCAGTTCCGCTCATGTCTATGACAGGCGATGACGGCGCTATCTTGTCCGAATCGCAAAGCCGCTGGAGTGTTCGTTTCTGCCCGTAAACAGGTATGCCCGTGTTCTTGGTGAGCATTTTCAGTCCGCTTATGTGATCGCTGTGCTCATGTGTGATAAAAACCGCCTGCACGGCTTTCAGCGGAATGTTGTTCAGAGCCAAAGCTCCCGAAAGCCGCTTGAAACTCACCCCGCAGTCTATGAGTATGCCGCTGTGTTCGTCGCCGATATATGTAGAGTTTCCCTTGCTCGAACTGAAAAGCGGATAAATCCTTGCCATAAAAAATCTCCGTTCATTAAAGCGCAGGAATGCTCTCCGCGGCACACTTGACCGACCGGAAAGACATTCCCGCATTCAGAACCGTCCGCACAGAAACGGTTTCCGGAATTATTTCTTTATTTTCATTGAAACGTCAAAACACTTGACGGAATGTGTAAGCGCTCCGAGAGAGATGATGTCAACGCCTGTTTCGGCAACAGAGCGGATATTGCCCTCGGTAACATTGCCCGAGGCTTCGAGCAATGCTCTTCCGTCAGTTATCTTAACAGCCTCAGCCATTTCCTCACAGCTCATATTGTCGAGCATGACTATCTCGACCTTGTTTTCGAGCGCCTCACGGAGTTCGTCAAGAGTTCTTACCTCGACCTCTATCTTTACCGTATGTCCTATCTTTTCGCGCAGAGCGCTGACAGCCGCGGTGATTCCGCCGTAAGCGTCAATATGGTTGTCTTTCAGCATAGCGGCGTCCGAGAGATTAAAGCGGTGATTCTTGCCGCCGCCTACGGTCACGGAGTACTTCTGGAGCGCGCGGAGTCCGGGGAGAGTCTTTCTCGTATCTGTAACAGATGCGTTTGTGCCCTTTACAAGTTCTACGCAGCGGTTTGTCGCAGAGGCTATTCCCGACATATGCTGGAGGAGATTGAGCGCAGTTCTCTCGCCCTTGAGCAGAGTAAGAGTACTTCCCTCAAGCTCGGCAATGATATCGCCCTTTTTCACCTTTGTTCCGTCCTTGAGAAGAATGCGGAAGTCAACGTTTCCGCCTGCAAGCTCAAAAACGCGCTTTGCAACTTCAATTCCGCACACGACTCCCTCGTCCTTTGCAACGTAATATGCCGAGCTTGTGTGCTCCTCGGGAATGAGGTTGTCTGCCGCCGCGTCAATGTAGTTGATGTCCTCCATGAGCGCGGTCGTGATGATATTATCTATGTAACACTGTAAAAGCTTCATGTCTGTTCCTTTCGTAATTACTGCATAACTTCGCCGAGAATGATGTAAGCGCAGGTAACTATGGACTTGGCAAGAACATAGTCCGGATCGACCTCATAGCTGCCCTTTCTGAGATCGTCAAGTATCTCGCCCACGCGCTTGTAGCCCTCTGCGGCTTTCTGCTTGTCGGGGATAACAAAGTGGCTTTGCTGGAGTATCTTTCTTGTCTCCGTTCTGATCCCCTTTGGAATGCTGCCGCTGCCTATCCGAGCGTCGAACTGCGCCTCCTCAAGCTCCTTGGGAGCATCGGCAAGACGTGACGCTATGCAGTTTGCGGCATGACGCGAGAACACAAGTGCCTCAAGGAGAGAGTTGCTCGCGAGTCTGTTTCCGCCGTGAACGCCCGTGTGCGAACACTCGCCGCAGGCAAAGAGGTTTTTGAGCGTGGTCTCGGAATTACCGTCAACGTCTATTCCGCCCATAAGGTAGTGCTGGCACGGGAATATCGGTATCGGCTCCTTGGTGAGGTCATAGCCCTGTTCAAGAAGGTTCTTGTATATCATCGGGAAGCGATTTTTGAGGAACTCGCTGTCCTTATAGCTTATATCGAGGTAGAAGTCCTCGGAATTCTGCTTGCGCGATTCGAGGATAATAGCGTGCGAAACAACGTCACGCGGAGCAAGTTCAAGACGCTCGTCATAGTTCTGCATAAAGCGTTCCTTGTGGCAGTTGAGGAGATATGCTCCCTCGCCTCTTACGGCTTCGGAAATAAGGAAGCACTCGCGGGTCGCTCTGTTGTTGAACGCAGTCGGGTGGAACTGAACATAGCTGAGATTCTTTATCTTTGCGCCCATTTCGTAAGCAAAGGTGATGCCGTCACCTGTTGCGATAGCCGAGTTTGTGGTGAACTGGTAAACTCTGCCGATACCGCCTGTTGCGAGTATCATAAAGCGGCTGTTTACCGTCTCGTATGTGCCGTCAGGCTTTCTGAGAAAGGCAGAGTAGCCCGTAGAGGTCTGCTTTACCGCGCACATGAGCGTATTTTCCATAATATCCACGTTTTCAAGCGTCTGGACTTTTGCGAGGAGCTTTGTTGCTATCTCCTTGCCGGTAGCGTCCGCATGGTGGAATATTCTGTGGTGGCTGTGACCGCCCTCAAGAGTGCGGTGGTATGTTCCGTCGGGGTTCTTGTTGAACTCAACGCCGAGATCAATGATATGCTCAATATCCTGCGCTGCCTCGCTTACAAGGGTGTGGACAGCGTCTACATTGTTCTTGAAACCGCCTGCGATGAGGGTATCGTTCTGGTGGTACTGGATATTGTCCTTGGGAGAATTGTAAACGCCCGCAATTCCGCCCTGAGCAAGAGAGGAGTTGCAAAGGCTGAGTTCCTTTTTGCAAACCATGAGTATCTTTGCGTCTGACGGAAGATTGATAGCTGCATAGAGACCTGCTGCTCCGCAGCCTGCAATAATTACATCATAATTAAGAGACATTTAAGGTCACGTCCTTTTATTATCGGCTTTTGCCGGAAATAATATAGGCAGCGCGGCTCTTACGAGGGCTGCCTTAATATTATATCACACCAATGTAAAAAAATCAAGGCAGTCTGTCCTTAACTGATAATATGGATCGTTTCAGGATCCTGACCGCAAAGAACGTGAGTTTTCGGCTTGATTTTAGTGCAGTAATGTGTTATAATGAGATGTTATGAATATTTCCCGTGAATGCTAAAATGAAAGGACATGGTAAAATGGAGAACATTATCAGTCTTAAAAATATTATAGTTGAATTTGAGGACGGCGAGAGGATACTGAAAAATATAAGCCTTGACATAAAGGACAAGGAATTCGTCACATTTCTCGGCCCGTCTGGCTGCGGAAAGACCACAACTCTGCGCATTATCGCAGGCTTCCTTGAACCGACGAGCGGCGACGTTTTCTTTGACGGACAGCGTATCAACAATGTTCCGCCGCACAAGCGCAATGTAAACACTGTATTCCAGAGATACGCGCTCTTTCCCCACCTGAATGTATACGAGAACATCGCTTTCGGTCTCAGGGTAAAGAATGTTCCCGAAAAGGAGGTAGTCAAGCGCGTGGGAGAAATGCTGGAACTGGTAAATCTTATGGGCTTTGAAAAGCGCTCGATAAACCGCCTCTCCGGCGGACAGCAGCAGCGTGTTGCCATCGCGAGAGCATTGGTAAATCACCCGAAAGTCCTGCTGCTTGACGAACCTCTCGGCGCTCTTGACCTGAAACTCCGCAAGGAAATGCAGATAGAACTGAGAAAGATACAGCAGGAACTTGAACTCACCTTTATATATGTTACCCACGATCAGGAAGAAGCTCTTACCATGAGCGACAGCATCGTTGTCATGAACAACGGCGAGATACAGCAGATAGGCTCTCCGACTGATATTTACAACGAGCCGACAAACGCCTTTGTTGCGGACTTCATCGGCGAGAGCAATATCATCAACGGCTGTATGCCGCAGGACTGCGTTGTAGAATTCATGGGCAGGCGCTTTGAGTGCGTTGACAAGGGCTTTGACCCCAACGAGACTGTTGACGTGGTTATCCGTCCCGAGGACATCAAGATCATTCCCGCGGACAAGGCCAAACTCACGGGCATTGTCGAGTCGGTAGTGTTCAAGGGCGTTCACTATGAGATGATAGTAGACGGCGTTGACTCAAAGTGGATGATACACTCCACCAAGGCTGAACCCGTAGGCTCAATGATAGGAATGGCAGTCGATCCGTTCGACATACATATAATGAAGAAAACGGAGGATAACTGACATGAAACTGAAATATCTCTCTGCTCCGTACCTTGTATGGATGATAGTTTTCATTCTCGTTCCGCTTATAATGATAGCGTACTTTGCATTCACGACTGACGGCGGTCAGCTAACGCTGAAGTATGTCTCGGACGTAGGTCAGTACGCAAATATCTTTATCCGCTCGATATGGCTCTCGCTTATCGCAACGGCGATATGCCTCGTGGTTGCTTATCCCGTTGCATTTATCCTGTCGCGAATGGAAAAGCACAAGCAGGGCACTATGCTGATGATAGTCATGCTCCCGATGTGGATGAACTTCCTGCTGAGAACCTACGCGTGGATGACTCTGCTCGGCAACAACGGCATAATAAACTACCTGCTCGGACTTGTCGGTCTCGGGCCGTTCAAGCTCATCAACACTTCTGCGGCGGTAGTCCTCGGAATGGTCTACAATTACCTGCCGTTCATGATACTGCCCCTTTACTCGGTCATGGAAAAAATAGACAAATCGCTCTTTGAAGCTGCCTCCGACCTCGGGTGCAGTTCCGCCCAGACCCTCATACGCGTGGTCATTCCCCTCTCCGTCCCCGGAATAACCTCGGGGATAACAATGGTTTTCGTCCCTGCTATCTCTACATTCATTATTTCCCGAATGCTCGGCGGCGGCTCAAACCTCCTCATAGGCGACCTTATCGAGATGCAGTTTCTCGGAAATGCCTACAATCCGCACCTCGGCGCGGCGATATCCCTCGTGCTCATGGTGATAATTCTCGTCATCATGACCGTAATGAACCAGTTCGACCCCGACGATCAGGTGCTTATGTGACCCTTGATGGAACGCATAACATATAAAAGGAGATAGTTTAATGAAAAGACTCGGTAAAATATACATGGCTCTGGTCCTGCTGTTCTTGTATGTGCCGATTTTCGTGCTCATCGTTTTTTCGTTCAACGAGACCAAGAGCAGGAGCGTTTTCAGCGGCTTTACACTGGACTGGTACGCACGCCTCTTTCACAACAGGATAATCATTTCTTCGCTCGTAAACACCATTATCATAGCCGTTGCCGCGAGTATCGTTTCAACAGTTCTGGGAACTTTTGCGGCTATCGGCATCAACGGCATGAGGAAAGTCCCCAAGGCGGTGGTCATGAACGTGACCAATATGCCTATCATCAACCCCGAGATCGTTACGGGTGTATCGCTCATGCTACTGTTCGTATTCTTCGCCGCAAGAATGAACCTCGAATTCGGCTTTGTTACGCTGGTCATCGCACATATCACCTTTGATGTGCCCTACGTTATCCTCAACGTCATGCCGAAATTCAATCAAATGGATCCTCACCTGTATGAGGCGGCTCAGGACCTCGGGTGCAGTCCGCTGAGAGCCTTCCGCAAGGTAGTCCTGCCCGAGATAATGCCGGGCGTTGTAAGCGGATTCCTCATGTCGTTCACCTACTCGCTCGATGACTTTGTAGTCAGCTACTTCACAAGCGGCTCGACCTCGCAGACTCTGCCGATAACCATTTATTCCATGACGCGCAGAAAGGTCTCGCCCGAGATAAACGCGCTCTCTACGCTTATATTCGTTGCGGTCGTGGTAGTCCTCATAGTGAAGCAGACTATCGAAAACAAGGCTGCCAAAAAGGCAGGCACTTACAGGAGGGAAAGATAACATGGAAAGCAGAAAGATCTTTTCCGCAGTTCTGTCCGCACTCCTCATGACAGGAGCTTTTACCGGCTGCGGCTCTGCCAAAAAGGAGGAGAGCGACGACGAGGAAACTTCCGCGCAGACGCTCACGGTATCAGATCCCGATTACTACACGCGCTTCAAGGGAAAGGGGATCTCGATAAACGTCTACAACTGGGGCGAATACATCTCAGACGGCGCAGACGAGGGAACTCTCGACGTAAACCGCGAATTCGAGGAGCTTACGGGCATAAAGGTAAACTACACCAACTACGCTACCAACGAGGAACTTTACGCAAAACTCAAGGGCGGAGCGGCTTCCTATGACGTGATCATCCCGTCAGACTACATGATAAGCAAGATGATAAAAGAGGGCATGATACAAAAGCTCGACTTTGACAATATCCCGAATTTCAGCTATATCATGGATAATTTCCGCAATCTCGAATACGACCCCGAAAACGACTATTCCGTGCCCTATACATGGGGAACGGTCGGTATCATATACGATACCACGATGATAGATATTCCCGCCGATGAGATAGACTGGGACTTGCTCTGGAACGAGGACTACGCCGACCAGATACTCATGTTCGACAATCCGCGCGATGCCTTTGCTATTGCGGAGATAATGCAGGGCTACTCGCTCAATACAGAAAACCCCGAGGAACTTGCCGATGCCGCGCGCAAGCTCACCGAACAGAAAAGCATTGTTCAGGGCTATGTAATGGACGAGGTATTCGATAAAATGGAGGCAGGCGACGCGCTTATCGCTCCGTACTATGCAGGTGACGCTCTCACTATCCTTGCCGAAAACGAGGATCTGAACTTCGTTGTTCCAAAAAGCGGCACGAATCTCTTTATAGACGCGATGTGTATTCCCTCCACCGCACGTCAGAAAGAGGCTGCGGAGATGTACATCAACTTCATGTGCGAGCCTGACATAGCCTACGCGAACATAGACTATATCTGCTACTCCACTCCTCATCAGGCGGCTTACGAAATGCTTGACGAGGACGTGCAAAACAGCAGCATCTCGTATCCTGATGACGAATTTGTCGCGAACAAGACCACGGTTTTCGTAAATCTTTCAGACGAAGCAAACAAGACCATGCAGGACCTCTGGACAGAAATGAAATCCGCCGAGGACGATAACTCCAACCGATTTTTTGTGCCGGTCTTTCTTATTATATGTATAGGCATAATTGCATTTGTCCTCATCAGGAGACACGTCAAAAATAAAAAGGATATATTCTGACGCACGTTATTAAGGAGATGAAATATTTTTGTTTCTTAACAACCTTGTATTCAGTCTGAACGCGACTGTCCCTGTTTTTCTTATGATGGTTTTCGGCTGGATAGTCAAAAGAGTGGGACTGCTTGACGATCACTCAACGTCACAGATAAATAAGTTCGTTTTTCGCACTCTGCTGCCTGCTCTCCTGTTTATGGATCTGTCAACGGCTGACTTCCGCTCGGTATGGGACACGAAATTCGTGCTTTTCTGCATGACGGCAACTCTGCTGAGCGTTGCTATCGCCCTTCTTTACTCGCTGCTGCACAAGGACAAGGCTGAACGCGGCGAGATAATTCAGGCATCGTACCGAAGCAGCGCTGCTATCCTCGGCATAGCCTTTGTCAAGAACATCTACGGACAGGCTGCAATGGCGGCGCTCATGATAGTGGGAACTGTCCCGATATACAATATTATCGCGGTGATAACGCTCTCACTGACCTCTCCCGACAAGGAAGCGGGCAGCGGCAAAAAGCTCTGGAAAAGCACACTTCTGGGCATTGCCACGAATCCTATCATTCTCGGAATTCTGGCAGGTATAGTGTGGTCATTGCTAGAGATACCGCAGCCCGTGATACTCTCAAAGTCCATGTCATACCTCGCGAATATGGCAACTCCGCTCTCACTTATTGCGCTTGGAGCGTCATTCAAATTCAGCGAGACCAAGGGAAAAACAGCCGTAACAGTCGGCATAGCCTTTATAAAGCTTGTTCTATTCTGCGGTGTGTTCTTACCGTTTGCGGTAAAGCTCGGATTCCGCGGTGAGAAGCTTATCGCGATACTGGTAATGCTCGGCAGTGCAACTACGGGAAGCTGCTTTGTCATGGCAAAGAATCTCGGACACAAGGGCACAATAACAGCCTTTGCGGTAATGCTCACCACGATGTGCAGTGCGTTTACACTGACAACATGGCTGTTTATCCTGAAAACTCTCGGCTATATATAAGAAAGTCTGTTTAACTAATAATGGGATTCTAAAGGGTTGTTAACCCTTTAGCGGATTCCAA
>UQEM01000002.1 GCA_900540005.1 uncultured Ruminococcus sp.
CTTAGGAAGACCGCACTGGTACATTTTAAGCTCAGGGCCTACAACGATAACCGAACGCCCCGAATAGTCAACACGCTTACCGAGAAGGTTCTGACGGAAACGTCCCTGCTTACCCTTGAGCATATCGGAGAGCGACTTGAGAGCACGGTTGTTCGGACCTGTAACAGGTCTGCCGTGTCTGCCGTTGTCGATAAGAGCGTCAACAGCCTCCTGAAGCATTCTCTTTTCGTTTCTCACGATGATGTCAGGAGCATCGAGTTCAAGCATTCTTTTAAGACGGTTGTTTCTGTTGATAACACGTCTGTAGAGGTCGTTGAGGTCAGATGTTGCGTAACGTCCGCCGTCAAGCATTATCATAGGACGGAGATCGGGCGGAATAACGGGAACTGCATCGAGTATCATCCACTCAGGCTTATTGCCCGAAAGACGGAATGCCTCGATTATCTGGAGTCTCTTGAGGATCTTGACCTTCTTCTGACCTGCGGGAAGTCCCACGAGTTCAGCCTTGAGGTCGTCAGCTACTATTTCAATATTGTTGCGCCAGTCGATATCTTCAAGCTGCGCAAACTTGCGGCATTCTTCGCAGTCACACTCTGTAGGCTTGTTAAAGCAGGTGATACGCTGTCCGTCAAATGCGACCTTGCCCATTTCAACAAGACGAGCCTTGTGAGTGTCATATCTTGCCGGATCGTACTCGTTGAGGAGCTTTTTGATAGCCTCAGCACCCATTTCAGCCTTGAAGTCGTCGCCGTACTTTTCGAGGTAGGAGTAATATTCCTTCTCGGAGAGGAGCTGCTTCTTCATAAGCTCGGTATTGCCGGGGTCTGTTACGATATATTTTGTGAAGTAGAGAACTTCTTCAAGTCTTTTCTGTGAAACCTCAAGCACCTGTCCGATACGGGAAGGAGTACCCTTGAAGTACCAGATGTGGGAAACAGGAGCAGCAAGCTCGATGTGACCCATTCTCTCTCGTCTTACTCTTGCTCTTGTGACCTCAACGCCGCAGCGGTCGCAGACCTTGCCCTTGAAGCGGATCTTCTTGAACTTACCGCAGTGACACTCCCAGTCCTTTGTAGGTCCGAAGATCCTTTCGCAGAAAAGACCGTCTCTCTCAGGCTTCTGGGTTCTGTAATTTATGGTTTCGGGTCTTTCAACAACGCCGTAGGACCAGCTTCTGATCTGTTCGGGCGATGCAAGACCTATTTTAATTGAATCAAAAGTTGTAAATTCCATGCTACCTCCTGCACAAATAATACATATTGAGTAACGCGGCGCGCAGTTTTCAGGCTGCGCACTGCGAATTTGTCAGTTGCGAACGGGATATCAGTCCTCGTCAGAGGGATCGCCGAGATCAAAGCTGTCGAAAAGATCGCTGTCGCCGTCATCGCTGCCGAGATCGAGGTCATCGTCAAATGAGAACGCCTCTTCGCCGTCAGCGAGACCGAGATCGTCATCTTCGTCTCCTTCGGAACCGAATCCTGCGTCACCCAGATCGCTGTCGGTATAGTTGGTCGTGTCCGTGGTCTGCTCATCATCGAAGGAATCCTGCGTAACGATGCGGTCATCATCATCGAAATTCTGCTTGAGGTCAATTTCATTCTGATTCTCGTCAAGAACGCGAACGTCAAGACAAAGTGACTGCATTTCCTTGATAAGAACCTTGAAGGACTCAGGAATGCCCGGAGTAGGAACATTCTGACCCTTGACGATAGCTTCATAGGTGTTTACTCTTCCGATAGTATCGTCAGACTTGACTGTGAGGATCTCCTGAAGAGTATATGCTGCACCGTAAGCCTCAAGTGCCCAAACTTCCATTTCTCCGAAACGCTGTCCGCCGAACTGAGCCTTACCGCCGAGCGGCTGCTGAGTTACGAGAGCGTACGGGCCAACGGAACGTGCATGGATCTTATCGTCAACGAGGTGGTGGAGCTTGAGGTAGTACATATATCCAACGGTTACGCGGTTATCGAACTTTTCACCTGTACGTCCATCGTAAAGGGTGAACTTACAGTCGTCCTTGAATTCAAGAGCGGCAGGATTGATGACCTTATCCATTGTATTAAGCTCGAACATATCGTCCTTGTGCTCCTTAGCGTACTCATTAGCCTCGCGGAAGCACTCACGGATATCTTCTTCGTGTGCGCCGTCGAATACAGGGGTCATGATGTGCCAGCCGAGAGCCTTACAAGCCATGCCGAGGTGAACTTCAAGCACCTGTCCGATGTTCATTCGCGAAGGAACGCCGAGGGGGTTGAGCACGATATCGAGCGGAGTTCCGTCAGGAAGGAACGGCATATCCTCCTCGGGAAGGATCCTCGAAACGACACCCTTATTACCGTGACGACCTGCCATCTTATCGCCGACCGTGATCTTACGCTTCTGTGCAATGTAGCAGATAACGCGCATATTTACGCCTGCCGAAAGCTCATCGCAGTTTTCACGGGTGAATACCTTTACATCAACGATAACGCCCGAAGCTCCGTGCGGAACTTTAAGTGAGTTATCGCGGACTTCTCTTGCCTTTTCGCCGAAAATAGCGCGGAGAAGTCTCTCTTCCGCCGTAAGCTCGGTCTCGCCCTTGGGAGTAACCTTACCTACGAGGATATCGCCCGAGTTGACCTCGGAACCGATCCTTATGATACCGCTTTCATCGAGGTTTGCAAGAGCCTCCTCGCCGACATTCGGGATATCTCTTGTGATCTCCTCCGGGCCGAGCTTGGTGTCGCGGCATTCTATTTCATATTCTTCAATGTGTACTGAGGTAAATACGTCCTCACGAACGAGACGCTCGTTAAGGAGAACAGCGTCCTCGTAGTTATAACCTTCCCATGTCATGAAGCCGATGAGAGCGTTCTTACCGAGTGAGATCTCACCCTCGGAAGTAGCAGGGCCGTCAGCCAGAACCTGACCCTTCTTGACTTCCTCGCCAACCTTGACGATAGGTCTCTGGTTTACGCAGGTACCCTGATTGGAGCGCTTGTATTTAATGAGGTCATACTTGTGCTCTATGCCAACGAGGTCGCGGAGAATTATCTTATCAGCGTCAACGTATGTTATAGTTCCGTTGAACTTGGAAACAACGCATACGCCCGAGTCAACTGCCGCCTTATACTCCATACCTGTTCCGACGAACGGACGCTCGGTCTTGAGGAGCGGAACTGCCTGACGCTGCATATTAGAGCCCATGAGAGCACGGTTAGCGTCATCGTTTTCGAGGAACGGGATCATCGAAGTAGCGACGGAAACAACCATCTTAGGCGAAACGTCCATGAAATCTACCTTTTCTCGCTCGCACTCGAGAATGAGGTCGCGGTGACGTGCGTTAACTCTCGGACGCGCAAGCTTGCCGTCCTCCGTAAGAGGCTCATTCGCCTGAGCAACAACGTAGTTGTCCTCAACGTCAGCGGTCATGTAGACAACTTCATTGGTAACTATGCCTGTCTCCTTGTCTACCTTGCGGTAGGGAGCTTCAATAAAGCCGTATTCGTTTATTCTTGCGAAAGTAGCAAGGTAAGAGATAAGTCCGATATTCGGACCTTCAGGAGTCTCGATAGGACACATTCTGCCGTAGTGGCTGTAGTGAACGTCACGAACCTCGAATCCGGCACGGTCACGGGAAAGACCTCCGGGGCCGAGGGCGGAAAGACGTCTCTTATGTGTAAGTTCGGCAAGAGGGTTGTTCTGATCCATGAACTGTGAGAGCGGTGAGGAGCAGAAGAATTCCTTCATAGCCGAAGAAATAGGTCTTATATTAATGAGTGCCTGAGGAGTGAGGGTGTTGATATCCTGAGTCTGGATATTCATTCTCTCACGGATACCTCTTTCCATACGGGCATAGCCGATACGGAACTGGTTCTGGAGAAGCTCGCCGACAGAACGGATACGTCTGTTGCCGAGGTGGTCGATGTCGTCAACTGTGCCGACACCCTCGCAGAGGTTGATGAAGTAGCTGATCGTAGCAAAGATATCGTCAACGATGATGTGCTTGGGAACAAGCTCGTCAGCGCGCTTCTTTACATTTTCCTCAAGCTCGTCAGCGTCTGCGGAAGTCTCAAGGATCTCACGGAGTACCTTGAAGGAAACCTTCTCGTTGATACCGTACTTTTCAGCATCAAAGTCAACATATCCCGAGATATCGACCATGCAGTTGCCGATGATCTTGGCTGTTCTCTCAACCATGCGGATAGCAGTCTCGCCGCGCTCGTTGGTGTAGTACTCCTTGGCTTCAACATTTACGAAAGCGTACTCAACGCCTGCCTGCTCGATCTCGCAAGCCTTGTCGTATGAAACTGTCTCGCCTGCTTCAGCCATGATCTCGCCTGTAAGAGGATTGATAACGGGCTGGTCAAGAATGTGACCTGCAAGACGTGAAGCAATGCCGAGCTTCTTATTATACTTGTATCTTCCGAAGCGGCAGAGATCGTATCTCTTTGCATCGAAAAAGAGGTTGTTGAGGTGAGTTACAGCGCTCTCGACCGTAGGAGGCTCGCCCGGACGGAGCTTTTTGTAAACGTCGATAAGAGCTTCCTCGCGGTTCTTGGTCTGATCCTTCTGGAGAATGGTCTGTTTGAGGCGCTCGTCCTCGCCGAACATCTCGTAGATCTCCTCATCAGAGCCAACGCCGAGTGCTCTGATAAATGTGGTTATCGGTATCTTTCTGTTCTTGTCGATACGGACATAAACGACATCGTTTGAGTCCATTTCGTACTCAAGCCATGCGCCGCGGTTAGGGATAACGGTGGTATTGAAAAGATCCTTACCTGTCTTATCCTTTTCAAATGCGTAGTAAACGCCCGGCGAACGAACGAGCTGTGAAACGATAACACGCTCGGCGCCGTTGATAACGAAAGTTCCGCTTTCTGTCATGAGCGGGAAGTCGCCCATGTAGATCTCGCTCTCGCTTACCGCGCCTGTTTCCTTGTTTGCAAGTGTAGCGGTAGCTCTCATGGCTACCTGATAAGTAGCACCTCTCGACTTACATTCTGCGAGCGAATATTTGGGGGTATCATCAAAACGATAGTCCTTAAAGTTGAGGACAAGATTTCCGTTATAATCGGTAATGGCAGTCATATCGCGGAAAACTTCGCGGAGTCCTTCTTCTCTGAACCACTGATAAGAGTTCTTCTGAACCTCGATGAGATTCGGCATTTCGAGGGGCTCGGTAATCTTACCGAAGCTCATTCTGATGTTTTTTCCCAACTGCTTAGGTGTTACATTCACCATAGGCGGAACCTCCTTATTTTTACACGCCCCACGAAAAACCGCAGGACAGGATTTACGGATTTATGACGCACGCGGCAAAGCGGTGCGATATGGAAATTTTCGGAAAACTATTGACAAGTCCGCTGTATTATGCTATAATATCTTGCAGAATAGCGATACTTTTCCATATTGATACATTATATTATTATAGTACGATTTATGGTCGGTGTCAAGAGGTTTTGGAAAGGTTTATCAAATGCGCCGAATTTTCAATCGAATATCGGCGCTTTTTTATTGAGTTTTCAGGAGTTTTGTTTTGAGAGGACGCACGCCTTATGTTTAAAGACGAAAATGCAGAAAAAATAATTGCCCGTCTCGGCGAAAAAGGCTTTGCGGCATACTATGTTGGCGGCTGTGTCCGTGACGGGATCATGGAACGTGATATCCACGATATCGACATCGCCGCAGCCTCTCTCCCCGACGAGACAATGCAGGTTTTCAAGGGCGAAACCATTATCCCCACAGGGCTGAAACACGGAACGGTCACAGTCGTGCTCGGCGGCAGTCAGTACGAGATCACGACCTTCCGCGCAGACGGCAGATATTCCGACAACCGTCACCCCGAGAGCGTTGAATTTGTCGGCAGAATAGAAAGCGATCTCTCACGGCGCGATTTCACCATAAACGCCATGGCAATGGACATTTCGGGGAATATCATTGACCCATTCGGCGGAAAAGAAGATATTTCGCGAAAGCTGATACGCTGTGTCGGCGACCCGAAAAAGCGCTTTTCGGAGGACGCTCTCCGTATCCTCAGAGCCATGCGGTTCGCATCTCAGCTCGGGTTCGGCATCGAGGAAAACACCGCCGCCGCTATGCTGGAACTTCGTGGCGGTCTTGCAAATATATCCGCCGAGCGCATACGGGAAGAACTTGATAAGCTTCTCTGCGGTGAAAACTGCGCCGACGTACTGCTGAGGTTCAAGGACATCATCGGGCAGATCATTCCTGAATTCAAGCGTTGTTTCGGCTTTCAGCAGCACTCGCGCTACCACAAATATGACGTATATGAGCATATAGTCCGCGCCGTTGAGGCTGCTCCGCGTGAAAGCCTCGTACTGCGCAGGACGATGTTTTTCCACGATATCGCCAAGCCGCTGGTATTCGCTCAGGACGAAAACGGCGAAGGTCACTTCAAGGGTCACGCTCAGCTTGGTGCAGAAATGACCGAGAAGATCATGGAGCGCCTGCGTTACGACAAAAAGACGATCAAACTCACCTGTGCGCTTATCGACCGCCACAGCGACACTATTTCGACCGAAAAGCAGATAAGACGACTCGCCGCAAAGCTCGGAAATGACGCGTTTTTTCTGCTTATGGAGGTAAAAAAGGCGGATAATCTCGCAAAAAACGAATTTACCTTTGCCGAAAATGCAAGCTTTGACCAATATGCCGACAGACTTCGCGAACTTATCGCAGAGGAAAGTTGTTTCAGCCTGCGTCAGCTTGCGGTAAACGGCAGAGATCTCATGCAGCTCGGCATTTACGGTCAGCAGATCGGCAAAATACTAAATACTCTGCTCGGTCTTGTCATAGACGGAGAACTCCGGAATGACAGGGAAAAGCTTATGGAAAGAGCAGCCAAGGAGGCAGAATTATGATTACAGGCAGAATACATTCAACAGAAAGTTTCGGTACGGTCGACGGCCCGGGAGTGCGCTTTGTGGTGTTCTTTCAAGGCTGTCCGCTCAGGTGCAAGTACTGCCACAACCCCGACACATGGGAGTTCGGTATCGGCACAGAACGCACCGTGGACGATATATTGCACGAATACGACTCATACAAGGAGTTCCTGAAATCGGGCGGGATCACAGCTACGGGCGGCGAACCGCTTGCTCAGCCCGAGTTCCTCAAGGAGCTTTTCAAAGCTGCTAAGGAAAAGGGAATACACACCTGTCTTGACACTTCGGCAGGAGTCTACAACCCCGACAGTCACGAAAAAATCGACGAAGCGCTCAAATACACCGACCTCGTTATGCTCGATATCAAGCACATCGACAGCGCCGCTCACAAGGAACTTACAGGTATCGGAAACGAGCGTGTTCTCGCATTCGCACAGCACCTCTGCGACCTCGGTATCCCGATGTGGGTGCGCCATGTAGTAGTTCCCGGAATCACGGACGATGAGAACGAGCTTTTCTCACTCGGAAAAAAACTCGCTGAATATAAAAATCTCAAGGCTCTTGATATCCTTCCATATCATGACATGGCAAAGCCAAAGTACGAAAATCTCGGTATCCCCTACCCGCTCGGAGATACTCCTCCGCTTACAAAGCAGGAGGCTATCCGTGCAAAGGAGATAGTTATACGCGGCATAAAGGAAGGACTGAAGAACGAATCGGCAAACAGTTGACACAAGACGAAAGATAATGTATAAAAGCACGGTTTCGTGCCAAAATACAGATCCGGGTGTACAGGTATGCGGATTTTCAGCAAAATTCACACTTGACAAGCTGTCGGTGTTGTGTTATAATAATACGGTATCGTGTTGAGCGATACTATTATCCTTGCCCGCAGAAAGTTGTCGGGCATGATCCAGGAGGAGGTGTGCATAATGGCAAAGGTATCCGCTAAGTATGAAGTAATGGCTGTTTTCAGCCTCAAGAACGGTGAAGAGCCCATGAAGGAGCTCGTTCAGAAGTTCAAGGAGAGAATCGAGCGTCACGCCGAAGCTGTTGAAGTCAACGAGGATTGGGGAAAGCGTAAGCTTGCTTATCCTATCAACGACGAGACAGAGGGTTACTACGTGATCTATACTTTCAGCTCACAGCCCGATTACCCCGCTGAGCTTTCAAGACGTTTCAACATCACTGACGGCGTTCTTCGTTCGCTCGTAACAGTTATCGACTAATCTGCTTCATTATTTAAAGGAGAGTGTCACGATGAATAAAGTTATTTTGGTCGGCAGACTTACAGCAGACCCCGAGCTGAGACAGACTCCCAGCGGAGTTTCCTCATGCAGATTTACCGTTGCGGTAGACAGAAGATTTGCTGATAAGAATACAGGCGAGAGACAGGCTGATTTTATCAGCTGCACCGCTTGGAGACAGACTGCCGAGTTTGTATCACGTTATTTCAGTAAGGGTAGACTTATTGCTGTCGAGGGTTCGCTCCGCAACAATAACTATCAGGACAGAAATCACCCCGATGTTACCCACTACACCATGGACGTGCAGGTTGATAACGTTGAGTTTGTGGGCGGCAAGGGCGACAGCGGAAACGCAGGCGGCGGTTATCAGAATAACAACGGCTACAGCGCTCCACAGAATAATTACAATAACAACAATTATCAGGCTTCTCCGCAGCAGGCAGCAAATAATGACAGTATGTCCTACGGCAATCTGAGTGATTTTGAAGAGATCCTCAGCGACGGAGACGTTCCGTTCTAAACGTCAGAATTACTTTATATTTAAAGAACAGGAGGAATTGTCATGGAAAAGGAAAGAAATTCCCGTCCCTCGAAGAAGCCCCGCAAGAAGGTTTGTATGTTCTGCGCTGACAGAATCGAGAGAATTGATTATAAGGACATCGCTAAGCTCAGAAAGTGCATGACTGAGAGAGCTAAGATCCTTCCCAGACGTGTAACAGGTACTTGCGCTTTCCATCAGCGCGAACTTACTGTTGCTATCAAGAGAGCAAGACACATCGCTCTGCTCCCTTATGTAAGCGACTGATAAACGATAAATTAAGGGAGACATTTCTGTCTCCCTTTTATCATTCGATCGGCAAAGCCGCTATGTAGCTAAGCCGGCGAAACATTATACGGCATCAGATAAAGTTTCCGCCGACTCATGGGTTATCGGTTTGAGGTATCGTATGCGAGCTCTTCGTTCTTTCGGAAAAGAAGCGATATGCACCACACCGCAGAAATCGCCACGAGAATGTAGATAGTTCTGCTGAGGACGCTGTCTGCGCCGCCAAACAGCCACGCAACCAAGTCAAACTCGAATATACCGACCAAACCCCAGTTTACTCCTCCGATTATCAGAAGAATAAGAGCTATTTTGTCCCACATATTGAGAAACACCTCTTTATTCGGGATTTTTTAGGACGCCGCTGTGTGCGTCTGAATGTATTATTGCTTGATTTTATTATATTATTCATTTTTTCGGGAGCAAATTATGGAAAAGAAAACTTTAATGATACTGCTTGCAGTTCTCGCAGTCCTGCTTCTTATACTGTATCTTCTCGTCCATTTCAGCAAGGGCAGAAGAAAAGGCCGCGCAGCCGAGAGAAAAGTTGCCGGATTTTTGAAAAAACTCGGAAAAAAAGACAAGATCCGTATCATAAACAACGCTTATCTGCCGCTTTATCGGAAAGCCTGCGAGATCGACCACCTCGTTTTCGGACGTTTCGGAGTTCTCGTTATCGAGACAAAGGGGATTTCCGGCAGCATTTCGGGCAGCGGCAAGTATCTTGAGCACAGGATCGGCGCTCAGTCGCATAAGTTCTACAATCCGCAGTTTCAAAACAAGACCCATATCGACAATGTCGTCCATCACCTCAAAAAGGGCGGATTCAACAGAACACCCGTCGAGGGCGCTGTGGTTTTTGCAGCAAAGGACATCACCTTTCCGCAGGGACTCGGCGTTGACCTCAGAGGTCTTGAAAAGCTCTACAACTCCCTCCCCGACGCAGGCTGCAATCAGGACGTGCTGTACAACTATTTTGACGGTATCAGGATAAAAAGTCCGCTGAAAAAGCTTTTTGTGCGCATACGCAAAAAGAACGACTGACAACAAAAATGGGATACATCCCGAAGGACGTATCCCATTTGTTTTACCGTTTTTACTTTACGATGAACTTGTTGAGATCCTTGAGCAAGTCCTCAGCGTCATCTGTATGAGCATTGAGCTGAATCGGCTTTGACAGATCAAGGCTGAAAATACCCATGATGGACTTCGCATCGATTGCGTATCTTCCGGAAACGAGGTCGATATCGAAATCGTACTTCATAACGATATTAACGAACTCTTTAACGTCGTTGATTGCCTGAAGAAAAACTGTTGTCTTTGTCATAATTATTACCTCCCGTTTCATGTCTATGAAAGTGTGTGTTGTTTTTTCTTGTTTATTTCTTTTTCTGCGGCTTTCCTTTCCGCAACTATATAATAGCATTAATGAGGGGCTGTGTCAAGCCATTTTCATAATTTTTGGCAATTTGGCAAATATAAGGCCCTTCTGCTCCGCCGTTTTTATTCATAACGAATAACTATGTAAAATGCATAAAAACAGACAGTATATTTTGTGCATTTATTACATGACGTTTCTTGGAATATTTTGTGATAAACAGGTGAAATATGTATAAAGTATTTTTTATAACCTTTGGCTGCAAGGTGAATCAGTATGAAACCGATTCAATGCGTTCTGAATTTGTTTCACAAGGTTTCGTTGAAACCGATTCAGCCGATGATGCAGACATTATTATTATAAATTCCTGCACCGTTACAGGTTCGGGCGACAGCAAATCGCTGTATTCCGTGAGAAAAATGCGCAAGATCGCTCCTAACGCGATCATAGCGCTCACGGGCTGTCTGCCGCAGGCTGCTCCCGAAACAGCAGCGAAGATCCCCGAAGCCGACATTGTTGCTGGAACTAAGGACAGACGTAAGCTCCCGGAACTGGTGAGATCCGTCATCGCCGAGCGCAGGCATATCGTGGCGATAGATCAGTATGGAGCGCATGACGAATTCGAGCTGACGCGCTTCGAGGGTGCGCAGGACAAGACCCGCGCCTTCGTTAAAATTCAGGACGGCTGCAACCAGTTCTGTTCATACTGCATTATTCCCTACGCCCGCGGAAGGCTCCGCTCAAAGCCGATAGACGCGCTGAAAGACGAGGTTTCGCGACTTGCGCAGTCGGGACGCAGGGAGATAGTTCTTGTGGGAATAAATCTCGCGTTTTACGGCGTGGAATTCGGGCTGAGGCTCGCTGATGCCGTTGAAGTCTGCTGTAAGACCGAGGGCATTGAACGCGTAAGGCTCGGATCACTCGAACCCGAAATTCTCTCCGATGAAGATCTGCGCCGTCTCGCGGCTCTGCCGGAACTGTGTCCGCAGTTTCACCTTTCGCTCCAGAGCGGGAGCGAGAACACCCTGAAAGCCATGAACCGCAAGTACACCGCCGCGGACTACTTCACCCTCACGCAGAAGATACGCGCCGCATTCCCGAACGCCTCGTTCACCACGGACATAATGGTCGGATTTCCGACCGAAACCGAGGAAGACTTCGCGGAGTCAATGCGGTTCGCGGAAAAAATAGGCTTTGCAAAAATACACGTTTTTCAGTACTCTCCCCGCACGGGAACTCCTGCCGCAAAAATGCCGCAGATCGCCGCATCCGTCAAGGCTGAACGTGCCGACAGAATGAAGGCTCTTGCGGACAGACTGCACTCAGCCCACCTTCAAAGCCTTGTCGGAAAAACCGTTGCCGTGCTCTTTGAAAGGGAAAATTCCACAGATTTCCACCGGGGATATGCGCCCGACTATACATTAATAAAAATTTCACGGAAAAATCCTCAAAAAAGTTTGCGTAATCAGATAATCCGTGTTATAATAGAAGAGAACCGCTCTGATTACTGTTTCGGCAGACTTGAAAGTGAAGCGGCTCAACAAGAATAAGTTCGCACTCCGCAATTGCTCCATATTTTCTGCGGATTGCCTGAAGGGAGTTATTTATGCCTGTTTTCAGAATCTATGTAGAGAAAAAGCCTGAATTTGCTGTTGAGGCACAGTCTGTTATGAGCGACGTTAAGACCGCGCTCCGCCTTGACCTCACAAACCTCAGGATACTTAACCGATATGATGCTGACAAGCTCAGCCGTGAGGACTTCTCAGCGGCTGTTAATACCGTTTTTTCCGAGCCTGCTGTTGACGTTGTTTACGACGAGCTTCCCGCTCTTGAGGAGGGAGACCGTATCTTCGCCGTAGAATATCTGCCCGGTCAGTTCGATCAGAGAGCCGACAGTTGCGAGCAGTGTATCCAGATCCTCCGTCAGGGCGAGAGATGCCGCGTCAAGAATGCGCGCGTTTATATCGTTTCAGGTGCACTCACTGACGAGGACTTTGACAAGCTCAAGTCATATATCATCAACCCCGTTGAAAGCCGCGAGGCTTCACTCGATACCGTAAAGACTCTCGATACAAATTACGATATCCCCACCACTGTCGAGGAGCTTGAAGGTTTCATCAACCTCAATGCGCTCGGACTTCACGCTTTTGTGGACAAGTTCGGTCTCGCTATGGACTACGATGATATCAAGTTCTGTCAGGATTATTTCCGCAACGAGGAAAAGCGCAATCCTACCATTACCGAGATCAGAATGATAGATACATACTGGTCTGACCACTGCCGTCACACTACATTCCTCACAAATGTTGAAAGTGTCGATATCAAGACTCCCTACATCAAGGACACTTATGATATGTACCTGAATGTCCGCGAGGAACTCGGCAGGACCGACAAGCCTGTCACACTCATGGATATCGGTACTCTTGCCGCTAAGAAGCTCAAGGCTGACGGACTTCTCCCCGACCTTGACGAGAGCGAGGAGATCAATGCCTGCTCCGTTAAGATAAAGGTCGATATCGACGGTCAGCTTGAGGACTGGATCCTCATGTTCAAGAACGAAACTCACAACCACCCGACCGAGATCGAGCCTTTCGGCGGTGCAGCTACCTGTCTCGGCGGCGCTATCCGCGATCCGCTGTCAGGACGTTCATATGTATACCAGGCTATGCGTGTGACCGGTGCGGCAAATCCGCTCGTTCCCGTTGAGGACACTATCAACGGAAAGCTCCCGCAGAGAAAGATAACTGTCGGCGCAGCTAACGGCTACAGTTCATACGGCAACCAGATAGGTCTGGCAACAGGTCACGTTGCCGAAGTTTACCACCCGGGTTATGTTGCAAAAAGAATGGAGATAGGCGCTGTTCTCGGAGCTGCTCCTGCAAGCAATATAAGACGTGAAGCTCCTGTTCCGGGCGATATCGTTGTTCTGCTCGGCGGCAAGACCGGCAGAGACGGCTGCGGCGGTGCAACAGGTTCTTCAAAGTCACACACTCTTGAATCGCTCGAAACCTGCGGTGCAGAAGTCCAGAAGGGTAATCCGCCCGAGGAGAGAAAACTCCAGAGACTTTTCCGCAATCCCGATGTCACAAAGATGATAAAGCGCTGCAACGACTTCGGTGCAGGCGGAGTTTCCGTTGCTATCGGCGAGCTTACAGACGGTCTTGTCATTGACCTTAACGCTGTTCCAAAGAAGTACGATGGTCTTGACGGAACTGAGATAGCTATTTCCGAGTCTCAGGAAAGAATGGCAGTCGTTATCGCTCCCGAGGACGTTGACGCATTCATGGCCGAGGCTGCAAAGGAAAATCTCGAAGCTACTGTTGTTGCCGACGTTGTTGATGAACCCCGCCTCAAGATGAACTGGAACGGCAATACCATTGTTGACCTCTCGCGCGACTTCCTCAACTCAAACGGCGCACCCAAGTTCACCGATATCGAGGTTGAAGCTCCCGCAGAACGCGAAGCCGAGGAAGTTTCCGATACTGCCGACTCATGGACAGAGCTTATGTCAAACCTCAATGTCTGCTCACAGAAGGGCCTTATCGAGAAATTCGACTCCACTATCGGCGCAGGCACAGTACTCATGCCTTTCGGCGGCGTTTACCAGCTTTCGCCTTCTCAGGCTATGGCTGCAAAGATCCCCGTACTCAAGGGAGAGACAAATACCTGCTCGCTCATGGGCTGGGGCTATAATCCCGATATTTCCGAAAAGAGCCCGTATCACGGCGCAATGCTCGCTGTGATCGAATCGATTGCCAAGATAGTTGCAGCAGGCGGCACATATAAGAAGTGCTGGCTCACATTCCAGGAGTACTTTGAGAGAACTCAGAACGATCCCAAGCGCTGGGGCAAGCCTATGGCTGCTCTCCTCGGAGCATTCAAGGCCCAGCTCGAAATGGGCTGCGGCTCTATCGGCGGCAAGGACTCAATGTCCGGTACTTTCGAGAACATTGACGTTCCGCCCACACTTGTTTCATTTGCAGTTTCAACAGCTAACGCTGACAAGATAGTTTCGACCGAATTCAAGGGCACAGGCAGCGAAGTCATCATGATAACTCCTGAATACGACGAGAACGGTCTGCCGAAATTCGACAGCATCAAGGAATGCTTCGACAAGGTCGAGAAGATAATTTCCGACGGTCGCGCAAATGCGATCTGGACAAACGGCTACGGCGGCATTGCAGAGGGCATCGCAAAGATGTGCTTTGGCAACAAGATAGGCTTTGAATTCACTTCTCACCTTAGCGGCGAAGAACTTTTCCGCCCCTGCTACGGTGCTTTCATCATTGAGCTTAACGGTGCGGCTGCTGACGGCGAAAACGTTATCGGTAAGACTATCGAGGACTACAAGATACTCTGCCGCGACTACACAGTAAGCCTTGACAATCTCCAGCGCGTATGGGAGGCAAAGCTTGAGCCTGTATTCCCGTGCAGGATCAAGACAACAGACACTACACCCGAAACTTACTCAAACGCAAACAGGATACATCGTTCTGCTTCAATAAAGGTCGCTCAGCCGAGAGTACTCATTCCCGTATTCCCCGGAACTAACTGCGAATACGACACGGCAAGAGCTTTTGAACGCGCAGGCGCAAAGGCTGAGACGATCGTTATCAGAAATCTCTCCGCAAGCGCTATCGAGGAGTCGGTAAACGTATTCGAGAGAGCTATAAAGCAGTCTCAGATCATCATGCTCCCCGGCGGATTCAGCGGCGGTGACGAGCCTGAGGGAAGCGGAAAGTTCATTACCGCATTCTTCCGCAATGCAAAGATAAAGGACGCAGTTCACGACCTTCTTCAGAACCGTGACGGCCTTATGCTCGGTATCTGCAACGGTTTCCAGGCCCTTGTAAAGCTCGGTCTCGTACCGTTCGGTGAGATCATCGACATGGCTGATGATGCTCCTACACTTACATTCAACACGATCGCACGCCACCAGTCAATGATGGTCACAACGAGGATCGCTTCCAACAAGAGCCCGTGGCTCTACGGCTGCGAGGTCGGCGATATCCACACTATCCCGATATCTCACGGCGAGGGACGCTTTGTTGCTCCTGACAGGATAATCCAGCAGATGGCAAACAACGGTCAGATCGCTACACAGTACGTTGACCTTGACGGCAATCCGACAATGGATATACGCTACAACCCCAACACCTCAGTTGAGGCTATCGAGGGTATCACCTCACCTGACGGACGTGTCCTTGGTAAAATGGGTCACTCCGAGCGTATCGGCAGCTTTATCGGCAAGAATGTTCCCGGAAGCAAGGATCAGAAGATCTTTGAGAGCGGCGTAGCTTACTTCAAGTAATGATCAACACATAAAAAAATGCCCGACTGTAAAAAGTCGGGCTTTTATGTTAGAACCTGATTATTCGGGAACACCGGCGTTAAAGCGCTTCCTTGATAGCCGTCTTTGCCTTGGAAACTATCGTCTTGTCATTATCGTATGAGAGGACATTTGTCGCGTGGGAGATATCCACCCAGCGAATCTCGGCTATCTCGTCCTCCTGTGGGACAAAATCAACATTTTTTGCCTTTGCAAGGAAGTAAACAACGACCTTGGTGGTGTCCTTTTTGGGCGAATAGGTAACGGTTTCGCGGAATGTGGGGTCGATTATAACGTCTATCGAGGTTTCTTCCAGTATCTCACGATGAGCTGTTTCAACTTCCGTCTCGCCCTTTTCAACATGACCCTTGGGGAACGACCAGTGTCCGCTGTTGATATGCTTTATAAGCAGGATCTCTGTATTGCCATGGAATTTTCTGTATACAATCGCGCCGCATGATTTCTCGTGAAGCATAGCTTTTCCTTTCCTGCCCGCAGAGCGGACATAATGCCGACAAGCGCCTTTATAGCGCAGTCAAGATAAGTCTTTTTTATTATATCACATTTTCATTTATAAATCAAGAGCGGAATTATGCGGAAAAACCGCTTTTTCGCTGCCGTGCTTGGGCAGATTTTATAGTTTTGAGGCTTGACTAATGTTGCTTTTTGGTGTATAATATAATTTGTAAGATTGCAGCTATTGCTGTAAATTTTGATAAAAGGAGAAAATGCTATGAGAAACATCTTATTTGCAGCTTCCGAATGCGTTCCGTTTATAAAAACAGGCGGTCTTGCTGATGTTGTGGGCGCTCTCCCCCAGTATCTCGACAAGAGTCAGTTCGACGTAAGGGTGATCCTGCCGAACTACACCTGCATTCCCGAAAAATACAGAGCAGATTTCAAATACATAACTCACTTCTACATGGACTACGGCAAGCGCGCCGAGGCTGTCCACGTTGGTATCATGGAGTATGAATACAACGGCATAAAGTTCTATTTCGTTGACAACGAGTGGTACTTCAAGTGCGACTCGCCCTATTCCTCCGACCTCAAATGGGATATCGAGCGCTTTACCTACTTCTGCAAGGCTGTACTTGCCATAATGCCGGTAATCGGTTTCCGTCCCGATATTATCCATTGTCACGACTGGCAGGCATCACTCATTCCTGTTTTCCTCCACACGGCGTTTGCAACAAATCCGTTCTACAGTTCAACAAGAACTATCATGACTATCCATAATCTCAAGTTCCAGGGTGTGTGGGATATCGAGCACTTCAAGTACAATACCGCTCTGCCCGACTATATGTTCACCTCTGACAAGCTTGAGTTCCACAACAACGCAAATATGCTCAAGGGCGGACTCGTTTACGCTGACTACATAACCACCGTAAGCGAAACATATGCCGAGGAGATTAAGTATCCGTTCTTCGGTGAACAGCTTGACGGACTTCTCCGTGCGCGTTCTGCATCTCTGCGCGGTATCCTCAACGGAATCGACTACAACGTTTTTGACCCGAACAAGGACGGCAGTATCTTTGCGGAGTACAACTCGGGCAACTTCAAGGAGAAGAAAGCTTACAACAAGGCAAAGCTTCAGGAGGAGCTCGGTCTGCCGGTTGACAGCAGCAAGTATATGATGGCTATCATATCGCGCCTTACCGACCAGAAGGGTCTTGATCTCGTAAGCTATGCAATGGAGCGTATCTGTGACGAGAACACGCAGTTCGTCATCATCGGCACAGGCGACCCGAAGTACGAGAATATGTTCCGCCACTACCAGTGGAAGTATCCCGAGAGAGTTTCGGCAAATATCCTCTACTCGGATAAGCTCGCACACAAGCTCTACGCAGCGGCTGACGCTATGCTCATGCCATCTCTGTTCGAGCCGTGCGGACTTACACAGCTCATCTCGCTGAGATACGGCACTATCCCGATAGTACGCGAAACAGGCGGCCTCAAGGACACCGTAAAGCCGTACAACGAGTATGACGGCTCCGGCACCGGTTTCTCGTTCGCAAACTACAACGGTGACGAAATGCTCGGCGTGATAAACTACTCCAAGAGCGTTTACTACGACCACCGCGGAGAATGGGACAAAATGGTCAAGCGCGGTATGGAGGCTGATTTCTCGTGGAACAGCTCCGCACGTCAGTACGAGGGTATGTACAACTGGATGCTCAGTTGGTGATATCAGAGTATGGCAGCACAGACTATAAAGGGCGCTGTATTCGACATGGACGGACTCATGATCGACACCGAAAAGCTCTATCTGCGGTTCTGGAAGGAATCGGCGAGGGATTTCGGTTACGATATGAAAGATGAGCACGTTTTCGCTATAAGAAGTATGGCGCGCAAGTACTCTATCCCAAAGCTGAAAAGCTTTTTCGGCGTGGATTTTCCCACAGAGGAAGTCCGCGCCCACCGCACAGAACTCATGAACCGATACATCGAGGAGAACGGATTTGACGTAAAAAAGGGACTTTTCGAGCTTCTCGACTATCTTAAAGCCACGGGCAGAAAAATGGCGGTCGCGACTGCGACTCCGCAGGAGCGGACGAAAAAGTATCTTAGCATGATCGGCGCTGACGGATATTTTTCCGCAATGATATGCGGCGATATGGTC
Source organism: uncultured Ruminococcus sp. (assembly GCA_900540005.1). GTDB lineage: Bacteria > Bacillota > Clostridia > Oscillospirales > Ruminococcaceae > Ruminococcus > Ruminococcus hominiciens. The sequence continues at coordinate 18,285 of UQEM01000002.1, forward strand.
AGCAGCGGCAAGCCTGACCCTGAGATTTACCTTACCGCAGCGAAAGAACTTGATCTGCCGCCGCAGGAGTGCGTGGCATTTGAGGACTCGCCAAACGGCATAAGGTCGGCATATTCGGCAGGCTGCAAAGCCATAATGATCCCCGACATGACCCAGCCCGAAAGCGATATCATGCCAATGCTCTCGGCAGTCTACACAAGCCTTGATGAGGCGATAGCATTTTTTGAAGGGAGCGGCAGATAATGAGCGTTTCCGAGATTTTTGAAATCCCCAAGTACTACTACTTTGAGAGCGGCAACGACTTCTCGGGCAGCAAGGACGACTTCTCATACAAGATCCACAACGGCGACACCCTTAAGTGCCTGACATGGCACGGCAGACTTTGTTCAATGAAAGCAACGATCGAAAACGAGGCTGAATTTGAACGCTCGCAGGAGGGTTTTGACGCCATGATAAAGTGGCTTGAGGAGAAATACAAGGAATAAAGGCATAAAATTACCGCCGTACACCAAATGTACGGCGGTTGTTTTTTATTCTTCTGAATTGCCCTGTTCCTGCTGTCCGGAATCTTCCGTCGGAGTCTCATCAGGAGCTTGTGTCGGAGCTTCCGTCGGAGGCTGTGTCGGGGCTTCTGTCGGCGGCTGCGTCGGAGCTTCTGTTGCAGGAGCTTCCGTCGTAGGAGCGGCAGTCGGCTCTGAGGTCACAGATTCTGTGGTTGCCGGCTCGGTAGCCGGATAGTCGTTTCCTTCAGGAATATAGTAGACCGTCAGCTTTTTGCCTTCCTTATTGCTGAAGTATGTGCCCGGAGTTATTATCTTTCCGTCAAGCTGGAGGTCAATGATAGTGTTAGGAGTTCCCGTAGCGGACTTCGATTCAATGAACTGATAGTTGAAGTCGGAGATTCCTGCCTGTTCAAGCTTGTTCTTGTACTGAGATACGGTAAGCCCCTTATAATCGGGGATAAGAGCGGATTCGCTGCCCTTGCTGACCTTTATCTTTACGACAGTACCCTGAGATATCATGGTTCCGGCTTCGATACTCTGCTCATAGATCATGTCGTTGTCGTAGCCATCCTTGTAGTCGTAGGTCGGGTCGATAGTAAAGTAATCAGACCACTTTTCCTTGGTAAGTTCGTAGAACTTTCCTACGAGGTTGGGCATTTCAATGTCAGCCTTGGCGGTAGTTTCCTCTGTCGGCTCGGTAGTTCCGTCAACAACGTTATCCGAAACAGACGAACGGCTGGAACTCTGTCCCGAATCATCGGCAGGATTGTAGAGTATCCTGAAGATCAGCACGGCAATTATCATAAGGATCGCCAGAAGCAGGATCCCGATTATGACCGGAACTTTTATGCGGTCAACGGTATTGACCTTTTCGTAGCGGTATTCTTCTTCCTCGTCATCGTCATATCCGTCATCATAGCCGTCATTATACTCACCGCGGTACATACCGTTATCGGGAGTCTGACGGTAATCGGGATAGATAGGCTGCTCGGGGATATAGTCGCGGCGTGTATCGTAGCTTTCACTGTAATTATCGGGAGCAGGTATCTCATCGGGTGCAGGCTCGTACCTTTCCTCGGCAGGCTGCTCAAAGAGTCTTGTAACAAGCTCGGTGATAGTCTGTATGCGGTCTCTGCCCGAGAGATTCATTCCCTCCATTATAACGCGCGAAACGTGCTGTGGGATGTGCGGGTCGAGCATTGACGGCTCGTGGAGGTCGTCATGTTTGAGACGGCTGAGCGAATCCACGGGCATACAGCCTGTGAGTGCACGGTAGAGCAGTGCGCACACGCCGTAGACATCAGTCCACGAACCCTGACGGCAACTACTGCTTGCGGAATACTGCTCGGGAGCAGCATATCCCTTGAAAAGCTCATACTCAAGACCCGCGTCGGCAGTTCTTACTGCGGAAACGCAGAAACCCGAGAGTTTCAACTCGCCCTTATCGGTAATATAGACCGTGTCGGGACTGATAGCGCGGTGGATTATTCCGGCATTATGCAGTATCCCGATAGTGGTAAAGAGCGGCGGAAAAAGCTTTGAAACCTGTTCCCAGCTTATCTCGCCTGCATTCTCCTTCAGGTAGCTGAGGAGCTTAACTCCGTCAATGTGCTCGAAAACGGTATAGGTGGTGTTGTTTTCGGCAAACATATCGAGGACATTGTTTATACAGGTATTGTTTCTCAGTCTTGCAAGTGACTGACCAAGCTCGGTATACTCGGCCATAAATGCCTTGTATTTTGCGAGATTATTGTAATTAACGCTGATTATCGGCTTATTTTTGACACGCGTGCAGAGATTTATGGGCATATATTCCCTAATGAGGACTCTGCGTTCAGCGGAGATATCATAACCTTCGTAGGTAGCTCCGTCTCCGTTGCACTCAAGAAGAACGCCGAAAAGATACTTATCGCGAAGAATAGTACCGGGGGCGATATACATGGGATCATACGGAGTCCTGTCGTCATAGCCGCAATGCGGACAGACATGATACTGGGCATCGTACTGCTCCATGCATTTATAGCAGATCTTACGCTCTCCCAAAGCTGTTCCTCCTTTTCAGAAAATGATTTTATGCGCCAAAGTGCATAATCGAGGCGGTGGCGCACAAAGAGATGGCGCATATGCTCCGTCAGACCATAACGCTTTGTACGGCGTGCCTCAGAACCTGTATGCCCAAAGCGATACGGCAAAATACCGCATTGCTATAGGAAAGATATGTGATACAAGTTCTTGGGTATCATAAATATTTTAGCAGTAATCGCCCGAAATGTCAACCTCTTACGCGGTCTTATTTCAGAATCTTATAAAATTGTATTTTTTCTGTAATATTTTCACCGTGATAATGCCGCGATTTGTAACCTTTTTCAGGCTCGGGAACGGCTTGACCGCCGCGCTTGACATTTCATGGGAATTAAAGTACAATGAATATGTAACTGCACCGAAAACGCGTGCAAAATACAATATGCTGTGCAGGGAGGTCTTTATGATTAAAGTAAGATCAAAAATGTTTGAGGAATCGGCAAAATCCCACGCTTCCTCCTCCATAGTGGCAACGATACTGCTCTTTATAATCGTATTTTTCATAATCTATCTGCTTGAGGGAATAATCCCGTCTATAGCCGCTTTAAAGCCTATGGCGGAGCGTTTCGAGGCTCTCGGCTATTTATCCGACACAAGCAAACTGACAGTTAAGGAGTCGATCAGGGTCGCCTCTGATATTTCGGGAGAGCCACGCATAATGCTCCCCTCGCTCTACTGCACGGTGTTCGGCACTCTCACGGCTATGTTCTACTGCCGAATGGTCGAAATGCGCCCCGTTCGCTCAATGGGAGCTGTCAAAAAGGGCGCGCTCAGAAGCTACCTCATCGGTATTGCCGTGGGTATCGTCCTCATGTCGGCAATAACTCTGCTGAGCGTGCTGTTCGGCGTTAATTCAATAGCCGTCCGCAGCGGCATAAACTTCGGCATGATCGCCCTTTACTTCGGGGGATTTCTCGTGCAGGGAATGAGCGAGGAATTTATCTTCCGCGGCTACCTCATGAACTCTGTCGGCGGAAAACACTCTGCCGCTCTCGCAGTAGGCATAAGTGCGCTCGCATTCGGACTTGCACACGCGGCAAATCCCGGGTTCAACGCTCTCGCTCTGCTTAATCTCGTACTCTTTGCGGTTTTCGCGTCACTTTATATGATCAATTCCGATAATATCTGGGGAGTCTGCGCGATACACTCCATATGGAACTTCATGCAGGGAAACTTCTACGGAATAAGCGTCAGCGGAGCTGTCAATGCTGATTCATTCTTCATAACATCAGCCAAGTCCTCTCACGGCTTTCTGACGGGCGGAGAATTCGGTATCGAGGGCAGCATATTCACAACGCTGGTGCTCACCGCAGCAATTGCAGCGGTATTATATGCCATGATAAAAAACAAAAGGCTGTTCTCTCAGACAGAGAGCAGGGAAAAGGAGAATATCAATGAAAATAAATAAAATTATCGCTGTACCAGCGGCTGCGCTCGTGCTTACATCAGTCTGCACTTCTTGCGGAAAAAAGGACAATAAAGATCCATCTTCAAAGTCATCGGTGAAGGAATCTTCAAGTGAGGTCACTTCTGCAACAGAGGAGAAAACCACCGGATCGGACTCCGCAGACATCAACGACTATATTGACGAGGAAACTCCACAGCCTGCGCTATGGAAGGTCACAGATCCGGATTCGGGCAGCGAACTCTACATGATGGGAACTATTCACATCATAAGCGAGGACACCTTCCCGCTCCCCGACTACATCATGGACGTTTACAACAACTGTGACGGTGTGGCGGTCGAGTACGATATAAGCTCACTGCAAAGCGACTTCACCCAATATCAGGACTACCTCATGCAAATGGTATACATGGACGGAACTACCATAAAAGACCATATCTCCGCCGAAACCTACGAGAAAGCCTCTGATGCTTTGTCGCAGTTCACCTCAATGGCAAGCGCATTTGACGCGTATATGCCCGGAATGTGGCTCTCGCTCATCGAATCCTACTCGCTCATGAGCATAGACAATATGTCGGCAGACGGTGTCGACTCGCAGTTCATTTCACTCGCTCAGCAGGACGGCAAGGAAGTAGTGAGCATTGAAACTCTTGAAACACAGACGAACGCTCTGACGGGACTTTCCGATGAGCTTGCCGACTATATGCTCGCGGAAGCCGTTGATGATGCCGCAGATCCGGAGAGCCTTGCACAGGCATTCGCAGACCAGTACAATGCATGGGCAAGTGGCGATGTGGACGCGCTCGCGGAGGAAAGCGAAGAAGATGAACTGCCTGACGAACTCCTCGATGACTACGCGGATTACATGGATATAATGCTTTATGACCGCAACGAGGGTATGGCTCAGAAAGCCTCCGAATACCTCAAAAACGGCGATAATTACTTCTTTATGGTCGGCAGTATGCACTTTGCAGGCGACCGCGGTGTAGACGATCTGCTCGAAGATATGGGATACACTGTCGAAAAGATAAAATAAGGAGCTGTCTGTTTATCGTTCTTTTGCTTGACTTTAAGAGCTTTTGTATGGTATAATGTAATGTATGAATATTTTCGGAACGCCGTGGCGCTCCGATACAATACGGCTTGGCTGAATGCCGCTTAAATCAGCCAAATGAGCCCGCTTTCCGCGTACTCACAGATTGGAGTTATTATGAATCTCACCAACGCACCCATTATGCTTTCACAGGTGACCGATGCCACACAGACCTCGCTTTTCCCGTTCCCGTTCAAATTCCACCTTGTCTTTGCCTGCATCGCGTTCATTTTCTTCGCTTACAGATTCAAGAACGAAAAGAGACCGTACCAGCTTATTTTCGCTATCGCCATTCCGTTCTCGCTGATGATATGGCTCTCGGAAGTCAAGAGCTATTTCTACCTTATCGGCGCGATCGAGCTGCTCTTTATCATTGCTGCCGCAGTAACGGCTATTGTCTTTAAGCCCAAAAAGGAAGATAAAGCCGATACTACTGCTGATGTATCGTCTGAGGACGAAAACAGCACAGAAGAAGTTTCCGGCGATGATTCGGAGGAATAAGCCTTGAAGATCGCAGTTCTTGACTGGTACACAGTAAACATCGGCGGAGACATTCCCTCCTCACGCTTTGAGGAATTCGGGGAAGTCCGCGTTATCCCCATGACTACACCCGAGGAAACCGCCGCAAATATCGCAGACGCTGATATCGTCCTGTGCAATAAGGTAATGATAACCAAAGAAGTTATCGATGCCTGCCCGAATATGCGCTATATCGGACTTTTTGCGACCGGATTCAACAACATTGACATTGAATACGCTGCAAAAAAGGGAATAACTGTATGCAACGCGGGTGAATACTCAACCAATGCCGTTGCACAGCAGGTTTTCGCCTACATACTCGATCACTGCAACCGTATCCGCGATTACGGCGCGGCTGTAAAGGACGGCGCATGGGAGCGCTCGCCCTCATTCTCATACTTTCCCATTCCTACAGCCGAGCTTGCAGGAAAAACGCTCTCGGTAGTAGGCTACGGTTCTATCGGCAGGAGAGCCGCTCACCTTGCCGACGCTTTCGGAATGAACGTGGTCGTTAGCACAAGAACGGCTCCGAAAAACTGCCCCTACGAGGTCACGGACATTCTCACGGCTGCCAAAAAGGCTGACTTTCTCACGTTCCACTGTCCCCTGACACCGCAGACAAAGGGACTGGTGAACCGCGATATCCTGTCGGTCATGAAGCCTTCCGCAGTTTTGATAAACACTTCCCGCGGCCCTGTTGTAAACGAGGCTGACCTTGCACAGGCACTCAACAGCGAAAAGATCGCCGCGGCTTATCTCGATGTTCTTGAAAAAGAACCCATGTCGCCCGATACTCCGCTCAAAACCGCGAAAAACTGCACTATAACGCCACACACGGCATGGGCAGCATACGAAACCAGAAGCCGCCTTGTGGACATTGTCTGCGCCAATATAAGAGCGTGGCTCGGCGGAAATCCACAGAACAAAGTAAACTGAAGGAAGTCAGATCATGAGAAACATTTCCGAAAAACAGCGAGTTGTCATAAAGCTCGGCACATCTACTCTTGCTCACAAAACGGGCAAACTCAACATAAGACGCATGAAAAATCTCGTGCAGGCAATTGCAGATCTCCACAATTCCGGCAAGGACGTTATCATTGTCTCGTCAGGCGCGCAGGGTCTTGGCACGGGAAAACTCGGGCTCCGCGAAAAGCCAACGGATATCCGTATGAAACAGGCTGTTGCAGCTATCGGTCAGTGCGAGCTTATGCACATCTACGACAATATGTTTGAGAAGTACAGCGTTACTGTTGCGCAGATCCTTCTCACAAAAATGATAATCGACAATGAGAGCCACTGTCAGAACTTCCGCAACACCGTTGAGAGCCTTTTGCAGCTTGGCGTTATCCCTATCATAAACGAAAATGACGCTATCGCTATCGAGGAACTTGAACTTGAGATCGGCGAGAACGATTCGCTTTCCGCCCTCGTTGCAACGCTCGCAGGTGCGGATCTGCTGCTTATTCTCTCGGATATCGACTGTCTCTACGATGACGACCCGAGGAGCAATCCGAATGCCAAGCCGATATACGTTGTTGACAAGATCACGCCTGAGATTGAACAGGCAGCAGGCGGTGCAGGAACTCATCTTGGCACAGGCGGAATGTCCACCAAGATAAACGCCGCTAAAATTGCCTGCGGCGCAGGGATCGACATGGTGATAATGAACGGTCACGACCCAGATCTGCTCTACGACCTCTTTGAGGATAAGGAGATCGGTACTATTTTCAAGGCTGACCGCAAATAATACATTAATAATTGAGGTGCAAAACATGAGCTATACACAGGAACTCGGCAAGAGAGCCAAAGCCGCAGAAGCTTTTATTTCCTCGGCTTCGACCATGCAGAAGAACAAGGCTCTTGCCGCTATTTCAAAGGCACTTATCGAAAACAGCAGTCTTATAATCGCCGAAAATGCAAAGGACATTGCTGCTGCAAAGGAAAACGGTATGTCGGAAGCCAAGCAGGATCGACTCATGCTTGACGCGAGCCGTATCGAGGGCATTGCAAAGGGCGTTGACCAGATAATCGCGCTCGGCGACCCTATCGGCGAGATAATAGGCGGCGGAAACCGTCCAAACGGTTTGCAGATCATCAAGACCCGAGTTCCGCTCGGAGTTATCGGTATTATCTTTGAGTCTCGCCCGAACGTTACCGTTGACGCAGCGGCTCTCTGTCTCAAAACGGGCAACGTTGTGATCCTCAAAGGCGGCAAAGAAGCGATAAATTCAAACATCTGCCTCGGCAAGATCATGCGTGAGGCTGTTGGATCCGCTGGTCTGCCTGCTGATATAATTCAGGTCGTAGAAAACACCGACCGCGAGACTACCAACGAACTTATGCGCCTTAACGGCTATGTTGACGTTATTATTCCGCGCGGAAGTGCAAATCTCATTCAGGCAGTTGTCCGCAACGCAACTGTTCCTGTTATCGAAACAGGCGCAGGAAACTGCCACGTTTACGTTGATGCTTCTGCCGACCTCGATATGGCTGTTGAGATCACCGACAATGCCAAAACTCAGCGTCCCTCCGTCTGCAACGCTATCGAAAGCCTACTTGTCCACAAGGACGTTGCCGAAAAGTTTCTGCCAATGATCGCGGAACGATTCAAGAGCCACAACGTGAAGATATACGGCTGTGACAGAACTATCGCAATTCTTGGCAGTTCCGTTGAAAAGGCTACTGAGACCGAATATGCGACAGAATTCAACGACTACATTATCGCTGTCAAGGTCGTTGACGATATTGACGAAGCTATCGCTCATATAAAAAAATACAGCACAAAGCACTCCGAGTGCATAGTTACAAGCTCACTTGAAAACGCGCGTAAATTCCAGACACAGGTCGATGCGGCGGCTGTTTATGTAAATGCTTCAACAAGATTTACTGACGGCGGAGAGTTCGGTTTCGGCGCGGAAATCGGTATTTCCACACAGAAACTCCACGCAAGAGGCCCTATGGGACTTGCTGAGCTTACAACGGTAAAATACCTTATCAACGGCAATGGTCAGGTAAGATAACCGCAAAAACTAACTAATACGGAGGTCGTAATGGCTATTAGAAAAGATATTGACGATATGCTGAACAGCTTGAAAAACAGCGGCGAAGCTCCGAAAACGGAGAGCGCAAAGGCTGCCGCTGCACAGCCTAAGCAGCGAAAGAGCATCTATGACGATATGTCGGTAGATGACCTGCTGAATGCTCTTACCGATACAAAGCAGCCTGAGCCTGTGGAAGTCCCCGAGGAAGAAGAAGTTCCGGTTATCGTCTCGTCAGTCATGCACACCGAGGCTTCAACACAGTCCACAAGGGTTTTCAGTGCGGCTGAAATTGCCGAAATGGAGGCAAAAGCGGCTGAAAAGGCTGAACCTGCCGCAGAGGAAAAGCCCGTACCGAAGAAAAAGAAAAAAATCGTCATTTCGGCGGAACTGCCCGACTATGAGGAGATACGCCGCCGTGACCTTGAAAAAGACAGGCTTGAACGCGAAGCTGCTGATAGAGCCGCCCGTGAGACTGAGGAAAAGGCTCGGCTTGAAGCCGAGAGAGCCGCTCGTGAAGCTGAGGAAAAGGCTCGACTTGAAGCCGAGAGAGTTGCCCGTGAGGCTGAGGAAAAGGCTCGACTTGAAGCCGAGAGAGTTGCTCGTGAGGCTGAGGAGAAGGCACGACTTGAAGCCGAGAGATCCGCTCGTGAAGCTGAGGAAAAGGCTCGACTTGAAGCCGAAAGAGTTGCCCGTGAGGCTGAGGAAAAAGCTCGACTTGAAGCCGAAAATACCGCTCATGAAGTAACTGCCGAGGAGGGATCCGACGAAGTTCACGGCGAGGAAATCGATGACAAAAGCGGAATTTTCTCCAAGATAAAGAACATTTTCTCCTCCGACAAGGAAGAACCCGAAGCTGATGGCGAAACCGACACAGAAGAAAATCCTGTTTCAGAACTTGCTGAGGAACTTTTCGGTAACATGAACAATGGGCTTGAAACGGCTGACGAAAGCGAACCGCCAACTGATCTCACGGAAACCGAGAGCGAAATTGCCACACCTCCGATTTTGGACGAAACCGCTGAGGACGATGACAGCACCGATTCCGTAGACAGCCTGCTTGACAATATCCGCGAAAATACGGCGGCGGCTATCGCTGATCTTGAAGCTCCTGCGGTCGAAAAGGAGGAGACTCCCGAAACACCTGCGGAAGTTCCCGAAGAACCTGCTAAAAAGCACAAAAGCCGCGTTACTTCGGCACTTGAGGGAATTCTCGATGAAAACCCCGATGAGATAATCAGCGAGCGCAGCGAAAAAACTGAGGACGATGTAAAAACTCCGAAAAAGCGCCATTTCAAAAAGAAACTTTATACTGTTCTCGGCGTGGTTTTCTCAATTTTTGCAGTTATCGGAATCGTTGCGACCGTCACAAAATGCGCAGGACTTCTCAAAAGCTTCACCTCGGGCGAAGTTAAAAAGGACAGTTTCACGCAGATGATATACCCTGCTGTTATCATGGATATCGAGTCATTCAACTCCCCCGAGGAGCTTACCTCGGAACAGGTGATAACCGCTACGCTCTGGTCAATCATCATGGACGACAGCAAGTCCTCAAAGTATGAAAGTTCGCTCGGCGATACGGTTTCAATTCCCGATGTTGATGTTGAAAAGTACGCTGTTGAGCTTTTTGGCGAGGATCTTCCGACTTTTGAACACTGCACAGTCGGCCCTGTTGAATCAAGATTCTACTACTCGGACGGAGCATACAATGTCCGCCTGCGACCGATCATTTTTACATATTCCCCCGAAATCAAGAGCATTGTCAAAAGCGGCAGCAACTACACTCTTACCGTTGATTACATTGACGAACTTCCCTCATGGATGGAAAAAAGCGTTGCAAAAACGGTCGAGTTTGGTCTGACTCAGAACGATGACGGCACTTTCTGCATAAAGTCAATGAAAATTTTATCTGTAAAGTCCTCCAATGCCCTGTAAAACAAACGGCTGCCAAATGGCAGCCGTTTTATTATATAGACAAAGCGCTTTGAAGTTATTTGCAGGGCTTTGCCCCACACCCCACCAAAGGCACTGCCTTTAGAATCCAAATATTATGGGCGCTCTGTATAGAGCGCCCTTAGTCTTTATTTAAGTGAAACCGCTTTTCTTGCGTTAACTGCAATGTTTTCAGCCGAGAGCCCAAACTCCTTGAGAAGATCAACCGCAGGGCCTGAGTGTCCGAACACGTCGTTTACGCCGACCTTGATAACGGGCACGGGACAGCACTCTGTTACTGCTTCCGCAACGGCTGAGCCAAGACCGCCGATGATACTGTGCTCCTCAGCAGTTACTATAACGCCGGTCTCCTTTGCGCACTTGCAGACAAGCTCCTTATCGAGAGGCTTTATCGTGTGGATATTTACTACTCTTGCGGAAATACCCTCAGCTGCAAGTACTTCTGCCGACTGGAGAGCCTCGTTTACCATGAGGCCTGTTGCCACGATCGTAACGTCACTTCCGTCACGGAGAACGATTCCCTTGCCAAGCTCGAACTTGTATGTTGCAGCATCGTTGATAACCGGAACTGCAAGACGTCCGAAACGCATATAAACCGGCCCGTTGAAGTCAAGAGCAGCCTTTACAGCAGCCTTTGCCTCAACGTCATCAGCTGGGTTGATGATAGTCATGCCCGGAATAGTTCTCATAAGCGCGATATCCTCGTTGCACTGGTGAGTTGCACCGTCCTCGCCAACGGAAATTCCTGCGTGAGTTGCGCCGATCTTAACGTTGAGATGAGGATAGCCGATCGAGTTGCGGACAATTTCAAAAGCTCTGCCTGCCGCGAACATTGCAAATGTAGAGGCAAAGGGGATCTTTCCGCAGGCTGCGAGACCTGCCGCAACGCCCATCATGTTCGCCTCAGCAATGCCGCAGTCGAAAAAGCGGTCGGGGTGAGCCTTCTTGAAAATAGCTGTCTTTGTAGCAGCAGCAAGGTCTGCATCGAGGACAACAAGATCCTTGTATTCATCGGCAAGGTCTCTCAAAGCCTCGCCGTAGCTTTCTCTGGTAGCCTTTTTAATAACGTCTGCCATATCATTAGTCCTCCAATTCCTTTAACTGCGCGCTGAGCTCTGCCATTGCAAGGTCATACTGCTCCTTGTTGGGAGCTGTACCGTGCCAGCCGACCTGATTTTCCATGAATGAAACGCCTTTGCCCTTTACGGACTTCTGAATGATAGCAACGGGCTTGTCAGTAACCTTTTCGGCAGCCTCAAAAGCCCTGTCTATGCTGTCAAAATCATGAGCGTCCATTGTTATAACGTGCCAGCCGAATGCTGCAAACTTATCTGTGATAGGCTCGGGAGAGCATACCTCGGAGATCGGGCCGTCTATCTGGAGACCGTTGTTATCAACTATCGCAACAAGGTTGGTGAGCTTCTTGTGAGCCGCAAACATTGCTGCCTCCCAGACCTGTCCTTCTTCTATTTCGCCGTCGCCGAGGATAGTGTATACCTTGTAGGACTTGCCGTCAAGCTTTCCTGCAAGAGCCATTCCGCAAGCTGCGGAGATTCCCTGTCCGAGCGAACCGCTTGACATATCAACGCCGGGAATGTGAATACAAGGGTGTCCCTGAAGAAGCGCACCGATATGGCGGAGCGATTTAAGTTCCTCCTCGGCAAAATATCCTTTCTGAGCAAGAACCGCATAGAGTGCAGGTGCTGTATGACCCTTTGAGAGCACAAATCTGTCTCTGTCGGGATCTTCGGGATTTGAAGCGTCAACGTTCATTTTATTGAAGTAAAGGTATGTCAGCGTATCGCTTATCGAGAGCGAGCCGCCCGGGTGACCCGACTTTGCGTTGTAGGTACCCTCGATTACGCCCATTCTTACTTTACAGGCGATCTTTTGCAGATCCTTTTTGATTTTTTCGTCCATGATAACCTCCGTTATAAAGTTATTTCCCTTTCCGAGCGGAAAGGACGGTGTATATAAACGGCATTCGCCGCATTAACCTTTTATTCCCCGACTGCTCCGCACCTTGCTATGATATCATCTATCAGCTCTGCGACAGCTCCGTCCTCGTTTGTATGCGAAAGAACGAGATTGGCAACGTTTTTCACCGATTCTTCGGCATTTGCAGGACAAGCTCCCAGATCGGCAGCCTTTATCATCTCGATATCGTTGTCAAAGTCGCCGATCGAGACAAATGTGAATCCCTCCATGCCGGGCAGCTTTCTGAACTCGCTCAGCGCCGAGCCTTTGCTGACTCCCTTGGGGAGCATTTCGTAAAACATCTCCGACGACTTCACGAAATCTACCGTGTCATAGCCTTTCTGCCGAACCAGAACCTGTATGTAATCCATGTCCTCGGGCGACATCGCAAACAGCACCTTGAGCCAGCCTCCCTCGGGAATTTCAGCAAGCTCGGTATAATTCGGAACTATATTGCACAGTTTCGTGTGAAGTTTCTGATAATCGTTGTTGCGGTACACATATGTACCTTCGACCTTGAGAACTTCTCCGCCAACGTCAGGCATAAGGTCAAGAATTTCCTGCGTTATGGCTCTTGCCTCACTTGGCAGCGGACAGGTATAGAGCGTTTTTCCACTTGTAAAATCATGGATAGCCGCTCCGTTATACATGATAACAGGGTATTTCAGCTCGATCATAGCACGATATTGCTCAAAAGACTGTATCGTGCGCCCCGTGGCTACCGTGAATCTTCCTCCGAGACGCGTAAAGCGCTCTATCGCTGCTCTGTCAACAGCCGTTATCTGCTTTTTTGAGTTTAGCAGAGTTCCGTCCATATCGCTCAGCAGCATTACTTTTGATATATCTTCAAACAAAATCTCACATCTTTTCCAGTTTTCTCAGAACCGCCTGAAAATACTCGGGCAGCTCGCTCGAAAACTCCATGTATTTTTTCGTTTTAGGGTGGATAAAACCTACTTTTCGCGCATGGAGACACTGTCCGTCAAGGCCCTTATAAGGCTTTCCGTAAACATCATCGCCAAGCACGGGGTGTCCGAGATACGCAAGATGAACGCGGATCTGGTGAGTCCGTCCCGTTTCGAGCCTCAGCCGCAGATGAGCATAGCCGCCATACTGCTTTATCACCGAGTAGTGGGTGACCGCATTCCGCGAATTTTCGGTCGTTACGCACATTTTCTTGCGGTCGGTCTTGTGTCTGCCTATCGGCGCGTCGATCGTTCCCTCAGTCTCCTTGAAATATCCGACCGCGACCGCTTCGTACTCGCGCGTAAAGCTGTGCGCCTTTATCTGTTCCGCAAGTCCGAGGTGAGCCGCGTCATTTTTCGCAACTATCAGCAACCCGCTCGTGTTTTTATCGATCCTGTGGACGATTCCGGGACGGATCACGCCGTTGATTCCGGAAAGACTTCCGCCGCAGTGATACAGCAGCGCGTTCACGAGAGTTCCGTTGTGGTTTCCGTGAGCCGGGTGAACCACCATTCCTTTCGGCTTGTTGACCACGAGCAGATCGTCATCTTCATACACGATATCAAGCGGAATATTTTCGGGCTGCGCATCGAGCGGCTGCGGGTCGGGGATCTCAACGGTCAGCTTTTCACCGCCTCGGAGTTTGCAGTTCTTCGCGATAGGTTTTCCGTCCGCGAGAACGCTCCCCTGTAGAATAAGGGTCTGGACTGCTGAACGCGTTAGCTGTGCAATATTATCCGAAATATACTTGTCAGCACGACTTCCGCTGTCCTCTTTCGCAGCAATAAGTTCAATTATTTCACTCATTGCCCGAACCCTCTTTTTCGGTTTCAGCCGCAGCAGCTTTCTTTGCCTTTTCGATTTTCGGATCTATGAAAATACCGTAGCAGATGAGCAGTACAAAGGCTGCTGTGACGCATATATCCGCAACGTTGAAAATCGCAAAATGGAACAACTTTATCTCAAACATATCCACAACATAGGAAAAGCGAATACGGTCGATGAGGTTTCCGATTCCGCCGGCAATAAAGAGCGAAAGCGCTATATCAAGCAGTTTCGAGCGCTTGAATTCCTTGACGAGCAGAACCGCGCAACCGATGAGCACTATTGAGGTGAACCCTATCAGAAACCATTTCTGCCCCGACATACTGCCGAAGATAGCGCCGTCATTTTCGAGATATGTAAGGTCTATCACTTTGAAATCGCCAAAGTGTATGAAGTCAATACTGCCCTTGGGTCGGAGCGAATTTACCGCCCAGTATTTCACAGCCTGGTCAGCTCCTACGAGAGCCGCGATCATCATAATGAGAAAAACTGCCACATCAATATCCTTTCAACAAATACGCCTGCCGCCATCAAGACAGCAGGCAATATTATCCTAATTATAATTCAATTACTTCAGCACAGCGCTTGCAGAGAGTCGGGTGCTTTGCATTTGTTCCGACATACTTTGAATAGCACCAGCAGCGCTCGCACTTTTCGCCGTCTGCCTTTGCTACCTCAAATACGGTCTCGCCGTCTGCCTTTTCGACCTCAACTGCCGAAACAATGAGGATATCTGTCAGGCTGTCAGCAAATTCGCTGTAACGTGCGTAATCAGCCTCGCTGCTCTTGATGATGATCTTAGCCTCAAGAGACTTACCGATAGTCTTAGCGTTTCTTGCTTCTTCAAGAACCTTGTTCGAGGACTCGCGCGCAGCGTAGATGAAGTTCCACTTTTCAACGAATTCATCGCTGAACCCGATTCCGCTCTTTTCAGGCATCTGGTTGAGGAAAACGCTCTCCTTGTCATCAGCAGAGGTATGCGGCATGAATTGCCATATCTCCTCAGTCGTGAAGGAAATGATAGGAGCAGCAAGTCTTGCAACTGCGCTGAGAATGCGATACATAGCGGTCTGAGCCGAGCGGCGGAGAACCGAGTCGCTCTTTTCGCAGTAGAGTCTGTCCTTGATGATGTCGAGGTAGAAATTCGACATATCAATTACGCAGAAGTTGTGGATAGCGTGGAATGCTACATGAAAATCAAATGCGTTGTAGCCCTCGTTTACCTTGTCAATGAGGGTATCAAGCTTCATGATAGCCCACTTGTCAAGCTCTGTAAGCTCGCTGTCGGAAACCATATCTGTATCGGGGTTGAATCCGCCAAGATTTCCGAGAATATATCTTGCAGTGTTTCTGATCTTCTTATAAGCGTCAGAAAGCTGGCTGAGGATAGGCTTGGAGATTCTGATATCGCTGTGGTAGTCCGAAGAAGCTACCCAGAGACGGAGGATATCCGCACCGTACTGCTCGGTTATCTCGCTCGGGTCGATACCGTTGCCAAGCGACTTGTGCATGGTCTTGCCCTCGCCGTCAACTACCCAGCCGTGAGTGCAGACAGCCTTGTAAGGAGCTGAACCCTTATAAACAACTGATGTGAGGAGCGATGACTGGAACCAGCCTCTGTACTGGTCAGCGCCCTCAAGGTAGAGATCAGCAGGCCATGTAAGGCTCGGGAAATCTTCTCCCTCCATAACTGCTGTGTGGGAAACACCGCTGTCGAACCAAACATCCATGATATCGTATTCCTTGGTGAATTCGCCGCAGCCGCACTCGCACTTCACAGAAGCAGGAATGAACTCGGAAACCTCTCTTGTCCACCAAGCATCTGAACCTTCCTTGCGGAAAAGATCGGAAATCGCCTTGATAGTCTCGTCATTGCAGATAGGCTTGCCACAGTCCTTACAGTAGATAACAGGTATCGGAACGCCCCATGTTCTCTGACGGGAAATGCACCAGTCGCTTCTGTCGCGAACCATGCCCTTGATCCTGTCCTCGCCCCACTCGGGAATCCACTTGACTGACTCGATAGCCTTGATCGCCTCGTCCTTGAATCCCTTTACCGAGCAGAACCACTGCTCTGTTGCTCTGTAGATGATCGGCTGGTGACATCTCCAGCAATGCGGATACTGGTGGACGATCTTCTGTGTAGCGAGCATTGCGCCGACTTCCGTGAGCTTTTCGGCAATAGCCTTATTAGCCTCGGTAGTATCCATGCCCTCGAACTCGCCTGCCTCGGCAGTCTGTCTGCCCTTTGCGTCAACGCATACGATGATTCCGATATCGTCGTAGTT
This sequence comes from uncultured Ruminococcus sp., assembly GCA_900540005.1. Classification (GTDB taxonomy): domain Bacteria; phylum Bacillota; class Clostridia; order Oscillospirales; family Ruminococcaceae; genus Ruminococcus; species Ruminococcus hominiciens. Next base: position 34,934 of record UQEM01000002.1, read on the forward strand.
CTTGCATACCTCAAAGTCCTCAACACCGTAGCCGGGAGCTGTATGTACGCAGCCTGTACCGCTTTCAAGAGTAACATGGTCGCCTACGATAATGGGTGACAGTCTGTCATAAAGCGGGTGTTTGGTCTTAATTCCCTCAAGTTCAGCACCTGTGAAAATGCCCCCTGTCGTGTAATCTGTAATGCCTGCTGTCTCCATAGTGGTGCGGACAAGCTCCTCAGCCATTACATAGTACTCATCGCCGACATGAACGAGAGTGTAGTTGTAGTCAGGGCCGAGACAGATAGCAAGGTTGCCGGGGATAGTCCATGTTGTGGTCGTCCAGATAACGAAGTAAACCTTTGAAAGGTCAAGACCCATTCCTGCGAAAATTCCCTTATCGTCTGTAACGTTGAACTTTACATAGATAGAGCGGCAGGGGTCGTTCTCGTACTCGATCTCAGCCTCGGCAAGAGCTGTATTACAGTCAGGGCACCAGTAAACCGGCTTGAGTCCCTTGTACATATAGCCGCGCTTTGCCATTTCGCCGAACACCTCGACCTGCTTTGCCTCGAAAGCCGGACGGAGCGTGAGATAGGGATAGTCGTAGTCGCCGAGAGAACCGAGTCTCTTGAACTGCTTCATCTGATTCTCAACGTGCTTCATAGCATAGTCGTGGCAGTGCTTTCTGAGGTCAACAGCAGGAATAGCTCCGTTCTCAACACCGATAGCCTTCATAGCTTTAAGCTCGATCGGAAGTCCGTGGGTATCCCAACCCGGAACGTAGGGGGCACAGAATCCGCTCATGTTCTTGTACTTGACAATGAAGTCCTTGAGAGTCTTATTAAGCGCGGTGCCGAGGTGGATCTCGCCGTTTGCATAGGGAGGGCCGTCATGGAGAATATACGAGGGCTTTCCCTTGTTCTTCTCTATCATCTTGTAATAGAGTCTTTCGTCTTCCCACTTCTGAAGCATCTCAGGCTCTCTCTTAGGCAGATTGCCTCTCATTGGGAAATCTGTTTTCGGTAAATTAAGGGTTGAATTGTAATCCTGTGCCATTTTTCTATGATTCCCTGCGGACTTGCGGGGAATCCTCCTTTCAAGGTATTTTATTGGTTATTCCGTGATTATTCCTCGTCCTGTCCGCCTTCGGCTGCTGCAACTGCTGCTGCGATCTCCTCGGCTGTCTCAGGCTCGTGACCTTCCTCGGTCTCCTCAAAGTTCTCAGGCATTGATGAGATCAGTTCAAGGTGGCTCTTATACATATCAAAAAGAGTCTTTTTGAAGTCAGCTACCTGCTGCTGAGCCTGAACAAGAGCGTCCTTTTCGCGGGCGATCTCCTGTCTGTTCTTTTCCATAGCGATCTCGTGCTGGCGAACAGCTTCGTCCTCAAGAGCGTCAGCCTTTTCCTTAGCCTCATCGAGTATCTTCTTAGCCTTTTCGTTAGCCTCGTCAATTACCTGATGACCCTGTCTCTGTGCTCCGAGAAGTGCGTCCTTGAGAGCGTCCTCGTCCTTCATGTATTCTCTTACCTTGTCGGCAAGTATCTGGATCTTGTTGTTTGCTTCTGCGCGCTCTCTTTCCATTTCGTCAAGCTCAGCCTCAAGCTGAGAGAGAAATTCGTCTATCTCCTCCTGCTTATAGCCGAATGCAGCTTTTTCAAATCTCTTATTTCTAACATCTTTTGAAGTAATCATTCTCATTCACCTCATATATATTTTTGCAGATTTATGTGTATACGGCCTTTTCTGGTCGAGCCGTCTATACCCCTCAGTACGAATCTTCCGCACCCTCTCACCGAGATGATATCACCCTCGGAAAGCTCGTGCGAAACCGATGAAACGGGGAAATGGTTGACCTCGACCCGTTCCGACCGTATGAGCACAGCCGCCTTTTCACGGCTGAGCTTTGCGGCGAGACTGACAATACAGTCAAGCCTGAGCGAAGCGACCGTCCCGCTCATGTCCCGAAATTCCTGCCTTACTTCCAGCTCAAACGGACGCGTATCCGATACCTTCACGCCGACCCTGCCGATCTTCGATACAGAACCGAGTATCGCTCCTGCGGCAGTTTCAGTGACAAAGACCTGCGCAATGCCTTCGTCAATAACAATATCGCCCACGACCTCACGTTTCAGCTTCTGCCCCATAAGGGAGCCGAGGAAATCCCTGTGCGTAAGGTCATCCTCTCTGCGGTAGGTAAAGGTAAGGCACTTCATCGGGAATTCTTCGAGGATGTACTCCTCGCAGTAATCCGGATATACGGCGAGCATTTTCCGTCTTGCGTCGGGAAATCCTCCCCACAGCCTGTACATCAGTCCGCCTGCATTTGCTCTGCACCACAGTTCCGACTGAGCACACTGCCGTTCATCGAGAAATCTGGAAAACACGGGGCAGCCGTTCTTCTCACAGCCACTTACCATGTCGCCCAGTCTCGCAATGAAAAGCTTATCCGTCTGTTCGTTCATCAGATGAACACGCCGTTGTTTTCAAGCTCGCCCACGAGATCCTCACCGATAAAGCCTACATTGTAGGGGGTGATGATGTAGGTGAGATTTGCAACGGGCTTGAGGCTTCCGCCGTTTGCGTAAGCTACGCCAACGAGGAAGTCGATTATTCTTCTCTTGTTCTCGGGAGAAGCTGTCTCAAGGTTGAGCACGACCGTCTTTTTAGCGATAAGGTGGTCAGCGATCTGCTTAGCGTCTGTGAAAGCAGAGGGCTTTACGAGAACTACCTGAAGCTGTGCTGTTGTCTGGATATTTACAACTTTATTTCTTCTTCCATTGCTGTTTCCAGAGTCGTTTGAAGTACTCTCGTCATTGTCGGAAGGCTGATAGCTGCGCTCGTGACGTACAGGTACATCATCCTGATCGAGATCGTCATCATCAGCAGAGAAGAAAAATTCCTTAATGTTTTCAAAAAGTTTCATTTTTTTACTCCATTCTCCGCATTTTATAGTTATTGCCCATTCGCCGTATGCGGAACGCCGTCAAGGGCTTGTCTTTTATCTGATATTTGCATGGGGCTGCATTTTTTCCAATAGTGTTCTCATAGGATAGAGTATGCAGTTTTGCGTGCTTTAATTGCAGACGGCAGAGAAAAATCAGCAGCCGTCAGAATTTGCCGAAAAACCGCTTGCGGTATCCGCAGGTAAGGTCTCCTACTTCCTGCTGTAATCCCTTGCGCCAAAAAGCCCCGTGCCTATTCTCACAAGTGTTGAGCCGTACTTTACGGCTTCTGCGTAATCGTGGGTCATGCCCATTGAGAGCACCTGCATATCCGCGCCTTCTATCTTATTATCGCGCAGATCATTGTACAGTTCCTGCATCCTGCCGAGGAATATATCGCTCTGCGAAGGAGGCGGAATGGTCATGAGTCCCTTTATCCGTATATTTTTAAGCTGAGCAAGCTGAGCAATGAGCTCGCGGAGCTTATCGGGAGCAACTCCGCCCTTGGACTCCTCGCCGCCTATATTCACCTCGCACAGAATGTCCATCACCCTGCCGTGCTTTGCGGCAAGGCGGTCTATCTCCGTGCCGAGTTTAAGGCTGTCCACGGACTGTATCATGCTCACCGACTCGATAATGTACTTTACCTTGTTTGTCTGAAGTCCGCCGATGAAATGGATCTCTGCCGGCGAATAAGCCTCCGCTTTCGAGAGATATTCCTGAACGCGGTTTTCTCCGAGGAGATCAAGCCCGAGCTCTATCGCGTGATTCACTATCTCGGGAGCAACGGTCTTGGTGACCGCCATAATGCGGATATCCTCCGCCTTTCTGCCGCATTTCTCGGCAGCCTCGCCCACGTTTTCGCGTATGAGCTTCAAATTTTCATCAACATAGCTGTAATTGCTTTCCAACTTTTACTCACCTTCGGTCATTATATCATCATAGAGCGCAAGATACTCGCCGTCGCCTGTGTGAACAGCCGAGAGAACGTAATCTCCGCCCTCGTAGATAACATCAATCTTTCTGAACTCTTTCTGCTCGCCCTTCATGATGTAAACGCCCTTATAGTTGACCGTTTTCACGATCTCACTGCCGCTTTCGTCTGTTGTTTTCTCCTCGACATCGGCAAAGCGTATAGCCTCACGCGGAACTTTCAGCCCCTCATACTCGCCTCTGACAAGCTCTACTTCCTCCGCTCTGTGCTGAACGAGGTCGTAGTTTATGCTGTCGCACGAAAGGATTATAACGCTCTGTGCCGCGCCTGCGTCATCGTTTATATCGGTGATCTCGGCGTCATAAAGCTCGGCAGAAGCTTCAAACCTCAGCTTGAGCGTATCGCCTATAGCATACAGCTTTTTCGAGTTATCTGCCACAACAGCCAGATACCAGCCGTAACCGTTGACAAGCTTGCCGACGATAGTCGGATCGTCGAGTTTTGTATCGCTCACGGAATTAACCTGATCTGCTGTAAGAGCGGACAGGATATCGGGGGTAAGCATTTCCTCATAGCCGTCGCAGTAGCTTACAAAGTAAGCCGAACGGTCAGCCGTTATGACCTCGACAGGCTGCTGAGAGCTTGCCTCAAGGCTTGCGATCTGTGCCTTGATGTCGCTTATCTCCTGATCGAAGCTTTCGACCTCATTGGTAATTATCTGATATGTACTCATCTGAACAACAAGTGTCTCAGCCGCTTCCTTAACTTCCTGATAGTTTTTCATATCTCTGCTGTAGATAAGGCTGCGGTAGCTTTCGCTTATGCTGTCTGAGAGAGTTGCAGGCTGTGCCGATTCAAGAGTTCCGGGGTTCTGTATTTTTTCGAGTATTGCAAGGTCGTTTCTGAGGCTGTCAAGCTCGCGGTTAACGCTTATCTGCTCGTCACTGGGATAAACAGTAGCTATGGTGCTGCCGCTTCCGAGTCTGCCTCCGTCCGCGACATTATAGCTGAGTGCTCCAACGCCGCCGTACTTTACCGGCTGCTCGTCCCTGATAAAAACGCCTCTGTACTCTTTGGAGAATCTCGCCTGAGCCATAAGCGCTGTGACCGTTGCGCTTTCGTTGCTGCGGAAATTTGAAACACTGCTCACAAAGATCACAAGCAGCAGGATAAGCACAATGTTTCGCAGAAGCCTTACCATCAGGCTTGCCTCGGATTTCAAAAAGGGAAAACGGGGCATTTTACTCAGCCTTTTCGGAAGCGTCAAGTATCGAAACGGGTCTTGCCGGAATTATGGTCGAGATAGCGTGCTTGTAAACAAGCTGCTGTTTTCCGTCACAGTCAAAGATCGCAACATAGCTGTCGAAGCCTCTTACCATACCCTTGAACTGAAAGCCGTTTGTGAGGATGATAGTAACCATTATTCTGTCTTTTCTGCACTGGTTAAGAAAAACATCCTGCAAATTAATTGTTTTGTTCATACACATTCTCCTATCTTTATAATTTTCTGATGTGCATATGAATACACACAACTTATTATATCACATATCTGCGCGATTTGCTATACATTTTTGGCATTTTTCTAAAATTTCATATTTTTTATTAATTTTGTCCAAAACAATCCATTCTATGCGGCTGTTTTTTCTAAACCATGTCAGTTGTCTTTTGGCGTATCTTCGGGTTTCCTGCTTGATTTTGTCGATACAGTCGTCAAGCGTCATAGTTCCCTCGAAATACGGGATAAGCTCCTTGTATCCGATAGCATTCGCGGCGGTTTTCATGCCGCTGGTTTCCCAGAGGTCGTGAGCCTCGTCAACGAGTCCGCGCCTTACCATGTCGTCCACTCTCAGGTTTATGCGGTCGTAGAGGAGCTGCCTGTCCTCGTAGGTAAGTCCGAAAATGAGCGGATCATATGGTGACTCCACGAGACGGCTCTCCGCTTTCAGTTCGCTGAAACGGCGTCCCGTTATGTGCAGGACTTCGAGGGCACGCACTACTCTCACGGTGTTGTTCGGGTGTATTCCGGCAGCCGCCTCGGGATCTGCCTCCGCAAGCCGCGCATGGAGCGCCTCGTTGCCGTTTTCCTTGGCAAATTCGTAGAGTTCTGCACGGTATGCCTCATCACTTCCGCCCTCGGAAAATCTCACGTTTTCAAGCAGGCTGTCCATGTACAGTCCCGTTCCGCCGACAATTATCGGAAGCGCTCCCCTGTCAAGGATCCCCGCAATTTCGCGGTGCGCAAGGTTCACATAATCAGCCGCACTGAAAGAAACTCCCCTGTCGAGAAATCCGATAAGATGATGCGGTATACCCTGCATTTCCTCGGCAGTAGGCTTTGCAGAGGCGATATCCATGCCCTTGTATATCTGCATGGAATCGGCGGAAACGACCTCTCCGCCGTACATTTTCGCAAGTTCTGCTCCGAGCCATGTCTTGCCCGATGCCGTCGGCCCTGCTACCGCAAGGACGAACGGCTTTTTTTTATTCGTCATTTTACCACCTCCGCGGCTTATGTGCGCCCGAACTGGTGGGCGATGTTGTTTTTGCTCATCGTGAACATAACAGGTCTGCCGTGCGGACAATGCCTGATCCTCTCGTCAAGGTAGACCTGCTCGGCAAGCGACTGTAGTTCCGCCAATGAGTTCTTGTCGTTGCCCCTTATTGCGGACTTGCAGGCTACCGTGTGCAGCATATCGTCAAGTATCCGCGACTGCGGCTGATGTTTGTAAAGGCGCAGATTCTCGGCTATCTCAGAGATAACGTTCTCCATTTCCTCCTCGGGCAGGAATGTCGGAACTGCGGTCGCCGTCACGCACGGGCGCTCAGAAAAATCGAAAGTGAATCCCATGTCCGCGAGCATTTCGCTGTTAGCCTCAAGCGCGCCGAACTCGTCCGCCGTGAGCAGTACCTTAACTCCCGTAAGCAAAGTCTGACTGTACTGACGGCAGTTGCGGCTTTTAAGGCGTTCAAAAATTATCCTCTCGTGAGCCGCGTGCTTATCTATCATGACAAAGGTGTCATCTCCGAGTTCGGCTACTATGTAAAGTCCGAACGCCTCGCCTATCACGCGTATTTTCGGCTTTTCCGTCCACTCGGAGAGCTTCTTTTCGGGTTCTTTTTTCGGCTCGGGAGCGCTCTCGAACGAGCGGCTGCTGATGTAGCTGAATCCTTCTATCGGCTCAGGCACTTCGGGCGGATCTGCCTCAGCGGCGGGCACTTCCTGTGCGCAATTGCCGCCTTTTTCAACAGCCTCGTTCTCAATTGTTGAGATCTCCTGCTCACGCTCGTCCTCCTCAATATCCGCCAACAGTTTTGTATCAACGTGCTTGGGAGCCGCCATGGTCGGAGCAGCAGGCGCACTGCACTGTGGAACGTGGTCAGCGGCAGGTGTTTCCGCCATTTTCCGCTCAGTCTCCTCGATTTTGTCAACAGGCGTAAAAATGAACTCCTGCTGCCTGATCTCCTCTTCCTGCGGTGCAGGCTTCGTCCAGTCGGTCTTGGGTTTCAGCTCAAAGCTGTAGAGAAGTCCGTCATTCATGAAAGCGTTCTTTACAGCGAAATAGACAGCGTCGGAAACATTTTTCTCGTTAACGAACCGAACCTCTGCCTTTGCCGGATGAATGTTAACGTCCATGTCATTCGGCGGCAGGTCTATAAACAGTACACACGCCGGAAATTTTCCCGTCATTATCATGTTTTCATAGGAGTTTTCGAGCGCCGCCGAGCAAAGCTTTGAGCGGACGTATCTGCCGTTTACGAAGAAATTCTGGAACGCACGGTTTGTCTTGGAGTAAAGCGGCTTTATGACATAGCCGCCAATGTGTATTCCCTCATAGGTGTAGTCCACGGCAATGAGGTCGCGCGCAAAATCGCGTCCATATACTGCATAAACGGCTGAAAACAGCTCTCCGTCACCGCTCGAATTAAACTCCATGCGATTGTCGCGAATGAATTTAAACGAGACGCTCGGGTGAGAGAGGGTTATCTTCTGCAATATCTGACTTACGGCATTCGCCTCGGTGACGTCCTTTTTCATGAACTTTCGCCTTGCAGGAACATTGTAAAAAAGGTCGCGGATAATTATGGTAGTTCCGTCAGGACAGCCTCCCTTGTCATGGAGCGTCTCGGAGCTGCCCTCGATATTGTAGAGCGTTCCGTAAGTCTCATCCTTCTGCTTCGTCATAAGCTCCACCCTCGACACGGCTGCGATAGAAGCCAGAGCCTCTCCGCGGAATCCGAGCGTGAGGATATTGTCAAGGTCTGCCTTTTCGGTGATCTTGCTCGTAGCGTGGCGCAGGAAAGCTTTCGGAACATCATCAAAAGCCATTCCGCAGCCGTCATCTGTGACGCGCATATAGGTAGCTCCGCCGTTTTTTATCTCAACGGTTATGTGTGAAGCTACCGAGTCTATTGAGTTTTCCACAAGCTCCTTTATCACCGATGAGGGGCGTTCAATTACCTCGCCGGCAGCAATGAGTTCGGCTGTTTCCTTATCAAGAATATTGATCGACGGCATTTTCTCTCCTCTTTCACATTTCCGTCCGCACTGCGGCGTTATACGTTCGTTTCTTCTATCTTTGCCTTTTTGGAAGTTATCATAACTCCGCCAAGCTGTATGTGCTTGGCATCATAGAGTTTTGTATCCTGCTCGGGATAATATCTCTCAGAGATAACCGCAAAGGGATCGGTCTGCATTGGCTTGCCCTCGCGGTATTCGCTTTCGGGAGTCATGTCATCGCTCCCCTCAACGCCCGTCTGGATAGAGCGTATCTGCGGGATCGCCCACAGCTTTTCTGCAAGCGCCCCGAGTCTCTCAATAGGATCTGCACGATACGTCTTTCCGTCACCGCCGAGAACCTCCTCCTCGGGGATCAGCAGCACATACTCAAATTCTCCCTTTTCAGGAGCGTTGTTGAGGAACATTCCCCTGACAGACGAAAATCCCTCGTATTCATACTCGCTCTGCCAATAGCCCTCGTCATGGTTCTGAGCCGCTCCGAGCATGAAATCTTCCTCAAGGAGCGTCTGATTGTGCAGGATTATCTCCTCTTTTGTCCTGTCCTCAGCCTTACCCCAGAATCCCGATTTGAATTTCAGACCGACAATTTCAAATGCCTTGTCAAGCTTTTCAACCGTATCGAGATCCACCTCATATCGGCTGAATTCCATCATCAAAGTAAAATATGCAGGCATTGCCGCACCTCCGTTATATAAGTCCCAATTCGTATTTCTTTTCAAGTATCCGCAGCACGCTTTCGTCTATTCTCGACTGCGGAAGTTCCCCGCTCTGCACAGCCTGCTCAACAGTATCGACTGCCGTGCGCAGATCCTGCGGCATGAGAACTATATCTATCCCTGCGCTGATCGCTCTTACCGCCGCATCACCCGAGCCGTAAACTCCGGATATCGTATTCATCTGCTGGGAATCCGTTATCGCAAGCCCCTCAAATCCAAGCTCGCCGCGCAGCAGGACTGTCACGGCTGTGTAGGAGAGGTCGCAAGGCAGGTCGTCGCCTATTCCCGTGATCTTCTGATGACCGACCATGACAAAGTCCGCGCCTGCCGCAATTCCTCCCGAAAACGGAACGAACTCCGTTTGACGCAGGTCGTCAACCGAGCGGTCGAGGGTTACGCTGCGATCATAGTGAGTGTTTCCGTCCTCTGCGCCAAGCCCCGGAAAATGCTTCAGGGTCGCGCAGACTCCGCTCTCGTGGATCCCGCCGACAAAAGCCGTGACCATTTGCGAAACAACATCGGGGTCGCTGCTGAAAATGCGGCTGCCAAGTTCATTCAAGCCGTTTATGTTCACATCTGCAACGGGCGCAAAATCCACGTTGAATCCGAGCGCGCCTATATCAGCGCCAATAGTCCTGCCGATACTGCGCGCGGACTCGGTATCACAGGTGTCGCCGTAAGTGCTCATTCCGTAAAATGAAGTTGTTCCGAGCTTGTTCGCCGCCCTCGCGACTGTTCCGCCCTCCTCGTCTATCGCGGTAAAAAGACCAACTCCGCAGGACTCTCGCGAAATATCCTGCGAATCAGCAAGAAGCTGCGAAGTCTGCTCCGACGTTTCGAGATTTTTCTCAAAGAGCACTATCCCGCCGACGGGAAACTCCGCCAAGCCGCTCCGGTACGTCTCATCAGAAGAAGTGACCGTGTCGCAGCCGTTCACCTGCTCGGGAGTTACCATGAACATCTGGCAGACCTTTTCGTGAAGGCTCAGTGTTTGCAGGAGCATTTCCGCCTCGGAAAGCCGCGGTTCGGTCGGCGGCTGAGAAGTGACAGCGGCAGATGATAACGTTTCTTCCGTTGTTTCCTCGCCTATTGAAATGTTTATCTCGGCAGGAACGGTGTCCGTTTTTGAGACAGTAACTCCGCATGAAGCCGCAAACATAAAAGCTGAGGCGGCTGCTATTGTCTTTGCATAAAAATTCATTTCATCACGCCCATTTCCGCGGCATTTTCGCAGCAGTCATCACATCTCCCGGATCCACCTGTCGAGTGTTTCCGCAAGAGCCGCGGAATTCTCAGTCTGATCGGGTAAATTTGAACCGTAAACTTTCGGCGCTATCATAAGCCTGAAACGGTACTTTCTGCCTTCAGAGATCCCCTCGATTTTTATTACATAATTGTGCAGTAATGCCGAACGCCTGACCGTAAGCTTGTTGATACCCATTCTCGGCAAAATGTGGTGTTCAGCCGCTCCGATAATGCCTGCCTCCGTCAGTATCAGCACTTCATTTCCGACTATTGCCGCATAGCCGTATTTCACTCTCCTGTAGGAACTGAAAAAACTGCTCATGTTGTTTATTCCTGCATAAACAGGATAGCTGTAGCCAAGGCCGAAACTGTCAAGCTCCCGAATCATGTTGTCCTGATTTATAGTAAGAATTCCCATTTTTTCCTCCTATCCGCAGATAACGGCTCTATTTCAGAGCCTCTGCCATGTCTTTAAGCAGCTCGCGGCACTCGCTGTCCGTAAGCTCGTCAATGTTGGTCTTTTCAAGCATATCAAGCGCTGCCTCACGGTTTGCACCCGCAAAGCTTATCTGTCCGCCGTCATTGCTCTCAGCGACCTTGTTTTCGGCATGAGCGCGCTCCATTTCGCTAAGGAGTTCCCTTGCGCGGCTGACCACCTTTGCAGGCAGTCCCGCAAGCTTTGCAACGTCGATACCGTAGCTTTCATCAACTCCGCCGCGGACTATCTTTCTCAGGAAACGTATATTTCCGCCATGCTTGTTAACGGCAATGCTGTAATTTTTCACGCCCTCAAGTTCGTTTTCCAGACCGATAAGCTCATGGTAATGCGTTGCGAAAAGAGTCTTGCAGCCAAGTTTCTTTGATGTGCAGATGTGCTCTGCGACCGCGCGCGCAATACTTACTCCGTCAAAGGTGGAAGTTCCTCTGCCGACCTCGTCAAGAATAACAAGACTGTTCGGCGTTGCGTTCCTGAGAATATCCGAGACCTCGCTCATCTCGACCATGAACGTGGACTGACCTGCTGTAAGGTCGTCGGACGCTCCCACACGAGTGAATATCTTGTCAACGACCGATATCTTCGCAGAATCAGCAGGCACGAAACAGCCCGTCTGAGCCATTAAAACAATAAGCGCAGTCTGGCGCATATAGGTGGATTTACCCGACATATTCGGGCCGGTGATTATCGACATACGGCTTGACTTATTGTCAATATAGATGTCGTTCGGAACAAACATCTCATCAGTCAGCATAAGTTCAACAACGGGGTGGCGGCCTGCCTTGATGTCAATTGCGCCGTCTATCGCGATATCCGGCTTTACATACTGGTTGCGCAGAGATACCTCCGCAAACGAGCACAGAACGTCTATTGCAGCCACTGCAGAGGCTGTCTGCTGAACGGGTTCAAGCTTTGTCGCAAGAAAGTCGCGAACTTCCGCAAAAATATCAGCCTCAAGCGACAGAGCCTTGTCCTTTGCGCCGAGTATCTCGTTCTCGGCGTTTTTCAGTTCCTCCGTAATAAAGCGCTCGGCATTTGCAAGTGTCTGCTTACGTATCCAATTTTCGGGAACAAGGTCATAGTACGAGCGCGTAACTTCAAGATAGTATCCGAACACGCGGTTGAAGCCTATCTTCAGTCCCTTAATGCCAGTAGCTTCCTTTTCACGGCGCTCTATCTCGTCTATCATTTCTTTACCGTTGCCCATGATATGGCGCAGTCTGTCAAGTTCATCGTTAAAGCCGTCCTTGATAACTCCGCCGTCCTTTGCGGAGATCGGCGGCTCGTCCATGATCGCATTCTCGACCAGCTTAACTATCTCGCTCAGGTCGGAGATCTCGCTGTTATAGCGCGTGATAAGCTTTGAGCCGTCAAGCTTTGCAAGTTCCTGCTTTATGAGCGGAAGCTGCATTGCCGTAGCCGAAAGCGATTTCAGATCGCGTGGATTCGCGCTCTTGTACATCACCTTTGTCATGAGACGTTCAAGGTCATAAACGCGGTCGAGAAGATCGCGCAGATCCGAGAGGACAACGCTTTTCTTGTAGAGCGTTTCTACAGCGTCAAGCCGCTCGATTATCCGCGCAGGACTTTTCAGCGGCTGCTCTATCCAGCTTCTGAGCATTCGCCTGCCCATAGATGTCTTGGTGGAATCGAGTACCCACAAAAGCGAGCCTTTTTTCTCCTTATTGCGCAAGGTCTCGGTAAGTTCAAGGTTTCGTCTTGCATTGAGGTCGAGCCCCATGAAAGCGTCTCCGCCGAGGATCTCAAGCGAAGTAAAGCGCGACACCGAGGTTTTCTGGGTATCGTTTATGTAGTCGAAAAGTCCGCACACCGCCGCGCAGTCCGCTCCGTCCTCGCTGAGTCCAAGCTCCGCAACGTTTTTCGCACCGAAAACAGCCGCCGCCATGGTGCGCTTTCGGGAGGGGTCAAAGCACTCGGCGTCGCGCATGGTGACAGCGCAGTCGAGGCGCACTTTTATGAAATCGGCAACGTTTTTCAGCGACAAAAAGCTGTCGGGAAATATGACTTCGGCA
>UQEM01000003.1 GCA_900540005.1 uncultured Ruminococcus sp.
TCTACACAAGGCTATTCGTCGGCAGCGTCAGATGTGTATAAGAGACAGAAGTTATATTTTTCAATATATATCTGAAGATGACTATGAGGAATACCTCAACAAGTGGGGGAACCTCATTAACAAAACAAATGATAAGGTAATGGATTATATAACTGTCTATATTCGTGCAAATATCAGATATTACAGGCAGTCAATAAGTTTGACTAACTTCAAATGTCTATTGGCTAATGAATTAAAAACATATTATGGAACAAATAATATATCAGAAACCTCTATGATGTTTATCAACGATCTTAACAATAATGTTGATTATTTCAGAATGCTCTATGATATGTCTTTACTTGAAGAATTTACTAATAGCAAAATAATACTTTCAGTTTTTATGATGAACAACATTATGGTTTATCAACATACAAATGCATTGTTTTTCAAGCTTCTACAATTAAGAAAGAATAATAACTTGCCAATTAATCTATTTGAAACAATAGCAGAAAAGTCATTCAAGTTTATATTTACATTTCAAAGTATATCTTCCCGTGAAAGTAAAAAAACCATTACAACATTTGTTGAGGTACAAAACATACTATACAAACAGATTAAGCATTATAACACTACGGAAGATATTAATTTGAATGAACTTTCAAAAGTGTCTACTATCTATGACAAGAAGATTCGTGAAAATGCTATTACTACATCATTCTTAAGAGATCGAATTTCATCAATTAAATATGGAAAAAAACCATTAGTAAGAATTCTTTTATCATATCTTGAATCATTACTTGAAAATGGTTCTATAGACTACAGCAAATTATATAGCTTACTTAAACTTACATCAGACGAAGACCTTCATATAGACCATATTATTCCTCAAAATCCACCCAAAACGAGTACAGATTATTGTTTCTACATTAATGACGAACAGGCTATTCTTAAAGAGGGACAGGACTTTAAAAAAGATTGTCCTATTGATGGCAAAGCAAATGTTATGCCCAAAGATATGTTTTACGATGAGTATCTTAATGTACTTGGCAATCTAAGACTTATATGGGCAAGCGATAATATACGAAAGAGTAACAGTTTAATAGTAATTAGAGAATTTGGTACAACCTTTAATACCTTTTCTCAAATAACAAGCCGATTAAAAAACATAACTGATCAAATAATTGAAAAAGGTATATTATACAATGTCGATAGTAATGTAGAATCCAATGATAACAATAATCAAGATAAAGTAACCAAAATATCGTCAAGTGATACAACATTAGAATTTAAGAACTATGATCCTATCTGCTATGAGTTTTTAGATGAAACATATAACATAGGAAAAACAAATTATAAATCTCTCCTTGACAGTATAGTTAAAGTGCTTTATGAACTTGATGCTAATGTATTTGAAAAAACAGCTCAGACTAAACTGTCGCCTATGCAATCTTCAAGAGTATTTGTTTCTACAGAAGAAAAAGATATTAGAGTACCTTTAACCCCAGCTCCTGGCATATTTGTAGAAAGTAATCTATCTTCTGATTACATTATAAAATTTATTTATATACTTATTGAGCAGTTTGGACTTAGTGAAGGCGATTTGATAATACATCTAAAAGAGAAAAAGTGAAAGACCTGCAAATAAAACAACGGCTGCACCCGAAGGCACAGCCGTTGATTCTCAAATGTATACCATACACTCAAACACCGATTCTCTTGCCATACTTATGAAGCAATTTTCAAGACCGAGCATTTTCTCAGCATCGGCAGCGAGGACAGCTTTCTGATAGCAATTGTCGGTCTGCTTCCAAAGCTCCACTTGACGTGAAATAGCTTCACTGACTTTCAGTTCCATATCATCGAGGTACTGCATAATCTTCCCCTCGTTGACGAGCCTGCGAAGTCTATCAGGGCAATGGCTGTCAGAATAATGAAGATGATATCTGATGAAGTCAGTGTGGTAGGTCTTGCTCTCCTCGGTCTGTGTATCGGCGTTGAAGTGAGTGACGGTCACGATGTTGGTGTCCAGTCTCCACAGCGGAACGTATTTCTTTTTCAGGGAGCTGTATGCGGTCTGTTCACTTGTGTATCTGCTCATGATTATTACCTCTGTTATGATTTTTCACGGTAATCAAAAATGGTTACCGTAGTGCGTATCCGATTTACGGATAACAAATCTGTGATCCGTGATGCGGAATTGTACTTTTGGACATTTTTGTCCATTAGCAATATGACTGTGTATCGAAAGGATGATTTTACTTTTTGTATTATCTTACCTTCGGCTTATCTTTAGTCTGAAATGAAAAAATCCGATCAACAATAGATTTGAAAAGATACGCTGTGATGTGATTCTTGTTCTTTATTTGTTCTTTATCATCACAAAAAGCTGGCATAAAACAGAGTAAGCGAGCTTTTCTAACTTGCTCTGAAATGCCGTATTTTCCGCATTTTTTCAAATTTACTGAAAATCAGATAAATCGGTGGAGGATTTTCAATTCCCGTACGGGTCACCATTCAACGTTCTCGGAAACAGCGTAATATCGCCGTTTCCGAGTTTTTTATTTATACGAAAAAACTTTAAGGCAGCACCGCGCAGATAACGCGGTGCTGCCTTAATATAGAAAACCCATACCCTATATTAATAACAGATGTAAAGAAAATTTGCCGTATCCCGTACACGATGCGGGGTTTATTATTGGATCATTCGCCGAACTTATCTATAAGTTTCGCCACATACTTCTGTATCTCGAGAGCGTCCATCACGGTAACACCGGCATTGCCGTCAACATCGGCGTTTATAAGACCCTGTTCAGAGAGCTGATACTTATCGGGATTAGATTTAGCCTGCATTATCGCTACCGCATCTGCGATATTTACGATGCTGTCGCAGTTTGCGTCGCCTAAAAGTGTTTCTTCATCGAGATAAGCTATCTTAGCGTTATAACTCTCAAGGTACTTTTTGAGAGCAGTATTCGACTTGCTTATGTGAACAGTGATATTCTTTTCCACAACAGTACTTATATCAGGAATTTCACTAACAGCCTTAGGACAATAGAGATCCTCAATTGCAGGACAAGTCTCATAATCTATAGCTGTGGAACAACTTAAAAGAGAACTATTGTATATACCGGGTCTAGTAACGCACGGAACACTTTTCAGCTTTTCACATCCCGAAATTTCTAAACTTTCCGCACCAACGCTCATTTCTATTTTTTCGAGCTCAGGCATATTCTTAATGATGATCTTTAAATTCGTAGGTCCTAAATCATTAATAAAATTAAGTTCAGAAGCATTAGAATTTGCTATTTGCACAGTTGGAGTTAGAATGTTTTTTGATATCAAAGGCAACTTTATTCTTGTAAGATTATCACACCCAAGAATTATAATATCGCTTATCTCTGTATATTGTGGTATTATTACCTCTTTTAATGCTGGACAATTTTCTAATCTAAGCCCATTCATAAGAATACAGCTTTCAGGTATTATAACACTTTCAAGATTTGGACAATCAACAAATCTAAGCCCAAATATATAATTATTATAGCTAAGCGATGTGTCTGACAGATCTGCTATTTCCAGACTCTTAAGAGAGGTACACCCACGGAGTACATTAGCGCCTTGTACAAACACGGGATTTAAAAAGCCCTCAAGCGATTTACAGTTGCTAAATGCATAATCAGCGACCCACTGCAAGTCTGCACGATTTTTCACAGTTTTTAAAGAGGTACAGCCCGAAAATGCATATTCATTTACTTTCAACACAGATTCAGGAATCGTAACCGCTGTAATTCCCGTACAGTCCTTAAAAGCTTCTTCAGCAATAATATTAACAGTAACTCCGTTTATATTATCGGGAATCGTAATTTCTCCCCTTGCATCTTTACTGCATTGTATTACTTTTGCATAGTCTCTATCAATACCATACGTCAGGGCTCCTTCCGTATATACCTCTTTATACAGTTCCTCAAAATTTGTATCTTCTGCACTGGCAGTAAGCGGAGTAGTATTAACGATACGCATTGGCTCAGGGCAAACGCCGCCTACTAAGCAAAGTGCAAATATCAAAGCAATGGTCTTTTTCATAGTAATACCTCCTTTATGCAATGCCGACAACGTAAGTTATTACAGTATAGTCCACCATTACTTATTATTTTTCTGGTAATACTGTAATATGCCTACTGCATCGGATATATCGACATCTCCGTCACGATTGAAATCAGCAGCAAGCAAAAAGACTGCTTTGTCATAGGCACTCTCCTCCTCAGTTCTTCCTACAGCGCCTTTACACAAATTAGCAACATACTTCTGAACTGCAGCAACATCATCATTGTCAACATCACCGTCGCGGTCAACGTCGCCTAATGCATATACGCTTTTCTTTAGTGTTATGTTACTATCATTAGTACGAAGCTCTGATGACGGTGCATTTGAACTCCAACTTGTCATTTTATGCACAGCCAATTCATTAAGCACTCCATTATTATTTTCTACTCCCTCAAGATGGTAAGTAAACAGCGGTGAATAACCTGTTGGTTTAGCCCAAATATTGAGTCTCACAAAAATATTTTTAATTGAAGATGTAGCCGTTGAACTTGAGATTGTCCCTATTGCTGCTAATCCCTCATAGCCAGGGCAAACTGTGTAATATTTTGAAGCAATGGGGTTATCTGTTAGTATATTTGTATTTACACACAAATATACTCCTAAAGAACTCGGTAAAGATACATTTTTCTCAGGAAGAGCAACCAAGTAGTGCTCTGTGGGAGCAATCTGCGATGAATCATAGCTGTCATACTCCGGATAATAGAACGGCTCACTGCTCTTGGCAATAGCCGCCATATTCTCCATAACAGCCTGTTCAGCAATTTTTGTCAGCTCAGCGTCGCTTGCCTCGTTCGCCGCATTTGCAGTAACAGACAGTCCGCTTACTGCCGCTGTGGATATTGCCATGACCGTAGCAATGATCCTTTTGAATGATTTTTTCATAGTAATACCTCCTTATTTTTTGGTGAATAACTTATCACCTTTCTAAGTTTTAGTATAGCGATCCGCACTTTAAAAGTCAATAGCTTTGTCACAAAACGCAGGTTTTTGTCCTGAAATGCATACTTTATGATAACTGATTTACTTAAAGCGTGCGATTTCCCCTATTTTGCGTGTGCTGCTTGACTTTAGTATATCTTTATGGTAAAATAAGCATATATATGCAATTTATACAGAAAGAGGTTTAACAATGGCTAAGGATAAAAAGCTGGTTTCAGAAATAACCTCGATGGACGAGGATTTTGCCCAGTGGTATACTGATATATGCAAAAAGGCCGAGCTCATCGAATATACAAGCGTAAAGGGCTGCATGGTGATCCGTCCTTACGGCTACGCTATATGGGAGAATATTCAGAGAATTCTCGACAATATGTTCAAGGAAACAGGTCACGAGAATGTATGTATGCCTATGTTCATTCCCGAGAGCCTGCTCCAGAAGGAAAAAGACCACGTTGAGGGTTTTGCTCCCGAGGTCGCATGGGTAACTTACGGCGGCAACGAAAAGCTTGAGGACAGACTTTGCGTTCGTCCTACTTCAGAGACGCTTTTCTGCGAGCATTACTCCAACATCATTCACTCATACCGCGATCTCCCCAAGCTCTATAATCAGTGGGTAAGCGTTGTGCGCTGGGAAAAGACCACTCGTCCTTTCCTCCGCTCAAGAGAGTTCCTCTGGCAGGAAGGTCACACTATCCACGCAACTGCTCAGGAGGCAATTGAGGAGACCGAGCGTATGCTCAATGTCTACGCCGACTTCTGCGAGAAGTCCCTCGCTATGCCCGTTGTAAAGGGCAAAAAGACCGAGAGCGACAAGTTCGCCGGAGCTGAATCCACATACGCTATCGAGGCTCTCATGCACGACGGCAAGGCACTTCAGGCAGGAACATCGCACTACTTCGGTGACGGTTTCGCAAAGGCTTTCGACATTCAGTACACAGATAAGGAAAACAAGCGCGTTTACCCCCACCAGACAAGCTGGGGCGTTACGACCCGTCTCATCGGCGCAGTTATCATGACTCACGGCGACAACAGCGGACTCGTTCTTCCGCCTGCTGTAGCTCCCATACAGGTCGTTATCGTTCCCATTGCTCAGCACAAGGAGGGCGTTCTCGACAAGGCTAACGAGATCCTTGAAAAGCTCAAGGCAAGCGGCATAAGAGTCAAGCTTGACGACAGCGAAAACTCGCCCGGCTGGAAGTTCTCCGAGTACGAGATGAAGGGCGTTCCGGTTCGTATCGAGATCGGCCCGCGCGATATCGAGGAGGGTCACTGCATTGCTGCGGTAAGATACAGCGGTGAAAAGCAGACTGTTTCTCTCGAAAACGACTTTGACACACTCGTGCAGAAACTCCACGCGCTCCTTGACAAGGATATTCCCGAGGGAATGTTCGCCAAGGCTGCTGAGAACCGTGCAAACAGGACCTATGCCTGCACAACACTCGATGAGATCAACAAGGCTCTGGAAAAGGGTGACGGTTTCATCAAGGCAATGTGGTGCGGCGAGGAAGCCTGCGAGGACGAGGTAAAGGCTAAGACAGGTGTCGGCTCAAGATGTATCCCCTTTGAGCAGGAGCACCTCTCAGATGTGTGTGTTTGCTGCGGAAAGCCTGCAAAGCACATGGTCTACTGGGGCAAGGCATATTGATCCGCTGTCTGCAATATCAACGATAAAGGGCTGTTCCCGTATGGGCAGCCCTTTTGCTGTTGCCCCTGCAATATTCCGCCTGCATAAACTAAAGATACGCTGAATATACTGTTGTATAGGCATTTCAGGTACGGCTATGCCGTATGACATTGGAAAAAGCGGAGGTACATTATCATGCAGGATAAAACAGCAAAACAGAATCACAATCTCATTCTTGAAAATCGAAAAAGTCTCAGTATTTCGGGAGTTACGGACGTTGACAGCTTTGACGAGCGCGCTGTCTGTCTCTACACTCAGCTCGGAGAGCTGACGATACAGGGGCGTGAGCTTCACATTGACGCCATGAGTGTCGAGAGCGGCGATATGACAATTACCGGCGACATCTGGGCGATCGTCTATGGCGACAAGGACAGAAAAGGCCCGATCTCCGCGCTCGGGAGGCTTTTCAGATGAATGTCCCCGAGACCTTCTTTACGGTTCACGAGGAGCTTATCCTGTTCGGACTTTCATGCCTTTTCGGAGCGGCACTCGGAGTCTGCTATGATGTTTTCCGCGCATTAAGGCTGATAGTTCCCCACAACTTTGTCCTTGTAATGGCTGAGGATATCGTTTTCTTCATCGGCTACTGCATTTTCCTCTCGGCTTTTACCGCCGCAGCCGCACGCGGAGAGCTAAGGGTCTACTTCATTATCGGCAATCTTCTCGGATTCGCGATATACATTATCACCGTCGGGAGCGTTGTTATCCGCACCCTGCGAAAGCTGCTCAGGCTTATCGGAAAAATGCTCTCGTTCGTCTTTTATCCTGTCAATAAAATATTTGCATTTTTATGTAAAAAAGCCGCGGATAAATTTGTGGGAAGTTCCAAAGTTTTGGCAAAGTCGGTAAAAATTGCAAAAATTCCCTTGCTAAACAAGCCGCATTTGTTGTATAATAAAATAGAAAATAAAAAGAGAAAGAGCGTGGAGAAACTTGGCAAAAAAGAAGAAAAAGCCGGAAAAAGGATTGTTTAGCCGCAGTCTTGTGCGAATCACTTCTGTCGCCGTTCTTGTCGGCTGCGTAGTTCTCATCGCTTTTACTGAAAGAGACTGCGCTCAGAAAAAAGAAGAAATGGTCAAGACACAGTCCGAGATCGATGAGATCGTAATGGAAAACTCCGATCTTGAGCGGATCCTCGAAAGTGACGATATGTCTGCATACCTGGAAGAGGTGGCCTTTGAAAGAGGCTATGCTTATCCCGATGAACGTAGATTTTATGACACAACAAGGGACTAACCCCCTATTTTTAATAAGGAGCTATTTAAAGATATGCAGTTGGAAATTGGTAAGATTTACACAGGTAAGGTAAAGGGAATCACTCAGTACGGCGCGTTTGTCGATATCGACGGCGGCGGTACGGGAATGGTACATATTTCTGAGGTCTCAAACACCTATGTAAACGACATTCACGACCACCTCACCGAGAATCAGGAAGTAAAGGTAAAGGTCATCGGTATCAATGAAGCCGGAAAGGTCAGCCTTTCCATTAAAAAGGTTGATTCCGACGGCAGTTCCGCACCGAGAAAGCGCAGACCCGAGGGCGGTCACAACAATAATCGTCCCCGTCCGAATGTGTGGGAACCGAAAAAGCGCACTCCTGTTTCGGAAATGAACTTTGAGGATATGATGTCACACTTCAAGCAGACAAGCGAGGAGCGTATCTGCGACCTCAAGCGCAGTACCGACCGCAAAAACGGTTCGCGCCGCAAGTAACTGCGAATTTAACAATAATTATTCAGGACTCGCTGTTCCGTGTTTTCAACAATGTTGAAAAGGAACGCTGCGGGTCTTTTTTATTTATACTCCCCTTTTCGGCAATATCTGCGCCGCAAAATGTATAAATTGTGTTGACATTTTATCAATAAAGTGTTAAGATGTTCTTATATTACAGGCGGTAACAGGCATACCGCCGTTTGGAGGAAAATTATGAAAAAAACATTCAAAAGAGCGGTATCAGTCGTTTCGGCGGCGGCTGTATCGCTCGCACTCGTCCCGATAGCTGATTTCAGCTTCTTTTCGGACGCCGCCGATCAGTATTCGGTTCGCGACCCGTTCTACAATTACGGCAGCGGCTACAACTACTACGAGTCCGAGCATTTCCAGTTCATCTGGGGAAACAGCGGAGACTCCGCAAAGGTCACAACCGAATTTCTTCAGGGCAATGCGCAGAACCTCGAAAACGTCTGGAACGTCTACATGAACGACCTCGGTATGGAGCCGCCCTCTCAGTCCACTAATCTCAGTCTCCGCGACGGAAAACAGTACAAGACCAATATCTACATTTCGGGTACGGGTCTGAGCGGAATGGCGGACGACTGGGCGTATATGTCCTACGACAGCGGTGGATATGCGTATATGTTCTGCTGTGTAGACTCTATGCAGTATAATCCGCCCTCATGGGTGCTCCCACACGAGTTCGGTCATGTCATGACGGCACACCAGCTCGGCTGGAACAGCAACAAATACTCATACGCGTGGTGGGAGGCTCTCGGCAACTGGTACAGGGAACAGTATCTCTACAGTGACTACTCCACCGATGAAACAGGCCACGGCACAGACTTTTTCGAGACCTATATGAGGAATCTCTGCTTCACATTCCCGAGCGGCAGAGACTACTACGCGGCTTGGCCTTTTCTTCAGTATCTCACCGAGAACCCCGAAGATCTCCCCGGTTACGGCAGCGACTTTGTCA
Source organism: uncultured Ruminococcus sp. (assembly GCA_900540005.1). Classification (GTDB taxonomy): domain Bacteria; phylum Bacillota; class Clostridia; order Oscillospirales; family Ruminococcaceae; genus Ruminococcus; species Ruminococcus hominiciens. The sequence goes on from UQEM01000003.1 coordinate 9,402, forward strand.
AAACAATGCTCCAGAAGGGCAAAGTTGACGAGTTCCCGTTCGATCAGGTGGATCGCCTCGCGGACGCTGACATTAAAGACACCCTCGGCTATTTTGCGGCTCACATGGCAGGACTCGACTTCAAAAAGGGAGATTCCTACCGCGCCCGCCTCAACGAGCTTCTCGCAAACGGCGACTGGAACTGGCAGCAGATCTACACCATGCTCGAACCGACATCTTCCGATAAAAATGTAAACTGCTACACCGTCCCGACCGAGCGCGCGCCGCAGTTTGCGGGAATGAACATAGTTCCGCTTGAAGTGAGCGGCGGAGACATCACCGCGGAACTTGAAGGTCTGACCGACAGAAAGGGTGCAGACTGGCGCGCCTGCATCGTTCAGCAGGCTGATGACGGAAGCTGTACCTACTCGCGCCTTTTCAAAAGCGGCGAAAAGGTAAGCGTCCCCTACAGCGGCGGCAAGGTTTACTTTGCGGTGATCGCCACCCCCGACCTCGATACGGTTACGAAATACGGTCTGCCCGGGATTTATGACGATAATTCAACATTTTCCGAGAGCAATGTGCCTTTTTCTAGCAAAGAGCGCTATCCGTATGCAGTGACTCTCAGCGAAAATGTCTCTGTCGCCCAGCGCACAGTTTCTACCACAAGCTCAAACTGGTGGGAACAGGCTGAATACAACAGACACCCCAACGGCGGCGGACTTGTTGCAAGCACAGCAAACGTTGATTCGAGCGTTTATGTTGCTCCGAATGCGATAGTTAAGGGCAGCGCGACCGTAAGCGGCAATGTAAAGATACTCGACCACGCGGTTGTCGAGGGCAGCGCCAGAGTCTCGGATAGCGCAGTAATATCGGGCTATGCAATAGTTGCTGAAAATGCCGTTGTCTCGGGAAATGCCCGCGTTGACGACTATGCAGGCGTAATGGGCAGAGCCAATATCAGCGGCAATGCAAAGGTTATCGAGAGCGCCTGCGTTTACGGAAACACCACAATGCGCGATAATTCTATCGCAAAGGGCTGTGCATATATCATGGCGGATTCGAGCCTTTCCGCAAACGGTGTCGGTGACGGCGACCTCTACACCGATAACAACATCAGTTTCACCAAGGGAGTTTCCTGCGGCTGGACTTGTGCCCAGAGCTATGCCAACAGCCGTCCTTCCGAGGATAAGTTGATGTACGCATACGACTTTGACAACATGGACGGCAAATGCTTCACCGACAGATACAACACCACTTACAGCACGTCACTCGGTGCAGAGTGGGAGGCTGAGAGAACTTCCGCAAAGGGCGTTATCACGTCAAATCCCACCTCACAGAACAGTTCCGTGATCATCGACAAGGGAGTCCTCTACACAAAGGATACCGAGATACAGCTCGGAATCATCAGCAGAGACACTTCGGGTTCAGAGCAGACCGTCATGAAAGTCGGCAGCGACAGTAACTACCTCAGCCTCACGATCAAAAACGGCGACCTGACAGCGTCGTTCAAGGCTGATGACAAGCTTGAAAGCATTACCGTTCCGCGATCCGTTACCCCCGGCGAGTGGGCAAAGGTGAGGATCATTCTTAACGGCGACAACGGAACAGTCTTTGTAAACGACAGCTCCGCTACGGGAACAATTACGATAGATCCGCAGGATATCGCTGATTCAGCGGCGGCAAACAGCGAAAGCGTTGTCGGTTCACTCTGCGGTAACTTTGACGGCTCGATTGACTTTGCCCGATTCTACAGCGCAGAAGCGGCAGCTCCGAGCGAAGTCTATACGGAAAAGGAAAACCTGAACACGAATAAAAAGGATATTCTCGTAGGCGACGTTAACTTTGACGGAAAAATAAACGCGCTCGATATTTCAAAGCTGAGGTATACAGTCACGCTCACCGGAGCAATGTCAAGCCTTGAGCAGCGTACTGCCAAGGATATAAACGGCGACGGAAGTATAAACGTTGCCGACCTTGTACTCCTGCAAAGCTTTGTACTCGGAAAAGACAGTGATTCCCTTGCAGGCACAATTGTTACAATAGAACAGTAATGACAAAAGGAGACCATAAAGGTCTCCTTTTTTGATCTTACTTTATTCTATGGGCAGAGAAGTCACAATTTTAGTGATAAACATCTGCACCGCAAGTGCGTCCTTAGTGGTCAGACCGTCGCCGTTGCCTGCACAGTCGCCGTTTTTCATACCCTGAAGTGTGATATGTGTTTCGTCATAGCCGTTTATGCCGTACTTATCGGGGTTTGAAATGCTCTGAAGGATCATAACAGCGTCAGAAAGGTCTACCTTGCCGTCACAGTTTGCGTCTCCGTAGAGAGTTTCGTCCGAAGAATTGCTCACAACTATTTCATACGAGAACTTAACGCCCTTGATAATGCCATAGGGTTCTCTGTCTGAGGCATCATAATCAAGGTCAACGCTTACCGTGTATTTGCCCTCGGGAAGCTCTGCAAGCTTATCGCCCGAATATACTGTACCGTTTTCATCTGTAATAGCTGCCTGCTCGGGAGAAAGTGTAAGCTTTGCGGGATTTTCAGGATCACTTACAACAGGGTCGTCAGTCCATAAATCGTTGTAATATATATAGTAGTTTACGCAAACTCCGCTCATATCGAGGTTTTCGCCTGTTGAATACACCGACTTTGTGGGGTATACTGCAACGTCCTTGAATACATACTCATTACTTCCTGTTGTAGATACCGTGGTCGTGGTTGAATCTGTTGTCTGCGGATCGTTGTAGATGAGGTTGACCTTTGTGATAACTGCGTCATTGTTGTTCCACCAGATGTGAACAGAAACAGTATCGTTCTGTGCCTCAATGCCCTCCATGCTCTGTCTGAATGTGTAAGTTCCGCTGTTCATGTCAAAGGTAAACGCGCCGAACTGGTTGTACTCGCCCGAAAGGTCGTTGCAGTCGAAAGCTCCGTTGCCGCCGCCGTTTGAATTTGCGGAAATAGTGACTTCAACCGCGTCAGCGCCGTTAAGCTTGAACGAAACGCCGTTATCGAGCCTTGTGAGTTCAGCCTCGACCACCTTGCTGCCGCCTGCCTGTGTGGTAACGGTCGTCTGAGTTGAAGATGAAGTAACAGTTGTTGTCGTTACCGATGTGGCAGAGGTCTCGGTCACGGAAGTAGTTACAGTTGTTGTTGAGGTTGTGGTCTTTACGACATTTTCCTTGCCTGCCCAGAGGATCGTGGGATCGTTGACTGTACTGATAAGCATATCAACGACTTTTTCGGATTCGCTGTACCATGTTGTACCGCCTGCTGTTCTGTTGAGATATCCGTGAGCCTCGCCTGTGGGATTAGTTTCTATTTCTACGTTGTTATCCCAAAGCATACAGGGGAATCCTGCCTTTTTGGCGAGAGTAATGTAGTCCTTAGCCCATGCAACGCGCGAATCGGTGTTGTCAAAATTTGATGAGCTGAACTCGCCGATAACAATGGGAGTGTTCTTCTCGTCAGAGATCTGCTTGAGACCGCTGAAAAGCGTATTGAGCGCGTAGGAATAGTCCTCGCCCCAGCCGCTCTTGCCGGGATAGTTGTGGTTTGCCTTGTCATCTGTTGCCATTGTGAAGTAGTAGGGCGCATATGCGTGTACGGAAAGCGCGATATTGCCCGAATTTTCGGGAACAGAGATGTTTCTTACAGCCGTAAGGTCAGATGAAGCGCAGTAGCCGGGGATCATGAGGAGACGCTCCTTGTTCTCAGCCGAGCCCTGACCTCTTACAGTATTTATAAATACGTTGTTGAGCTTGTTGATGTAGTTCCATGTGTAGCCGTTGTCGCCGCTGCCGTTGCCCCACTGCTGAACGTTGGAATTGTTGAGCTGACGCGGCTCGTTCATGCCCTCAAAAACGAGGTGCTGGTCATAGTCTGCAAATTCATCGGAAACCTGCTGCCATATAGCCGAAAGCTTCTTTTCAGCCTCTGCGTAGGTCGCGTCGGTGAACTGATCCACGTTTACCCACTCCTCGTGGTGAACGTTGAGAATAACATACATATCGTTGCTTACAGCATAATCGACTATCTCGTGAACTCTTGCCATCCACTCGCTGTCGATATTGTTGTTGACATCAAGATGCGGATACCATGTTGTGGGGATCCTGACGGTGTTAAAGCCCTTAGCCTTTACCGTGTCTATCATGACCTTTGTGGTTTTCGGATTGCCCCACGAGGTTTCGGTTTTGAGACCTGTGTAGCCGTAGCCGCCTGTAGCGTCAAGCGAATTTCCGAGATTCCAGCCTATCTTCATGTCCTGAGTGATCTCGAAAGCGTTCATGCCGCTTGCAGCATCTGCTGTGACTTTCTCCGAATCAGGAGTGAAGTGCACGCCCGTGATAAGGCATACAGCAGCAGCCGAAACGCTCACGATACGCTTGAGCGTTTTTGAAAGATTAAACATAGTAATACCCTCCCAGTTACTATTGACATTCGGCGCAATAAGCGCCTCTGCGATATCAGGGTTTATAGTGCAGATAGCCCTGATGTTATTGATATTTATATTTTATCATATTTGTAGAATCAAGTCAATGTGATTTGTGCAGTTTGCCAAAATCCGCGTGTAGAATTTCGCCCCGACCTTTTAGCAATATTGTCTATTTTATTTTTAATATAATCCGCCGTTTAAGCAGATCATGTAAATAAGAATTTCATTTTTACAAAAATAAGGCAGAACCGTCACGGCTCTGCCTTACCTTTATCTTGAAAAATCACTGCTTGTCCGCGCAGTTATCACACCTGCGTATGCGACCTTATGTAGGAAATTACCTCGTCCTTTTTTATTCCCAGCGCGTAGGCAAATTCGTCATGGAGCATATTCTCCGCGTCATTCAGGAACTTCTCATCTGCCGCGCGAAGCCGCTTGTTGCGCTGTGCAAGCTCCTGTCTGCGGCTGAACAGGGTCTTGATGAGCCTTATAAGCTCCTCGCGGTCGCCGCCGCTGATGATCTCGCGGAATTTTTCCTTTCTCTGCGAATCGTCGTCGATATTGATAAGCTTGGCATCGGGTATCGCCTTTATCAGCTCCTCCACCTCGCTTTTGGTATAAACTCTGCGCATCTGCTGAGTGAGAGCCTCCTTATTTGTCGGAACATAAAACGTATTCCTGCTGTCACTGATCGGGCGCAGAATGTAGTATTCGACATTTTCTCCGCTGAAATCCTTCTCCTCTATAGCCGCGATCTCACAAACTCCATACGAAGCATACATCACGACATCATTGACCTTAAACATATACAGCCCCTCCTCTTTGTTATATTACTATAATTATAACATATTCCCCAATAAAATGTAATGGTTATTTTGCACAAAAAGCAAAAAGATCCTAATAATAACGGGATCCTAAAGGCAGAGCCTTTGGTGGGGTTTGGGGCAAAGTCCCGCATATAACCTCAAAGCGTTCCCTTATGAAAACTATAACAAAAAAGCAGGACGGTCAACCGTCCTGCTCAGAAATCACTTCTTCTTTTTCTTTTTGCCGCCGTTCTTCTGCTTAGGAGCATTCTGCGGTTCAGGAGTTTTCTCATTCTTCGGAGCAGTCTCCTCCTCGGAAACTTCCGCCTCCTTATCCTGTTCTGCCGCAGCCTCTTTTTCAAGAGCCTTTATGTTCTCCTCAGCCTTCTGGGCAAGCTCGTTTGCTTTTTCGTCCTCAGACTTAGGCTTTTCGGATCCCTCGTCCTTTTTCTCAGGCTCGTCCGGGATCTTCCTCGCGACCTCGCCCTTGGACTTGATAATCTTCACGTCTTTCTTAGCCTTTTCAGCAGCCTCGATCTCAGCCTTGACAGCCTCCGGATCGTCCTTAGCCTTCTTTATAAGCTCTCTGTCCCTGCGTCTTTCGATAAGGATCTTGTTGTGCTTTGAATCATATATGTAGAGCAGCACGATCACCGCAATGCCGAGGATCAGAGTAAATACGCCTGCATTGAATCCGGGAGGAGTATACTTCATTGAAACTGTGTGATGACCTGCGGGGAGCTTTATTCCGATAAGCGCATTGAGCACGATTATCTCGCCGGTATCGCCCTCAGCATTACTGAGAGTTGTTGTGCCGTCGGCATTCTTCTGATTTACTACAAGGCTGTCAACAGTCTTGCCGTCCACCTGAACCTTCCAGCCCGGCTCGTAGGGAATGCTCGTCATGAGTATCTGACCCTCCTGAGCGTCTACATCGCCCACAAGGTAACGGTCGTTGGACTTCTCTGTATCGAGGACCCACTCATTCTGCTTGAGCTTGTTGATGTCCTCTGTGAAAGCTTCTTCATCAAGATAGTAGAAATTGAATCCGCTCTCTTTTCTTACCATGAGGTACTCGTTGCTTCCCGTGTAGGTGCTGCCGTTCGCGGGCTGGATAGTAAATCTTATCTCGACTTCAGTACCTGCCTCAAACGGGCCCATTCTTACGATAGGCGATGAGTTGGTGTTGAAGTATGTGCCGTAACCCTTGTGGTTGATGAACTCGCCGTTCTCGTCCTTCTCGGAAGACACCCATACGTTGCACGCCCTTCTCATCTCTGAGCCGAGGTGCATATAGATATCGCCGTCCTTGGGAACTGTTACATGAACGTTTACAACTGCGTCATCAACTCCGGCAAATGCCTCGTAGCAGTCGTGAACAGTGCCTGTTGTGTTGGTATAATCGTGGAGATAAACCTTTGACTCGTCATAGGATACCTGATAGTCAAACGGAACATAGTACTGCTTAGGCACTATCGGTACTGTTGAATAATCAGCGGTATTGCCAGTCATCGAGCTGAGGAAGTTGTTCAGGCTGTTGAAAGGATTATCGTTGCCGAGTCCTGTAAGTATCGTGATATCGTCATCAGCCATGTAGCCGATACTGAGTGCGTTCGGATTCTCGTAAACGTCAACGTTTGAAGTAACGTCATTGTCCCTTGTGTAGGTTGTCGAGAAAACCTTCTGGTACGAAGAATCGAGCATATTCGATGATGATGAATTTCTGGTCGGATCATCGAGAACATACTTGATTCCGAGCAGCGAGTCTGAAATGGGGTTGCAGCCCTCGTATTTTGACTCGAAACTCTGTGTAAAGTAACCCATAGCCTCGATGAACTTGATAGCACGCGCATTCATGACTGAGCTTGAGTGCGAAATGCCCTTGAGTCCGTAAGCAAGGTTATCGTTTACCATTCTGCTGTAGGTCTTTTCAGCACGGTAGAAACCGTCATCGTAGTCCTTGAGCTGCTGAACTACGTCAGGAGCGCTGATTATCTCTGTGTAGGACTTCTTGTCGGAGTTGCCTACTTCCTTGTAGATCTTACGGAACGAGTCGTAGCAGTTGTAGCCGCCCTCAAAAGCTATGAGTGCAGCCATGCAGACAGTCGCGATCCTCTTGTGAGTCTGCTTTTTGGTGCTTGTGTAGAAATATGTAAGCGCAAAATACGCAATGAGGAGCACGATACCGAATGCGATAGTGCCGAGCCAAAGCTCGTCCCATTTGTCGCTTCCGTAATCCATTGTATCGGTATAGGGAGTTGTGGCAACGTACTTGTACTTGCTTTCGTTATAAGCGAAAAATCCGCTGCCGTCAATAGAATATCCCGTAATGCCGTTCTTTTCCTTGTAGTTCTTGTAGTAGTTCATCACCATGGTGAACGTAAGGGTCAGAACAGCAACGATCCCCGCTGAGATACTGAGCGGAAGGATCGACTTCTTTGCCTCAGTTTCGCTCTCATAGCCGTCAAGCTTTGAGAATACCTCCGCCGCCATGGAAACCATGATAAACGAGAGAATGAAGGAATATCTGTAAGGGAGCCAGTTAGGATCCTGACCGCCGTGCCAGAGCATATTGATAGGCTTGATGTACATACTGAACAGGAGCACGAACAGGAGAAGTCCGTGACCTATCTTTCTGTTAGCCTTGATCTTCTTGTTGAATGCGTACATCGGCAGCAGCATGAATGTCAGAACTCCGCAGTAGATCTCGGGTCTGCCGTAGAATCCCGTACCTGTATCAACGTTTACCGAGTAGTACTGGTTCGGGAGCATACAAGCCACAAGCTCAATGGGGTTGAACATTGTTTTAAAGCTGTAGTCCGGTACGGAGAAGTCAAACTTACCGAGTGCAAGAGCGTTGTACACCGGCAGTATCATGATAATGCTGCACATCATGACAACTACCGTAGAACCGACCATTACACCGATAGTTTTTGCGTATTCAGCCGCGTCCTTGTACTTTTTCGTCTTTCCGAAGAAAAGATAGTAGATAAAGTAAAGCGCCACGAAAATAGCGATCATGAATCCGATATAGAAGTTTGCAATGAACATGAGCGCTGTGGGGATAATGTAGTTTATCTTTCTGCCGTCGTCAATGAGATACTCGACGCCGAGAATGATAAGCGGCAGGAATATAGGGCCGTCTATCCACATCGGGTCGATGAGCTGGATAACTATGTAAGCCATCATAGCGTACATATTTGAAAACAGCAGCGACTGGAGGGGCTTGAGTCCCTTGGACTTCTGCGCATAAATGCAGAAAGTCAGACCTGCGGCTCCGACCTTGCACATCTGCATTATCATAATGCTTTCGAGGATCATCTTTCTCGGCAGGAGCATTACAATAAGCGTGAACGGGCTTGCGAGGTAGTAGCCGATAATACCCATAAATCCGCCCGAGAGGTTTCGGCTCCAGCTATAGAATACACTTCCGTCGCCCCAGAAAGCCTTTCTGAGTGCCTCAAAGTAGTAGATGTACTGACCGTTCAGGTCGAGCGTAAGCACGGAGCGATCGCCGAACGGATAAACATCAAAGTTGATGTACGCGATAAGCGTAAGAAAAAACGGAATAAAGAACGCTGCAAGGTAATACAGCGGCTTGTACTTGTTTCCTCTTTTCTCGGCTATCACATCTGCGGCGGTGCGTTGGGGTTTTACATTCCCAACCGTTTTTTTTCTCTGCGCTGTGCTGAAGCTGTTTTTCTTCGGCTTAGCGGCAGAGGCTTTTGATTTAGCCAATGTTGTTCCTCCTTTTTTCGGGCGGCGGAAGCCAAAATACCCGATTTTAATACTATTCACTATTATACATCATTTATCTACATTTTGCAATAGTCTTATAAAATTATTTCGCACAAACCTCTTTAATTATAGTACTATAGCAATAAACCAAAAACCGGTATCCGCAGATGTGGATACCGGTCTTTATCTTAATTGTTTTACTTTTTCTTTTTAGTTTCGGTCTTGTCAGTTTCCTCTGCGGAAACCTCCTCTATGACCTCTGCAACAGCCTCAGCCGCTTCTTCCGGCTCTGCTGCTTCATCATCGTCGTCACCCTCTGCCGCTTTCTTTTTAGGCTTGAGTTTGAGCGACTTAACAAATGCCGCGATCAGGTAAACAACGAACACGAGCGCCTCGACCATGATAACAGGCATAAGGCACGAGCTGATTATCGAATGGAGAGTAGCTCCGACGCTGTTTACCGCGGGCACGAGAATGCTGTAGGCATTTGCAAATGCAACGTCCTCGTAGTATTCATCGGCAGTCTGCTCCGTAAGAGAAACGAGATTGCTGAGTTTTTCGCTGAGTGACGCAAGGTCTGCCTCGACCTGCTCCTTCTGCTTGGAAGTAGCGTTCCTATCGCCGTTGAGAGCCTCTCTTCTCGCCTTGTAGAACTCGATATTCTGCTTTGTGCTTGCAAGGTCAGTCGAAATGCTGTTGTAATTCTCGAAAAGCTTATCGTATTCATCCGAGGTCTGTGTGTATGACGCATCGGGAGAATCGCCGCCGTTGAGGATTATTACCGCGTCCTTCTGGTACTGTGCAATCGATGCGTTCACCGAGGCAAGACGCTCCTCAAGCTGAGCCTGAGTACGGGTAAGGTTTTCTATTCTGTAATCATAGTACGCTATGGAAGCTTCCTTGTCGTTTGTGATGTTGTTTACGCTGATGTAGGAAGAAATTCTGTCAAGGTCAATGCTCTCGATAGTTGTAGCCGCCTGATAGAGGTCGTTGAATGTGTAGCCTGTGGCTGTTGAACGGAAAAGTGTCGTATCATCGTTTGCAAGCTGCTTGATGTATCTTTCAAGAGTTTCAAGCGTTGTTCTGAATACGTCTACCTGCTCCGCGTAGTCATAATCTGTGTAGGAGACCGCAGGAACAGCGATACCGAGAGAGCTGTTGAAACCGTACTGGTCGTAGAAGTAATCCTTGTAGCACTCAAGTATCTGATTGAGCACCTGAACGCCGTCTTTTCTTGAAAGACCCGCCTTGCTGTAATCGAAGTTTATCTCAAACTTGGTGGGATAATATGTCACGTCAAGCATTGCTTCAGCCGCGCTGAGGCTTCCGTTTGCGCCTGATTCGTAAACGCTCTTGTAAGCCGTGATCCTGTTGATAGCATCCTCGGGGATAAATCCGCTGAAAGTGATGCCCTCTCTGATACCGTCAAGGTGGCTGATATCCATGTTAAGCTCGGTAAGTGCTGCTGTTACAACGGTAGGATTCTTGACAGAGTTGATATCAAAATCTCTGCCCGAGGGGTCTTTACCCTTTTCGATGCCGTCATAGCTGAAGCTTACGAGCGCATTGATCGGCGCAGAATACGACGAGGTCTTGTAGCTTACATAGCAGGCTGTGATGATTCCGAAAACAATTGCCGCAACTAACCATACAGCAAGATAACGCTTCATGTTTTTCAGCACATCAGATATGGAGATAAGGAGATTTCCCTTTTCTTCCTCCTGATTTTTTATTGTAATATTGAGATTACGCTCATCTTTTTTAGCCATTTTTACCTCCGTTGTTTTATGCAAAATTCCATCAGCAGGAGTGTTCCTCCGCTGTTATTTACTAAAAACACCGACATTTCCCCACGGTGCTGCACCACTAATTTTACCACCGAAAAAGCGGCAAGTCAAGTTTTTTCAGCAGTTTTCCAGTATTTATCCAAATAAGGATATCCGCCTATGCATTCATTTGACATAATCTACAACTTGCCCGTTACTCAAAGCTGATGTCCCTGAGAGCAGTCTCACCGTCAATGTCGAAAACGAGATATATCGGGAAAACTCCGTCCGCAATGCTGAGCGGAGCAGAAAATTCAGTCCAGTCATCGGCTGCGGAAATATTCACGGACGCGACCTCGTCTCCGTCAGCGGCTGTGCGGACTGAAACTCTGCCGCTGCCCTTTCCCCTGACTGTTAAAGTGATACTCTTTGCGCCCTCAAAGCTGAAATACTTGTATCCTATGAGCGTGCCGCTGCTTATCTCGGCAATAAAGCGCTCGACCTCGCCGTCAGCTCTGACTGCGTGATTTACGTTCGGGAAGCTGTCGGTGTATATCTTATTCGAGCCGTGGGGCATATGACCGTTTGTGATGTTGCAGGCAATAGCCGCGGGATAGCTGCCCTTTCCGATAAGTGCGCCGCCGTTGAGTCCGCATGAAGTCACCTCGACCTGCTTTATGCTTCCGTCCGGAGCTATCTCTATCCTCTCCGCACAGCCCTGTCTGCTGTAGTCGGACTTGTGCGTGAGACGGTGGTAGAAAACATACCACTCGCCGTTTATTTCAATGATACTGCCGTGGGTAGTGCCCGTCATGTTGAGCCTTTCCTCATCAGTCCTGCCGTTGAGACCTACGTCACCGTTTGAGACGATAGTTCCGCCATAGGTGAATCCGCCGTCGGGACGGTCGCTTACCGCATAGCAAAGCTCGTGATTTTTCTGCGAGGAGTAGACAAAATAGTACTTATCGCCCACCTTGCGCATGGAGCTTGCCTCGAAGAACTCATGTCCCCCGAAATCCGCCTCGTATGGGATAATGTGGCACGGCTCGCCCTTTACTGTGAGCATATCGTCCTCAAGGACTGCCATGCACGCGCCGTTTACATTGTCCTCTGTCGCGAGTATCTCCTCGGCAGTCTTGCCGAAACGCTGCATTACCTCTTTAAGCTTTGCCTCGTCTGCCGCAAGAACGTCATTTGTCTCGTTCTGAAACTGCGTGCCGTAGTAGATACGGATAGTTCCGTTATCATTGAAGGCACACGGATCAAAGCAGACATACTTCTTCATGGGAGCGCCGTCGGGATACTTCACAAAGCCGAGATACTCGTACTTTCCGGCAGGAGTATCGCAAACCGCAACGGAGATAGGGCCGTAATAGCCGCCGAATCCGAAACTGCCCGACATACAGTAGTACAGATAATACCTGCCGTCATTGCCCTGAACCACATCGGGAGCATACATATACTTACGCTCACCATAGTCGGGATCCTGCTCGGCGCGGTAAATAACGCCCTCCTGTCTCCAGTCGGCAAGATCATCGACAGGAGCGGAATAAACCGTGTAATCGCCCATGCAGAAGGTCTCGCCGCCCTCCTTGTCGCATGAACCGTAAATATACACCCTGTCGCCGAAAAGATGCGGTTCTCCATCGGGAATGTAGGCATAGGGCGGGAGATATGGATTAAAAGCCTGTTTTTTCATAATAATTCACCTTTATGTGCACTGATATGCTTAGAAATGATCTTATATCGTGTGTCCGTTCTTCTTGATAATGTCAACGACCGAGTCAACGTACTTGTGGCAGATATCCTCGTTCTCTGCCTCGACCATAACGCGGACGAGCGGCTCTGTACCGCTCTCGCGGACGAGTATCCTGCCGGTGTCGCCGAGAGCTTCGGCAGCAGCCTTAACGGCAGCCTGAACCTCCGGATCAGCCTGAGCCGCGGACTTATCCTTTACTCTTACGTTTTCAAGAACCTGCGGATAAACCACGAGCGGAGCTGCAAGTTCGCTGAGCTTCTTGCCGCGCGACATGATGACCTGCATCATCTTGAGACTTGTGAGAATTCCGTCACCCGTTGACGCATACTTTGAGAAAATGATGTGTCCCGACTGTTCTCCTCCGAGGCAGCAGTCATGTTCTTTCATGTATTCGTAAACATATTTGTCGCCGACAGCGGTCTTTGCGTATTCAACGCCGATCTCGTCAAATGCCTTGTAAAGTCCGAAATTAGACATTACTGTGGTAACAACGGTGTTGTTGATGAGGCGGCCGCGCTCCTTCATGTATCTGCCGTATATGTAGAGGATATGGTCGCCTGTAATGATCCCACCCTTGTCGTCAACGCAGAGACAGCGGTCTGCGTCTCCGTCGTAGGCAAATCCTGCGTCAAGACCGTTCTCAACAACGTACTTCTGCAAAACTTCAATATGGGTAGAGCCTGCGTTGTTATTGATATTTGTTCCGTTCGGCTCGGCATTTATAACGTGAGTCTCAGCGCCGAGAGCGTCAAAAACTGCCTTTGCGATATTCCACGAAGAACCGTTCGCGCAGTCCAGACCTATCCTCATGCCGCGGAAAGAGTACATTCCGAGAGAGATGAGATAGCCGACATAGCGGTTTCTGCCGGAAATATAGTCGACGCTTCTGCCGATCTTTGCGCCCGTTGCAAACGGTATCTCGGTGAACTTTTCGCCGAAAGCCTCAAGTCTGCCGTCAAGATAAGCTTCAACAAGCTCAATGACGGAGTCCTCCATTTTCTCGCCGTTACCGTTGATAAGCTTGATACCGTTATCGTGATAGGGATTGTGGCTCGCGGATATCATGATTCCGCAGTCGAAACTGTCAACACGCGAAATATATGCCACCGAGGGCGTTGTGGTAACGTGGAGCAGATATGCGTCCGCACCCGAAGCCGTGAGTCCGCCGACAAGTGAATACTCAAACATATAGCTTGAACGGCGTGTGTCCTTACCTATAACAATACGGGCGGGAGTATCATCTCCGCTGCGTCTTTTCAATTCACCATAGTACCAACCAAGAAAGCGACCTACCTTATAAGCGTGGTCTGCTGTGAGATTTTCGTTAGCATTTCCCCTGAAACCGTCTGTGCCAAAATATTTACCCAATTTTTGCATCTCCTTTAATCAATAGTTGTCGATAATTCGCCTTATATCGGCAATCATTTTATTATACCACTTTACACCCGATACGTCAAGCAAAGGAGAGGTTCATCGGATATAAAAAAGTAACCGAACAGAATTCGGGTACTTTAAAGTAAGTCTTAGTATGGGAGAGTGAACTGTCCTGCGCGCCAGACTCCGTCCTCGCCGATAACTGCGGAGAAAGTCTGCGATTCGTCATAGGCTTCAACTGTTCTGTCCGAGCCGTCATAGTGGCTTACAACGGTGAAGAATATCTCATCGCCGCTGCGGCTGTCGATAGAAGTGACCTGCGAATATGCATAGAAGATATTCATTCCGCGTTCTGCTCCGAGAGCATAAACTCCGTCAGTTCCGTCACAGTACACCTCTGAAAGCGGATTCGGGTAGCGGTCGCTGAAAACCTTATAGTAATCACTCTCGACATCGGCTAAAGAAGTGGTAACTCCGTCATTTATAAGGTGGAACTGCCAGCCGAATTCGTTTTCGATATAGTTGTCCATGTCAACGCTGTAGGGACAGCCGACCGTGAAATTCCACTGAGTCTGACAAGCCGACTCGTAAAGAGCCTGTGCTGCCGCCATAAGAACGCTGTCGCTCTGGGTGGTGTAATCCTCGTTGAAAACAACTGCGCCGTAAGCGTCATACTGGAAAGCTCCGCCGCCGAGCGGGTCGGGCTGTTCCGCTGAGTCCGTGGTCGTGGTCGAAAGATCGCCGCCGCCCGTCACTACCGTGCTCACACCGTTTACAACAGGCTCGTTTTCAGCCTCGGTGCTTTCTTCTGTGGGAGCGAGCGGGTCAGGCTCTGCGTTTGTATCTCCTGCCGTGTCTGCGGCAGAGGTGGTTTCGTTTACGGGGGAAGCTGAAGATGTTTCATCAACAGCTTTCTTTTCACAGCCTGCCAAAGCAAGAGCCGCGGCGGTAAGTGCTGATAACAGACACAATGTTTTTTTCATGTTAATCCTCCTGTTCCTCACTGTCAAGGACGAAATCTATTCGTCCGCTGTTTACGTCAACTGCCGAGCAGATAACCTTTACCTCCATGCCGAGGGTATAGGTGACTCCGCTGAATTTTTCTGTAAGAGAGACCGGTTCCGAATAGTCGTATTCTCCCTCCGGCAGAGTTCTGATGTGGATAAGCCCTTCTATAGTATTGGGAAGTTCCGCGTAGAATCCGAATTCGGTAACGCCCGAGATCCTTGCGGTAAAGCTCTCGCCGATGTGCGCCTTCATGTATTCCGCCATGTAGCAGTCATCGCACTCGCGCTCGATCGCGACCGCCCTCAGTTCTGCCGCTGAGGAGCGTTCTGCGGAATTTGCAGCAAATCCGCCGTAGCGCTTGTTGAGCCACTCGCTGCCGTAGCCTGCAAGGATATCGGTGATTATACGGTGTATCGCAAGGTCGGGATAGCGGCGGATCGGCGAAGTAAAATGCGCATAATCCTCAAGCACGAGACCAAAGTGTCCCAGCGGCTCGGTCGAATACTTCGCCTTTGCCATTGAGCGCAGAACCATGAGGTTCACCGCCTCGAACTTGTCCGTACCGCGCGCCTGTTCAAGTATCATACCTGCGTGAACAGGCTTGAATTCGTTGAACTGCGGACACTCAAAGCCGAGTTTGGGCAGGACTTCATGCAGCCTCTCTACCTTTTCCTCGGGCGGAGCTTCGTGTATGCGGTACACGAACGGAACTTTCTTCTCCCTCGCAAGCTTGGCGGCGGCTTCGTTTGCAGTAAGCATGAATTCCTCTATGATACACTCAGCCTTGCCCCTTTCGCGGGGAAGAACGTCACAGCACACGCCGTTTTCATCAATGACGAGAATGCTCTCGGTCGTGTCGATCTCGGGCGCGTGGCGGCGCTTTTTCTTTTCGATGAGGATATCCGCAAGCTCGTTCATAAGCGCTATCTCATTGCGGACTCCGCTGTATTTTTCGGCGATCTCGGGAGTTTCCTCTCCCTTCAGGATCGCGTTTATCTCGGTGTACACGCCCTTTACTCTCGAACGGATAACGCTCTTTGCAAAGCGGTACGAGAGCATTTCACCGCTCTTGTCAAGCTCCATGAACGCTGAAAGCGTAAGCCTGTCCTCGTTCGGATTGAGCGAACAGATACCGTTGGAAAGCTCCTTCGGCAGCATCGGGATAACCTTGTCGGCGTAATAAATGCTCGTTCCGCGCGACATAGCCTCCTTGTCGAGAGCGCTGTTGCCCCTTACATAGTGCGAAACATCGGCGATATGAACCCCGAGTTTCCAACCGTTGTCAGTCTTTTCAACAGACACCGCGTCATCGAGATCCTTCGAGCTTGCGCCGTCAATGGTAAAAATGGTCATTCCGCGCAGATCCTCGCGGTTGTTGAAGTTATACTCCTGTATGCCTCCCTCGGCGATCTTACGCGCCTCTTTGAGGACTTCCTCCGAAAATTCGGTCTGTACGCCGTGGAGAGCCACGATAGCCTCCGCGCATGAGGCAGCCTTGTCGGAGCTGCCGAAAACAGAAACTATTCTGACCTTGTGCTCGGCATGACGGCGGCCGCGGTGAGTTATCTCCGCAAGCACCTTGTCGCCTGCCTCAAAGGGAACGCTCTGTGCCGCGTCAATGGAGAGGTGGCTGTTTGAAGCCGTATCGGGTACGAGATACGGGATATCCGAGTCATAGACGATATTTCCGGTAAGCTCCTGCGAGCCGAAACTGAGAATATCAACGACTTCGCCCTCAGGCTCGTCCGTGCGCGACACTATCTCGGAGATCAGCACCCTGTCTCCGGGCATTGCACCGAGCATGAACTTTCCGGGAATGAAGTATTCCGTACCGCTGTCGGACGTTGCAAAACCGAAAGTTCTGCTCAAACGCGAGACAGTTCCGGCAAACACGTTCATCCGCGAGCAAAGGGCAACATTCATGCCCTTTCTGACCATGACAACGCCCTCTGTGCGAAGCTGTGAAAAAGCCTCCGCGAAGTTCTCGCGTCCGCCCTTTTTGGTTCTGCACTTAGCCTCAAGCTGCGAGAGCTGCATGGTTTTCTTGTCATGCTTTTTCAGAAAAGTGACGATCTTGTTTTTATATGTTTCCACGCTGGATCCTGCGGGATCCTTTTTAACTGATGATCTCTTTTTCTTTGACTTTCCTCCGGCCATTTTTTCTCCTTTCTTCTGCATTGCACGGCGGGCTCAGCCGCAGGGAAATGCAGTATCCGTGTTATGAACAAAAGCCCCATGACATAGTCACGGGGCTTGGGATTACTTGTCTGTGAAAAGCGGTATGATGTTGACAACGAGCACAGCGATGAAGAGAATAATCGAAAGAGCTCTTGTAATCTTATTAAGTATTGCTTCCTTTGATCTGCCCTCGTGCTGACCGTAAAATGAATCCGTGCTTGCACCTGTAAGAGCCGCCGACATACTGTCCTGCGACTTCTGATCCTGAGAGAGACAAACGATAACAGTAACAACGCTCAGTACAAGTATCACGATTCCCATGATTATTTCCAGTAATGACATATTAAATACCTCCGAGTGATTATGTTTGACGGTTTAGCCGTTATAATTCAATTAGCTTTAATATTATACCACGGATCTTGATAATTTGCAAGTGGTTTGCCAAAAAAAGCAGAACAAATTTTTATGCGTTATTTGTGAGAATTGTACAATATTGCGCAGTTCTCATTATTTAACAGTGGGAGTGTAGTCCGAAAGACGCGGGAAGTACTGCTGTGCGTAGGTCTGGTATTCCCTGCGGAACGTCTCGTCATTCTCCTTTACATCGTGCAGATACGCGTGGATATTCGTCTTTTCGTCGGTCTCGATGATACAGCCTGCGATGTTGGAGCAGTGGTCGGATATTCTCTCAAGGTTCGTGAGGATATCCTGAAAGATGTATCCAAGCTCAACGGTACACTCGTCATTCTGGAGACGGCGGATATGACGGTTTTTAAGCTCTGTGCTGAGTCCGTCAACCACTTCTTCAAGGGGTTCTATCTTGTGAGCCTCGGCGAGGTCGTTCAGAGTGTAAGTTTCAAACGCTTTATTTATGTTTTCCGTGATAGCGTCCGTTATGACGTTAAGCTCGTTGAGGCATTCCTGCGAGAAGTTTATGCCCTTTTCGTACATTTCCTGAGCCGATTCCACGAGATTTACAGCGTGGTCTGAGATACGCTCGAAGTTGCCCGTACAGTGCATCATCTTGGAAACCATTCGGCTGTCGTGTCCTGTTACGCTGCTCCTTGAAATTTTTACAAGATAACCGTTTATCTTATCCTCGTACTGGTCTATCAAGTCCTCGTGCTTGATAACAGACTTGGCTTTTTCCGGATCATACGCGGTAAGTATATTGAGTGCGGAAACTATTGTGTCCTTTGTAAGCTCAGCCATTTTTACCGTGGCATTGCGGCAGGCTTCAACTGCTACAGAGGGAGTCTTGAGAAGTCTCTCGTCAAGGCCGATGATCTTCTTATCGTCGTCCTCGTCATCGTCCTTGCCGTCGCGGATAATGATTTTTGAGAGAGCCACGAGCTGCTTGGTGAACGGCAGGAATATTACCGTTATAGCAACGTTGAAAATAGTGTGCATTACGGCGATCCCGACATAGCCTACGGTAGAGTTCATTATCTCTGACAATCCCGTAAACTTTTCAAGGATAAAGACTACCGGCAGGATAACGAGTGTTCCTATCGCATTTATGAGGATATGGAAGCATGAAACGCGCTTTGCGTTCTTGCTTACACCGAATGCTGCAATAAGAGAAGTTACGCAGGTACCGATGTTGCAGCCCATGACTATCGGGAAAGCCATGCTCCATGTAAGAGTATCAAGCTGTGAGAATGTCATGAGTATACCGATAGAGCCGGCAGAGCTTTGAATGATCCCCGTAAAAGCTGCTCCGACAAGTACGCCGAGCACAGGATTTTCAAAAGCGGTAAGCATACTCTTGAACTGCTCTGATTCCTTGAGCGGTTCAACGGAGGAGGACATGAGCGCCATACCGGTCATGAGAACCGAAAATCCCACGAGAATGCGTCCGATATCCTTTCTTTTGTTCTTCTTGGACATCATTATCATGATGATTCCGATGAGGGCAAGAAGCGGAGAAAAAGCATCGGGATTCAGCATTTTGAGAATGAAGCTCATCACGCCGCCGACTCCTGTGTCCTTTACGTCGCCGAGACAGAGTATCCATGCGGTGAATGTCGTACCAATGTTCGAGCCGAAACAGACTCCGATAGTCTGTTCAAGCGTCATAATGCCCGAGTTTACAAAGCCGACCATCATTACCGTTACTGCGGAAGATGACTGGACTGCAATGGTCACGCCCATTCCGAACAGAATAGCCTTGAATATGTTTGAAGTCATTTTCTGGAGAGCTATCTCCAGTTTGCCGCCCGTGAGTTTTTCAAGTCCTGTGGACATTACGTTCATTCCGTAAAGGAAGAATGCGAGTCCGCCCAGAAGGGTGAAGATGTTGAAAATCGAAAACTTTTCGTCCATGATATGTTGCTCCTATAACTTAAAGATACACTTTATATTATAGGTGAAATCCGCATATAGTCAATAGGATTTGCTTAGATTTAACCTGAATTTAACATTACAGCAAAAGCGTCCGCGGTTGGCTTGGAACTTGTTCTTACATTGACCGGATAAGCTCCCAAAGCTCCTGCGCCACATCGGCATTCACTCCTGCCACTGAAGCAAGCTGTTCGGGGGTAGCCTCGCGCAGTTTTTCCTTGGTCTTGTAGGCTATCATAAGCTTGGCGGCTTTCTTCTCGCCCACGCCCTTTACCGTAGTAAGCTCCGAGGCGTAGGTCTTTTTTTTGTGCTTTGAGTGCATATAGCTTACCGAATAGCGGTGGACTTCGTCCTGAATACGCGTAACGAGATTGAACGCCGCTTTCAGACCGTTTATCTGTATCTCCTTGCCGCCTGTGGCAATTGCACGGGTGCGGTGCTTATTGTCCTTGACCATGCCGAAAAGCGGAATATTCAGCCCGAGTTCGCGGAGTATCGGCGCGACAGCGTTAACGTGTCCCTTGCCGCCGTCAAGGAGTATCAGGTCGGGGATACGCGTGAAGTATTCGTCACCCTCGCCGCTGACGATATGCATAAGACGGCGGCGAAGGACTTCCTGCATACTGCCGTAGTCGTTCTGGTGCTCCTGCTGCTTGACCGAAAAGCGCTTGTACGCCTTTTTCAGCGGTCTGCCGTCCTCGAAAACCACCATGCCCGCAACCATCGACTCTGACGAGAGGTTCGAGATATCGTAGGCTTCAATGTACTTGGGCGGCTTTTCAAGTCCGAGACTCCTGCCAAGTTCCTCCAGCGCGATTATCTCCTTGCCCGTTCGGTCGTTTTTCAGCGCGGCATACTCGGCGCTGTTATTCTTTGCAAGCCGCAGCAGTTCCGCCTGTCTGCCCTTTTGCGGAACGTGGAGCGTTACCTTGTGCAGCGACTGCCTTTCGAGGAATTCACTTATCAGCTCCTCATCGGCAGGAATGCGCTCAATGATGATATTCCGCGGAATATCGCTCTTTCCGTAGTAAAACTGCGTCATAAACCGCGTGAGGATATCCTCGCCGCTGTCGGGGATATCAAACTCGTAGACTGCCTTGTCATAGAGCCTGCCTGAACGGTACATGAGCACGGAAATATATATCCCGTCATAAAACTCAGCAGAGGCGATAATATCGGCAGTCTCAACGCCGTTGTTGATTATCTTCTGCTTTTCGGACGCTTTCTTCATGGCGGCTATGCGGTCGCGGAGCATTGCCGCTTTCTCGAAATCAAGCGCCTCGGCAGCCGCGTTCATCTCGCTCTCCATTCGCTCGACAGACTCTGTACTGCCGTTCTTGATGAATTCGACCGCCTGTTTTATGGTCGCGTTGTAGTTTTTTTCGCTGATATATCCACGGCACAGTCCCATGCAGGTCTTGATGTGATAATTCAGGCAGGGTCTGCCCTTGCCGAAATCCTGCGGGAACTTCTTGTGGCAGGTCGGGAGCATGAAAACACGGTTCGCCTCATAGACCGCCTGCTTAGGGACAAATCCGCTCATGTACGGACCGAGGTACTCTCCGGGTTTCTGGGTATTCTTTTCGGTAGTAAGCCGCGGAAAAGGCTCGTCCGAAATGCGTATATAATGGTAGCCCTTGTCGTCTTTCAGCAGGATATTGTACTTTGGCTTGTGCTGCTTGATAAGGCTGCATTCGAGCAGCAGCGCCTCGTACTCGGAGTCAACTACGATATAGTCGTAGTCGTACACGTTCGACACCATTGCCGCGACCTTCGGCGTGTGGTCGGGATTCTCACGGAAATAGCTCGTGACGCGGTTTTTGAGATTCTTTGCCTTTCCTATATATATTATCTCGTGGCTCTTATTCTTCATCAGGTAAACTCCCGGGGCAGTAGTCAGCCTCGAAGTCTTGTCACGCAGATATGGAAGTCTTGGGTTCATTTTTGCTCCTTTCGGGTGATAACGCGGGCGGACTGCCGCATGGCAGGCATTTTTACGCAGTATTCAGCAGAATTTGCCGTAAATCTGCATATATGCCGTGGAACGGGTCATTGCCTGTCGAAGTAGCTTTTGCCTGCGGTCGGACGAAAATATGTACGGATATAGCCGTCTGTCGAGAGAATGACGAACTCATTTGTGCCCTCAAGGTAATAAACGCCGTCACCGTCCTCAGCCTCGTATTTGAAAAGCGAATCGGAGTCGTTGATAACATCGCTCGCGCCCTTTTCGTAGTCGGCGGCGGTTTCATAGCCGAAGCTCTCATCAAACTCGCTGCCGTGCTTTTGAAAGTGCTGCATGAGCTGATTTTCCGTGCGGAAGTGATACTCAACGTAAGGATCGTCAGCAGACGAAGTTTCAGCCGCAGTATTTGTCTCGTCGGCAGAATACGCCGATGTCTCGTTATATGCACCTGTGCTGACATCGGTCTGCGAGGAGCCGTCCGCGAGATATGTCTCAATATCGCAGCCGACAAAAATGCACGAAACCACTGCCGCAAGTGTCAGCAGTATAGTTGAAAGGTATCTTTTCATATTATCCTCCTTAACGCACAAAGTCCTCCTTACGGCTTTGCGCTGTTGCCTTATGTTATATTATAACGCATTTTCAGCCCATATGCAAGCCGCTCCGATCATCTGCGGACATAAAAGCAAGGGTACCTGCAAACCTGCGGATACCCTTGAAATTATTATTTCCTGTATTCAGCGGATAAGCGCTGCTCCCGCCGATACAAATTCTTACAGCTTATTTATTTCTGTTCCCTGACGGGTCTCCTTTACCTCGTAGCCGAGTTCCGCGATCCTGCCGCGAAGTTCGTCTGCGAGTGCGAAATTCTTGTCCTTTCGTGCCGCCTTGCGCTGCTCGACAAGTTCGAGGACTTCTGACGGGATATCGCTCGAAGCCGAGGCTGCCTGCTCCGCAAGTTCCTTTGCGTTCGCTGTGAGATCAAGACCGAGAACCTTATCAAACTCGTCAATGAGCGCGAGCTTTGTGGCAGCATTTGTCTTGGATTTGAGCACATCGTAAACAGCTGTTACCGCAAGCGAAGTATTAAGGTCGTTGTCGAGAGCGTCCGTGAAGTTCTTTCTGAGACGTTCAAACTCCGCGCTGTCGATGTCACCGCCGTTTTCAGCAGTAAGCGGCGCGATCTTTTCAACAAGCTTGTTATAAGATGTGCGCGCGTTGTCGAGATTCTCCCATGAGAACACCAGCGACTTTCTGTAATGCGAAAGCAGGCAGAACCAACGGTAAATTACCGGCTTATAGCCCTTTTCCTCAAGCAGCGAGACTGTGAGGAACTCTCCCTTTGACTTGCTCATCTTGCCGCTGTTGGTGTTCAGGTGGAGCACATGGAACCAGTAATTGCACCACTTGTGTCCGAGATAAGCCTCGGACTGCGCGATCTCATTGGTGTGGTGCGGAAAGGCGTTGTCGATCCCGCCGCAGTGGATATCGAGATATTCGCCGAGGTTCTTCATGCTTATGCAGGAGCACTCAATGTGCCAGCCGGGATATCCCACGCCCCACGGGCTGTCCCATTTGAGTTCCTGATCGTCAAACTTTGACTTGGTGAACCACAGAACGAAGTCAGCCTTATTGCGCTTGTTTTCGTCCTCCTCAACGCCCTCGCGGACTCCGACAGCGAGATCTTCCTCCTTGAAATCGTTGAAAACATAGTACTTTTCAAGCTTTGACGTGTCAAAGTAGATGTTTCCGCCTGCCTCATAGGCATAGCCCTTATCCATGAGAGTCTCTATCACGCGGATAAACTCGTCAATATAAGTCGTCGCAGGAACTACAACATCGGGGGTCTTTATATTGAGCTTTGCACAGTCGGCGAAAAATGCGTCCGTGTAGAACTTTGCTATCTCCATGACAGTCTTGTGCTCGCGCTTTGCGCCCTTCAGCATCTTGTCGTCGCCCGTATCGCCGTCGCTTGTGAGGTGTCCGACATCGGTGATGTTCATTACGCGCTTAACGTCATAGCCCGTGAAGCGCAGATACTTCTCAAGAACGTCCTCCATGATATAGCTGCGCAGATTGCCGATATGCGCGTAGTGGTAAACGGTAGGGCCGCAGGTATACATACTTACCTTTCCCGCCTCGTGGGGAACAAACTCCTCCTTTTTATGCGATAACGAATTGTAAAGCTGCATAATATTTCTTCCTTTCGTATTTTCAGAAATCCCATATACCGGACGGTGCATTGAGAATGTTCAGCCGCGAAAAATAGCCGAACATCACCAGAAACTCCGGAATTATCCTCGCGCCGTCCTTATAGTACTCAGCAAGCTGTTCGCTGCGCTGAGAAATGTACTTGTATTCATCGGGGCAGTCAAAGCTCCAGTCCGCTGTCCTGCTGTTGAAACGCAGGAGGAAAAAGCTTTTCGCGCCGACCCCGAATTCTCCGAGAAGCTCCTCGTGGCAGCAGACTGACTCAGACGGAGCAACTATCGCTGTCTCGCCGCTGAAAGATATCGCCGCGAGCATGGGCAGGTCGTTCTTTACCGCGCTGTCGACCGAATCTGCAAACGGGTGCTTTATTATTTTCATTTCCGCTCCCCTTTCAGCTTTGAAAGCTCTTTTCTGAGCGAATCCACTTCTGCGTGAAGGCGGCATAGTTCGAGCGAAACAGGGTCGGGAATATGGATCTGGTCAATGTCGCTTGTCACGGGACAAACTCTCTTTCCGTTCATTTTCACGACTCTTGCAGGAACTCCCACAGCCGTGCAGTTATCGGGGATCGCGCTGAGCACGACCGCATTCGCTGCGATCTTGACATTGTTACCGACAGTAAACGGGCCGAGTACCTTTGCTCCCGAGCCGACCAGAACATTGTCCCCGAGAGTCGGGTGACGCTTGCCCTTGTCCTTGCCGGTACCACCGAGCGTTACGCCCTGATACAGCAGGCAGTTGTTTCCCACGACCGCAGTCTCGCCGATGACAACGCCCATTCCGTGGTCGATGAACAGCCCCTTTCCGATAGTCGCTCCGGGGTGTATCTCAATTCCCGTGCGGTTTCGGGCGCGCTGTGATATCATACGAGCTATCGTTTTCATTCCGCGGATATGAAACCAGTGTGCGATACGGTAGCTCCTTATCGCGGTAAGACTCGGGTAGGTCAGAAGTACCTCAATTGCGCTCCTTGCCGCAGGATCACGCTCTTTTATAAGTCTTATGTCTCTCCTAATGTTTCCGAACAAGCCAACTCCTCCAATGTTGTGGTCAGCGGTCAATCGCTGACTGCTTTGGCTCTCTGAACGGCAAGCCATATCTTTCCGATCAGGAAACCCGTTATATCTGCGATGATAGAGGAAATTCTCATGACAAGGACGAAAAGCACCACCTTGTCGGAATACTTATCCCCGCAGGCAAAGATCATAACACCCTCACGAATACCGATCCCGCCCGGAGCGCCGGGGGTAATGAAGCCGATTATCCACGCGAACAGGTATGCTCCGGTCAGAGCAAAAATATCACTTACCGGCAGAGTATCGCCCATTATGAGCTTCAGACAGAAAAAGTACATTACCGCGAGAAATGCATTGTGGAAAAGATAGTAGAACGCTCCCTGCATGAATTTTCCGCGGTTTTCCTTTTGGAAAGCTTTTTCATAGCGCGAAAGGTACTCCCTGACCTTATCGGCGAATTTCAGCTTTATCACAACTGCGACCGCAATGACCGCAGCCACGCCGATACAGCCGACAATGAGGATATTCCTGCCGTACTTGCCAAGCATTTCGGCAATTTTTCCCCCCAAAAGCGCGACTGATATGAGTCCCGTCCAGATGAGGCAGAAAAGAATGTCGAGAATGGTCGCACAGGCTACGTCAACGTGACTGATGTTCATGTCAAAAGCAAGCTTGTTCCTGCCGACATACTGGAAAACATTTCCCGGGATATACTTCAGGATATTCGACTGTGTGTATATCGGAACAGCCGTTGCAAACGGTATCTTCTTCTGCGAGAGCGACTGTGTGAACACCGTCCACGGAAAAGTTCCCGTGATGATGACCACGGTAAGTCCGACAGCGGCTATGATAAGTGCCGCTGTAACCGATGCAGACCGGAAAAGCGATATGTCGATATCCATATCTATAAGCTTTTTTATAATGAACACGAACGCGAACACCATAAGCGGCATTCCGATGAATTTTATCAGTTTTTTCAGCTTCATCTCTTACTTTGTGCCGCTTTCACTATCGTCAGGCTGAGCGCATTCCATTTTTCTTACGCGGTACTGAACGTCCTCAAGGAGCTTTCTGTTTGCCGCGATAGTGTCGCCGAGCAGACCTATGGCAATGGTCTGGAATCCCATCATAAGCATTATCGCCACAAGGATCAGCGACTGTATGTGCCCGTCACCGTCTCCCATTGCCATGAACACAAGAAAGCGTATTCCGAGAATAAGTCCGATAAGCAAGAGTATGCCGCCGAGCGCCGAGAAGAATTTGAGCGGCTTATACATTACAAATGAGCGCGTAATTACCGTTGAGGAGCGCTTCATGTATCTCCACATACTTGAAAAGAGTCTTGACGGACGCGTTTCGGGATTGGTCCTTATCGGAACAGATATCATGGCAGTCTTGTTGTTGCCTGCCTGAATAATGGTCTCAAGAGTGTAGGTGTACTCGTTGACTACGTTGAGGCGGAGTGCCGCGTCCCTTGAATATGCACGGAATCCGCTGGGAGCATCGGGAATATCCGTTCCGGAAGCAACTCTTACCACCCAGCTTCCAAGGTGCTGGAACTTTTTCTTTTTCCACGAAAAATGCTCTGTATCGTCAATGGGACGCTCGCCTATGACGATATCCGCCTTTTCTTCAAGGATAGGACGAACTATCTTCTCAATGTCCGCGCCGCAGTACTGATTGTCGGCGTCTGTATTGACGATTATATCCGCTCCGAGGTGGAGGCAGGCATCAATACCCGCCATAAAGCCCTTTGCAAGTCCCTTGTTGCGCTTGAACGAAACGATATGGTGAAAGCCAAGCTCCCTTGCGCGCTGGACCGTATTGTCCTTGCTGCCGTCATTTATGATAAGATACTCGATAGTATCAATACCATCAATATGCCGCGGCAGGTCGTTATATGCCAGTTCGAGTGTCTTTTCTTCGTTATAACATGGTATCTGAATTATCAGCTTCATAAGTTTATTCTTCCTTTCACACGGGTGCAAAGTGCACCGATTCCAGCGGTATTCCCAGTATCCTGCTCTCATCGTTTCCTATGAGTGAAACGTCCCAGAGCTCCGAGCGTATGGTGAGAATGTTTCTGCCGTCGATAACATCTTCCTCATTTACATAGAATTGAAGTGCCTGACCGTTGTTTTCACCCGATATCGTTCTTGCGCCTATCTCCCTGCCGTTCAGATAAACAGTGACCTGATTGTTGTTGTCCCGATAAGCTCCAAGCGGCATTTCAAAGGCAAGGTCTATCGTAAGCTCGTAGTCGGTCGGATAAAGTCCGCAGGCAAGCTCGGTGATCTCGGAATTTGTCCAGCAGAATGTCTCCTCAAGAGCCGAAACGCCGTAAAGCTTGGTGTAGTCATCAGCGGCGGTGTATTCAAGCTGGTATCTGTTGAACTTGTAGACGTAGATGTTTTTTTCCGTTTCCGTAAAGCTCTCGGGCATAGGAATGAACTTGTTTACGCTTTCTCCCTTATCCTCGGAGCACTTGACCCTGTTCGTATATACAAGGTCGAACGACTCAGGATCCTGTATCTCATCGGTCACAAGCAGAACGCGGTCGGATCTCTGGCTCAATCTGTAGAACTGGTCGAGCGTTCCGCCGTCGCTGTAGCCGTCGTGGTCGTAGTATTCGGTGTAGCGCGGGTACTCGGGATATATCGAGACATCAGTCATATCATCGAGCGGCAGCCACAGCAGATCTCTGTAAAAACCGCCGACAACAACGCTGTCGCCCTCGTCAATAAAGTCCGTGATATCGTCCATAATGCTCCACTCCATTCGCGTATCGTCTCTGTGAGTGAGAAGGTATGTATCGAATGGCATTGTGTAGATAAGTCCTGCCGCAGTCACGGGACAGATGAGCTTGCCGCCGAAGCGGTCGAGCGCCATTACGCTGAAAATGACCGCGATAGGGATAAACGGAGCAAGATAGCGCGAATAGTAGAAATAGTACTCTATCTCGTATCTGAGTACTGCCGAGTAAACGAGTATGCAGTAGAAAAACATTACAAAAACAATAAGGCGCGAGGTGCTCTGCGCGGTATCCTTGGCGAAGATGACCGCAAAGATGATACCGAGCACTACAAGCAGGAGTCCGCCGTTGGCTGCAAATCCGAGCAGCGTGATGTGGCTGAATCCCGTCCAGTTTTCGTACTTCATTATTCCCTTTGCAATAATGAAAAGTATCGGCAAAACTATAAGCGCAATGAGGAATATCCTGAAAAGTATCGAGTCGGCTGCCTTGCTGAGCATATCCTCCTCGCTGAAATCATCGGCTGTTTTCCTCTGCACAATGAAAATATATACAGCCGACGCAATAACTCCTGCGGCAACTGCTATCGACACGGCAAGCGGCAGGGTGTAAACGTCGATAACTCCGACACACACGTCCCTGTAGTTGTTCATCGTGTAAAACGGCTGAACATGACGCATCATGAAGAAGCTTGCGAGATAGCCGACAAGCAGCACCGGCATAAGCACAGCAAACTGCTTCTGCCGCGTGAAAAGATACATTGCCGCGTAAATTATGAAGAACATCGGCACCATGGTGAATATCGAAACATGGTAGCAGGCAAAAGCCGCGACCGGCACAATGGAAAGCCACCTGTGCTGAGGTCTTTCGGAGTCCGTCATAAAATATAGGAAAGTGAGCGGCAGTACCGTCAGGAACATCTCGGTGAGCGAGCCTTTTGCCACCCATATCACCACGGGCGCAAGTGCCGCCGCCGTACACGCACACAGCGAACTGAGCTTTTTGAGTTTCAGGTTTCTGCACACAAAGTACACCATGAAAACGGTACACACGAAGAATATTATATTTATATCCGCCATGTGCTCCATGCCGAAAAGAGTCCCCCATGCCGCAAGGAGAGCGGAATAGTTCGGTATTCCGTGGTAGATTCCCGAAACAGGACTTACATTAAAGTCATAGACCGTATCTGGATAATTTGCTGAGCTTATATCCCAGCCGTAGAGATGATTTCTCACGTTGAACTCGAACGCAGTCCTCTCATCATCTGTTTCAAGAAGGTGGTATTCGTCAAAGTCCTTCTGCCGTTTGGTATTGCCGTTGATATAGCCTACAGCCTGCGTCTGGTAAACGCCCTCGTCCTGCCCCATGCCGAAAAACTCGTTGTTCTTTGCGGCAAACGGCACAGCCACGGCGCACACCAGTATCGGTATCAGCACCTCTTTCAGCGAAAGATCGCACTTGAAAAGGCCCTTTATGCTGAAGGGCTTGTCCCTTCGTATTATCACAGTTACCGCGAGCAGTATCAGGTCGAGCACCATCGCTCCAAGCGCCGCTCTGAAAACCGTGTACTTATCAATGACAAAAAGCCCCATGCTCGAAAATATATGCGAGATTATCCACAGGACAGTTCCAAGAATGCCCGATTCCACGATATTTCTCTTTTCAAACCACACAACCGAACACGTCAGAGCAGCAATATATCCCACAACGCAGATCAAAATAAACATAATCCG
The DNA here is from genome assembly GCA_900540005.1 of uncultured Ruminococcus sp. Taxonomy (GTDB): domain Bacteria; phylum Bacillota; class Clostridia; order Oscillospirales; family Ruminococcaceae; genus Ruminococcus; species Ruminococcus hominiciens. The sequence continues at coordinate 38,473 of UQEM01000003.1, forward strand.
TATTACTCCTCACACAAGCTGTCGATAAGCTCTCTGAAATTTTTCATAATTACTTCCCAGCGGTAATTATCGTCGATATACTTCCTTGCGTTTTCGCGCATGGCGGCGTATTCCGCATCGTGTGAGAAGATGTAGTTTACGATTCCCTCAAACTCAAAGTAGCTGTTGTAGTAAAGTCCGCCGTTGCTCTTTATGCAGTGTCCCTTGAGCACTTCGCACTCACCGTTCACAATAACGGGCACATAAAGGCTCATCGCCTCAAGAACGGATATCGACAGGCTCTCGAATCTGGACGGCAGAATAAGCGCCTTTGCGCCCGAGATCCCGCTGAACTTGTCCTCCTCGCTCACAAATCCGAGACTGATGATATCCTTGTGCTTTGGAATGTCACACACGGGCTTGCCCATGAGCACGAGTTTCAGTCCACTCTGAGGATCACGCTTTTTGTACTCCTCAAAGTATCTGAACATCATCGGGCAGTTCTTTCCCTCGTCGATCCGTCCGACATAAATGAGATACTCGCCCTCTATGCCGAATTTGCTGCGGAAAGCCTTTTCGTCAGGCTCACAGGGGATGTCAACTCCCGTACCCATTACGCGGCAGGGAATGTTCTCCGTGTGGAAAAGTCCCTGAACAAGCTCCTTTTCCTCGTCCGTGAGGAATACATAAGCCTCGGGCATGGGAAAGAGCTTTTCAAACGTCTTGAAGTGAATGAACGGTTCTTCGTGAGCTGTCGGGATAAATACCGATTTTCCGGCAACTTCGGGCATTCCCATGACTGTGAGATAGTACAGATAGGTGACGAAAATGAAAACATCGTAATCGTCCTTGTGTTCAGCGATATATTTTACGGCTTTCGGACAGAACGGCCCCTGCTTTTCAAACCAGACCTTCTCTGCCGCCTCATCGAACCTGCCCTCTCCTATCTGAGCAAGATACGCGCCGTTATACTCGTTGAAGTCCTTGGCGCGGTCGGAGTCAACAGGAAAACGCAGCACGCGGACTCCGTTTATGTTCTCCTCATCGGCAGTATAGTGGTTTTCCCACGTTGTATAGTCTATTGCCTTTGTGGTTATTACGTCCACCTGATAGTGATCTGTGAGACGCTCGGCAATAAGGCGTGTATAGTACTCTGAGCCGCCGTTTACCTCCAGACCGTATCTCTGATTTACAAGCGCAATTCTCCTCATCATTCAACCTCTCCGCACAGGTCAGCGAAAAATTTCCGGTATTTGTCGGTAATGACGTCCCAATCAAAATTTTTCCTGACATAGTTCATGCCGTTTATTCCCATAAGAGCAGCCGTTTCCCTGTTATTCAGAAAATAATCGGTACAGCCCTCAAATTCAAAATAGTCGCTGAAATAGAGTCCGCCATTGGACTCGGACGCGAAATTTCTGGTAACGGCACACGCTTCGTGTACAAGCACGGGTCTGCCGCACAGCCAGCTCTCCATTATTACGAGCGAAAAACTCTCGTTGTGCGAAGGCTGACAGAGGAACTCTGCCGCGCCCTGAGCGTTGTACTTGTCCTGTTTGTCAACAAAGCCGAGGTCAACTATCCTGCCGCTGCGCAGAAGCTCCTCGGGAAGCTTTATGTTTCCGCCGCCGATGAGAACGAGTCTCAGGTCGGTATCGCGGCGCTTGATGTATTCGCTGTAGTATTTCACGAGCGTGTGAACGTTCTTGCCCTCGTCCTTGCGTCCCGCATAGAGGATAAACGGCTCATTTATGCCGAATTTGCTGCGGAAAGCCGTCGGGTCGGCGGTGATATCGGTGTCCATGCCGATACCCATGGTAATGGTCTTTGTGCCGCTCTGTGAAAAGCCGTAAAGTCTCTCCGCAAGGTCGGATTCGGGCTGGGCATTGAATATCATGCCGGCAGCCTTCGGGAAAAGTTCCCTGAAACGGCTGAGATAAGCATACGCCTCGTCATGAAAGCACGGGATAAGAACGGATCTTTCCGGAGCCGTCTTAACGCCGTTATAGGTCGTGCCGAACATATAGGGAATAAATACAAAAAGCGAGTACTCATCGCCGCGGCTCTGCATATATTCGCAGAGGTCGGGGGAATTGACCATTTCGCGCAGGAAGATATCCTCCTCCTCGGGCGTTACGGGCGTCCTGCTCATGAGTTTTGCGTTCACCGCATCAAAAGCCGCGGTATCACGCTTTCTTACCTTGAATCTGCGTATAGTCACGCCCGAGGCAGCCTTGTCCTCGCCCTCGGGATAGTAATTAACGCTCCAGTCCGCGCCGAATTCCTTGACGCAGGTGGTAAGTATCTCTATATTCATTCCTGCCGCGTGGAGGTGAGAGGTCACTTCACGCAGTTCCATTTCCGCGCCGCCGGGAATACTGTCGGCATACCACGGAATAACAAAACCTATCTTTTTCATCATGCTTTCCTTTTCTGTTTTCGGATCATCTGTCTTTTCCGATAAAGTTTCTAAGCTGTTTTTCAAAGATGTCACGAATATTTTCGTATGAGAAGTCGGCAAGCCGCTTTGTCTGGCCCTCGATAACAGCGCTGCGGAGTTTTTCGTCAGTCATTACCCTGTGAATGACCTGTGCCGCAAATACGGGGTCGTTGCTGTCAAGGAGGACTCCGCTTCCGCCGAGCGTATCGGAAATAGCGCTTGTATCATAGGCAATAATCGGCACACGGAAGAACATTGCCTCAGCAAGCGGAACGCAGAAGCCCTCGTGCTCGCTCATACAGACAAAAGCCGAGGCTGTGCGGTAATATGCAAGTATCTCGCTGAACTTTATGTGTCCCGTAAAGATAACGTCATTGCCGAGTCCGAGAGCGCTTGCGTATCTCACGAGCCTCTCGTAGTAATTCTCCATTCCCAGATAAGAGCCGACAAGAATGAGCCTTGCATCGGGAACAAGCTTCTTGTAGCAGAAGAAGGCGCGGATAACGTTTTCCTGTTTCTTATTGGGCGCTATTCTGCCGACAAAAATAAGATTCTGTCTGCCGTCTCCGAATATCCGCATTATATTCTCATCGGGGGTCTGCTCGTAGTCCTTGAAGCGGATAAGTATCGGTCTTACGTCAATGGGACACTTATACCCCATTTTCACAAGCTCAGACTTATTGTAGGCGGAGTCCGCCATAACGTACTCTACCTTGTCCCTGAGATACTCAACGCCCTCGTAGCCGTATTCCGTAAGAACGGCAGCCGTCGGGCTGTACGGCCGGAAGAACTCGGGAGGTGTGATGTTGTGGTATATCATCACGCGGCGGCAGTCGTAATCACCTATCTTGAATGTGAGGTCTGTGCCCGTTGACTTGTGGTAGAGAATGATATCGTCACGGTTTACGCGGCGGAGCTTTTCTATCTTCTGAGCAGTTCCGTTCGGGAGTCTCTTATCAATGTTCTCGGCGTAGATATCGGTCTGGAAACCCATATCGCTTATCGCTCCTTTAAGTGCGATCGCGTCGTTTCCGATAGCGTCACCGAAAGACATGGTCGTCAAAATCTGGATTATTCTCATGACTGTCTGCTCTTTCCGTTATCTCCGCGAAGCTGTTCATTCTCACGCTCAAGCTTTTCAACTCTGAGAGCAAGCTTCTTGTTTTCAAGCTGGAGCATATCGAGTCTTTCTCTCAGCTCGCTCATATCAGGACTTGCTGCGTTTTCGCGCAGTGTATTAAGTACCACAACGGTATTCGCGTTAAAGTCATTCTGCTCGAAAACAACAGGCTCGATATAGAACTTTATCATCTTGCGCAGAACTTTCTTTATGAACACCTTTACCGGATTGCCCTGAAGCTGCTTATATGGCTGGATATAATAGCGGGTATTGAGGTATCTGAGCGACTCATCAGCCGCCTCAAGAGTTCCTGCCTTGACCTGAACAGGCTTTTTATAGGGAACGTCCTCAAAGCTGAGCATATCAGCCGTGAGATCCTCGTCCTTTATCTTTTTCCTGATATCCGCCATTATTTCTTCTATGTTTATATTGTTGTTATCCATTGTTTTCTCCTTATTTTACCGCAACTATTGCGTAATCCTGACTTCCGAATATCATATCCGAAACGCGTTTTACAGCCTCGTTGAATTCGTCTATGTTTTCCGCGTCCGCTTTGAGCGGCGGAATGCTGAACTGCGGCTTGCTGCTCTCGGTATAGATTATATCTATGTTTCTGAAGCCTGCCTTTTCAAGGTAATATTTCATGGTAAGCGGGTGAACAGGCTTGATATGCGAGGGGTCTATATAAAAGGCGTTGGTGTATATCGAGAGCGATGTCGGGTTCGGAGTCTCGATGATTATGCAGCCGCCGCTGCTGAGCTTTTCATAGGCAGCGTTGCATATACGGATTATCTGATTTGGTTTGAGGTGCTCGACCACCTGTCCGATAAAGATACCGTCCACGCTTTCAAGCTTGGCAAGATAGTCCGCTCCGTCTCCGCACTCGGCATTCAGACCCTTCATGCGGCAGTAATCAACATAAGGCTCGTAAATGTCAACACCCACGGCATTTATGCCGTTATCCTGCATGAGCGAGAGAAACTCTCCGCGTCCGCAGCCGATATCGACAACGTTCTTTTTGTCACGGAAATAAGGGATATACGCCTTCTGCGCCTTCTTTATGCTGTCTATCGAGCCGCGGAAGTGATTCTCAAAATCAAAATAATCTATGTCCTCATAGTCCGAACCGCCTGAATTTACGGCAGGAGCTGCCGTAACCTGCTGCCCGTCTGCCTTATCGGCTGAAACAGCCGCCGCAGGAGCGCGCTTTACGTCCTTTTCAATACTGGCGAGCTTGTACTTCACAAACTCGCTGTCGCTTTGCAGGCTCTCTATCGCGGCATTGTTGTTGCGCAGGTTGACTGACGAATTTTCAAGGTCGCTGCGGATACCTGTCGTGTCGCTTCGCAGGATATTTATCTCCGCCTGCATTTCAGAGGCAATGTTTTCAACATGGTCTGAAAGCTTGTCCATGCGCTCAAAATTAGGGCGTATATACTGGTTGAAGATATTTTCAAGGTTGTCAAGGCGATCGTTTACCGGAGTCAGGGCGGTATTTACCTCCGCCAGAATTTCCTGTTCCTTGCGGTCAAGAGCCGCTTCAAACTCCGTCATGCGCCTTTCGTGCTCTCTGAACAGTCTGTGTTTAATTTTAGATTTAATTCCCATAGCCTGAAATCTCCTGTTACTTACGCTTTTTTATCAAGCTGCCACTTGTGGGGAATCCTGACAACTCCTACATCTCCGTATGATGCAAGCATTTGTATCTTGCACGCCTCGCGGTAATAGTCAATGGGGATCCCCTCTCCTGTTTCGATAGCAAAATCAATGAGGTACTCGCCTGCAAGGAGCTGAACTCCGTCAAGTGTGAGTTCCACAGTACCGCCCGAGGTGAGGTCAAATTCTTCGAGCTTGTCTATCCTTGTATTCGTACCGTAGCACTGAACTCCGTCACGGTTAAAGATACCTATACCGAAAACAGCGTCATTTACGGGTTTCTTGACGATATAGTCAAGGCGGAAGATAATGCTCTCGCCCGTTCTGAAAGCGTTCTGCGGCGCTCCATCGGCAGTAAATGTCTTAATGCTGCGTATTCTCGCATTGCCGCTTCCCCAGCGATTGCGTTCGGCAGTTTCCTGCTGCTGTTCCTCCGCCGCGGAAGTCTCCTGCGCAGGAGCTTTTTCCTCCGTATCGGCAGCCTCCTGTTCAGCCTTTTCCTCCTCGGCAGCTTTCTTTTCAAGCTCCTTCTGATTGTGCTCCTGCATCTTGCGGCTCATGAAATCGAGATATTCAAGGTCTATCTCCTTCGGCGGGCCTTCAGCGCGGATAAGCCCCTCGTGTATCCAGATAGAACGGTCGCATATCTGCTCTATCTGTCCAAGTGAGTGCGAAACGATAACTATAGTCGTGCCCTGCGCCTTTATCTCGCGCAGCTTATTGAAGCACTTGGTCTGGAAATTTGCGTCGCCTACCGCGAGTATCTCGTCAATAAGCAGAATATCCGCGTCAACGTTTATCGCGACCGAGAATGCCAGTCGCATATACATACCCGAGGAATAGGTTCGCACAGGGTTGTCGATGAATTCGCCAAGCTCCGAGAAATCAACTATCTCTTCCAAGCGGCTGTCGATCTCCTTTTTTGTAAGACCGAAGATCGCGGCGTTTGTGTAAATGTTCTCCCTGCCGCTCATATCTGGGTGAAATCCCGCGCCGAGTTCAAGCAGGCTCGAAACGCGGCCGTTCATTGTTATTGTGCCGCTGTCGGGATACATTATCCTCGTCAGGAGCTTGAGAGTGGTACTTTTTCCGCAGCCGTTGTGTCCGATAAGACCCACAGCCTCGCCGCGCCTTATCTGAAAGGTTATGTCCCTGAGAACTCTGCGCTCCTCGTAGCGGTTGCGCTTTCTGAAAAGCAGCCTCTCCTTTAGCTGAGCACCCTTGTCAAAGTAGATTTTAAAGCTTTTGGTAACGTGTTCAACGTCTATTACAATATCATTCTTTGCCATTACAATTCCTCCGCAAAACGCTTCTGAAGCTTATTGAAAACAAGTATACCGACTATAAGTATCAGGATTCCGAGACCTGCCGCAGAAAGAAGCGTTGTGAGATCGGGGATCTTTTTCTCGTATAAAACCGCTCTGTAGCATTCAATAACGTGCGTCATGGGGTTAAGGTTGAATATCGGCATGAGGTTCTCGGGGACGATAGACTTGTCGTACATGATAGGCGTCATGTACATCCATGCCATTGTCACAATGCCGAGAATGTGCTCAAGATCTCTGAAATAAACGGTTATCGCGGATGTGAGCATTGCCATTCCGAGTGCGAGAATGTACTCGACAAGCATAATTACGGGCAAAGTCAGTAGCGCAAGGAAGTTTATGCCCGCGCCCGAAACTATTATTACCGCAAAAATTACAATGAAACACAGCAGCATATTGACGAAACTGCTCGTCACATAGGATATCGGTATGACCATTCGCGGAAAGTAGATTTTCTTGATGAGGTCTTTCTGCGCGACGATCGAAGCCGAGCCGACGGTTATTGACGACGAAAAGAAGATCCACGGTATCAGCGCGACAAAAAGATAGAGGTAGTAGCGCTCAATGTTGGTTTTCAGAATGAACGAAAACACGATAGTGTAGACCACGAGCTGGAGCAGCGGGTTGATGAAAGTCCACAAAAATCCGAGAACCGAGCCTTTGTATCTGCCTCTCAGATCTTTCTTTACGAGGCTGAAGATCATCTGCCTGTAAGCATACAATTCTTTAAAAGTATTCATAAATTCTCCTTAATTATGGCGGCAAAAATGGTAAAATACCGCATATATGCATAAATAATCCATTCTATCATTAAATTATACCACACCCCTCATTATGTGTCAATAGTAAGCGCGGCTATTGCCCAATATTTCGTCATTTTTAGCCATTTTTGGGCATAAAAAAACAGCCTTTTTGGGCTGTAATCTTGTAGGACTAAGATCTCAACAGAATAATAAAAAAGTCTCTATCCAAGATAGAGACTTTACTTTGTACCGGCACTGATTTAGTTTCCCGGGCCGTCGCCAACCAAGTATCATCAACGTGAGTGAGCTTAACTTCCGTGTTCGGAATGGGAACGGGTGTGACCTCACTGCCATAAGCACCGATTAGAAAACTGAAAAGAACAAAGAAAAGTAATAAGCATAAGAGGGAGAACAATGAACTTGAAGTAAAAGGAAAAGCCCTCGACCGATTAGTACCTGCAGGCTGAACACATCACTGTGCTTACACCTTAGGCCTATCAAACTCATAGTCTATGAGAGGTCTTACTCTTACGAAGGGATATCTTATCTTAAGGTCGGCTTCACGCTTAGATGCCTTCAGCGTTTATCCGTTCCGCACATAGCTGCCCAGCTGTGCCATTGGCATGACAACTGGTGCACCAGCGGTGCGTCCATCCCGGTCCTCTCGTACTAGGGACAGCTCCTTTCAAATATCCTACGCCCACGACAGATAGGGACCGAACTGTCTCACGACGTTCTGAACCCAGCTCGCG
>UQEM01000004.1 GCA_900540005.1 uncultured Ruminococcus sp.
TCTACACAAGGCTATTCGTCGGCAGCGTCAGATGTGTATAAGAGACAGAGTATGTTTCCGGTAAGGACGTTATCCTTCACATCATCGGCAAGATAGGTGTTGACGGTGCGCTCTACCGCTCTATGGAGTTCACAGGAAGCGGACTTTCCTCACTCTCAATGGCTGACCGTCTGTGTATCGCCAACATGGCTATTGAAGCAGGCGCAAAGAACGGTATCTTCGAGGTCGATGACATTACGCTCGACTACATCAAGGCACACGGTGCGGCAGAACCCACGATCTACAAGGCTGATGCAGACGCTCAGTATGATGAAGTCATCGACATTGACCTCTCCGCTATCGAGCCTACCGTCTCATTCCCGCACCTCCCCGAAAACGCAAAGACATTCTCTGAATTTGGCGAGATAAAGATAGATCAGGTAGTTATCGGTTCATGTACCAACGGCAGACTTGAGGATCTTCAGGAAGCCGCTGAGATCATGAAGGGCAAAAAGTGCGCAAAGAATGTACGAGTTATCGTTATTCCTGCTACACAGCAGATCTACCTTGACGCAATGGAACAGGGTCTGCTCAAGATATTTATCGAGAGCGGCGCAGTAGTTTCAACTCCTACCTGCGGCCCCTGCCTCGGCGGATATATGGGTATCCTCGCTGAGGGCGAAAGAGCCGTTGCTACCACAAACCGCAACTTCGTCGGCCGTATGGGTCACGTCAAGTCGGAAGTTTATCTGGCAAGCCCTGCCGTTGCCGCAGCAAGCGCTATCACAGGCAGAATCACAAGTCCTTGGGAGGTAACTGAATAATGAAATACGAGGGAAAAGTTATTAAATACGGCGACAACGTTGATACAGACGTTATCATTCCTGCACGATACCTCAATACAAGCGACCACGCCGAGCTTGCTTCGCACTGCATGGAGGATCTCGACAAGACTTTCACACAGCGCGTTGAAAAGGGCGATATCATCACGGCAGGACTCAACTTCGGCTGCGGTTCTTCCCGTGAACACGCTCCTATCGCAATAAAGGCAAGCGGAGTTTCTCTCGTCATCGCAAAGAGCTTTGCGCGTATCTTCTACCGCAACTCGATAAACATCGGTCTTGCTATCGTTGAGTGCCCCGAGGCTGTTGACGGCATATCAGAGGGCGACCGCGTTGAGGCTGACATGGATAACGGAATCATCCGCAACCTCACAACAGGCAAGGAGTACAAGACTGCTCCGTTCCCGGAGTTTATCCAGAAGATAATCGAGAATAACGGTCTTATCGAGTCTATCTCAAAGGGCGTTATCGAATAAATAATATCCTGCCGCAAAGACTGCGCAGACTGATACCGCAAGTTTCTGCGCAGTCCGGCAGAAAAACAGTTACCATAAGTAAGGAATGATAAAAATGGATCTCAATATAGCATTGTTGAAGGGCGACGGAATCGGCCCTGAGATAGTAGAAAGCACAGTAAAAGTTCTCGAAAAGGTTGCCGACAAGTTCGGTCATAAGTTCAACTTCACACCATATCTCATCGGCGGCTGCGCTATCGACGCTACAGGCAAGCCCCTGCCGCAGGAGACCGTTGACGGCTGTCTGGCTTCTGACAGCGTTCTGCTCGGAGCTGTAGGCGGCCCCAAGTGGGACGACCAGCCCGGTGAAAACCGTCCTGAAAAGGCTCTCCTCGGTATCCGTTCGGCTCTCGGACTTTACACAAATCTCCGTCCTGCTAAGCTCTACCCTGCACTCCGCGCAGCTTCTCCGTTAAAGGACGAGATAGTCGGCGACGGCTTTGACCTCATGATCGTCCGCGAACTTACAGGCGGAATTTACTTCGGCGACCGCGGCTACCGTCAGGGCAAGTACGGCGAGGAGGCTTATGACACAGAGGCTTACAGCGTTACCGAGATCGAGCGTATCGGCAGAGTTGCCTTTGACTCCGCAATGAAGCGCAATAAGCGCCTTTGCAGTATCGACAAGGCAAACGTTCTTGAGTCCTCACGCCTCTGGAGAAAGACAATGCACAAACTCTCAGAGGAGTATCCCGAGGTCGAATACAGCGATATGTTCGTTGATAACGCAGCTATGCAGCTCGTAAGAAATCCGCGTCAGTTTGACGTTATTGTGACCTCAAATATGTTCGGCGATATCCTCTCTGACGAGGCTTCGCAGATAACAGGCTCTATCGGAATGCTCGCTTCCGCTTCAATGGGTTCGACCACACGCGGAATGTACGAACCTATCCACGGCTCTGCACCTGATATCGCAGGTCAGAACAAGGCTAACCCGATAGCTACGATCCTCTCGGGAGCTATGATGCTTCGCTTCTCATTCGGTCTTGCCAAGGAGGCTGACGCTATCGAAGCAGCAGTTGACAAAGTTCTCAACGCAGGCTGGCGTACTGCCGACCTCATAGGCTCGGGCGAGGGAACTCCACTTACCTGCACAGAGATCACCGAAAAGGTATTAGAGGCGTTATAATAATGAATAGAAGATCACTTGACTGTGAATTAAACTCTCTTGTTATATTCCGCAGTCTACTTGACGATGAAATAATCAAAAATTTCCAGTTTTTACTCGGGCTTGAGACAGATGAAGTCGATTGCAGAGTTTATAATTACTCCGATTTTGTTTCTTTGCTTTACAAGGAAAATGTAAATTTCAGCGAGTACATACTCAAAAGAGTTCTCGAAAACGAGAACCTCTACATTGAGGGCAAAGCCGCAGGCAAACAATTCGACCCTGTTATAGAATCCGCTGTTGAAAATGAGCTGAAAATCCTACAGGAATTATCTCAGGTCACTTCAGCCGACGTTAAGAAGATCATTTCTTATGATGGATTTCTCCCGGAGTGGAAAACTACTCCCATTGATCTGATAAGCGAGTACAGATCAAGACTTGAAAATGTTGGACAGTTCGGCTACGGAAAGTTTGCAAAGAACGCTATGTTCATGCTCCGCAAGGGCGAGATAACGCCCGTAAAGCACCCCGACCCGCAGCGGCTTTCCGACCTCTACGGCTACAAAATGGAGCGTCAGGCGGTCATCAACAATACCCTCGCGCTCCTCAAAGGAAAGCCTGCACAGAATGTTCTTCTCTACGGTGACGCAGGAACGGGCAAATCTTCAACAGTAAAGGCTGTTGTCAACGAGTTTGCGGATAAGGGTCTGAGACTTATCGAGATCACCAAGGAACAACTGCGCGATATTCCCGATATTATCGAAAGTATCAGCAGTAATCCGCTGAAATTCATCATCTTTATCGACGACCTCTCATTTGTCGCCGGCGAGGACTGCTTCGGAGCGTTAAAAGCTACCCTTGAAGGCTCTGTTTCGGCAAGAACAGGCAATACCGCCATTTATGCCACAAGCAACCGCCGCCACCTTGTTAAGGAAAGCTTTTCCGACAGAAACGGTGATGATGACGTTCACCGCAATGATACTTTGCAGGAGACCCTTTCGCTCTCGGCAAGATTTGGTCTGAGAGTAAACTTCAGCCGTCCCGACAAGAAGGCTTACGTCACAATAGCTACCGAACTTGCGCGCTCAAAGGGCATTACTCTGTCAGACGACGAGCTTGCACTCAAGGCGGAACAGTTCGCGATATCGTCAGGCAACGGACGCTCTGCACGAACCGCAAAGCAGTTTGTCGCAGGACTGAGCCAGCTTGACAGCAGTTTCGAGTAACAGCAGACTGCATGAAATCACAAGCATTAGCCGACCTGTTCAACGTGATGATCGCATAAGACGGCACAAAATCCGCCAAAATCGACTAATGTCAATATATATTGGAGGAATCTAAAATGCTTACACTTGACAAGGTATACCACGCAAAATATGTTCTGAAACCCGTTATCAGGGAAACCGATGTCATTCACGCACCCAAAATAAATCCGGAGGCTCAGATCTTCCTCAAAACCGAGAATCTGCAAATAACAGGTTCATTCAAGGTCAGAGGCGCTTACTACAAGATGTCGTGTCTTTCCGATGAGGAAAAGTCCAAGGGAGTTATCGCCTGCTCGGCAGGAAATCACGCTCAGGGCGTGGCTCTCGCAGCTAAGAAGAACGGTATCCGTGCTGTTATCTGTCTGCCTGACGGCGCTCCTATCTCAAAGGTAGAGGCTACAAAGAGCTACGGCGCAGAGGTTTGTCTCGTAAACGGCGTTTACGATGACGCTTACGCAGAGGCTCTCCGTCAGCGTGACGAATACGGCTATACTTTCATTCACCCGTTCGATGACGAAAACGTTATCGCAGGACAGGGTACTATCGGTCTTGAACTTCTTGAGCAGATACCCGATGTTGACGCTGTTATCGTTCCTATCGGCGGCGGCGGACTCATCTCGGGCGTTGCTTTTGCAGTAAAGAGCCTTAACCCGAATGTCAAGGTATACGGCGTTCAGGCGACAGGCGCACCGAGTATGTTCAACTCAATAAAGGACGGCAAGATCGAGTGTCTCGACAGCGTTTCGACCATTGCTGACGGTATCGCTGTAAAAGAGCCCGGCGAGAATACTTTCAACCTTGTTTCACAGTATGTTGACGAAATAGTTACCGTTACAGATGACGAGATCTCGGCAGCTATACTCGCACTCATGGAACAGCAGAAGCTCGTTACCGAGGGCGCAGGAGCAGTTTCCGTAGCGGCAGCAATGTTCAACAAAGTACCGATAAAGGGCAAAAAGGTAGTTTGCCTGCTCTCGGGCGGAAATATCGACGTTACCATTCTCTCGCGCGTTATCAAGCGCGGACTCCTCATGACAGGCAGGACCTGCTCCATGAATATCGAGCTTATCGACAAGCCCGGTCAGCTTCTTGAAGTTTCACGCATTATCGCAGAGCTTGGCGGAAATGTTACTTCTATCCACCACGAGCGCGCAAACGAGGGTGCGGCTGTAAACGGCTGCTATCTGAGAATAGTGCTTGAAACACGCAACTATGACCACATCAAACAGATTCGCACAGCTCTCACAGAAAAGGGCTTTAAAATCGTAGGCGAATAAGGAGGTACACCACCATGATAAAGATCCACACAGAGAAAGCTCCGGCGGCTGTAGGCCCGTACTCACAGGCTATCGTTTCAAACGGCATGGTCTACACAAGCGGACAGATCGCTATCGACCCTGCTACAAACACTATCAAGGCTGTAACTATTCAGGAGCAGACCGAGCAGATAATGAAGAACCTTGCAGCAGTTCTCGAAACAGCAGGCTCTTCCTTTGAAAAGGCTGTAAAGACGACCTGCTTCCTCGCTGATATGAATGACTTTGCCGCATTCAACGAGATATACGGCAAGTACTTCACATCACTTCCGGCAAGAAGCTGCGTTGCAGTAAAGACTCTCCCCAAGGGAGTTCTCGCTGAAGTAGAGGTAATTGCAGAAAGTTCGCTTTGATAAGATACGAAAAAAGGCTTCCGCACGATCGTGCAGAAGCCTTTTTTTATATTCGGTCAATTATTCAAGACCTGAAACTGTGAAGTTTACTTCAACTGTTGTCCAGCCGTCGTTGAATGCTGACTCGTCAACGATCTGTGCGGAATAGCTGCCGTCATTGATGTCAGAAGGCTGAGTGTTGTCGCCGTCTACAAAGAGAGCGCCGTCAGCAGTTCTTGCATCTCCGGGGAGTGCGTTATCCTCTACATAGCTGTTGAAAATGTTGGAACGAATGCAGCCGTCCTCAGTATTTGTGTAGGACTTCTTTGCAAGCTCGACCTCGTTGCCGTCGATCTTTACGCTGTTAACAGTGATGATAGCATTGGGCATAAGCTCCTCAGCGTCCTTGATGATTACAGCAGAGAATACGCAGCCGCTGGGAACATACTGGTCGTTTACATCGCCTGTTGTGTCATAGCGGAATCCGTTTGTATCAGCAGTAACGCTTACTGTGTAGTCGCCGTTGCCGTCAATGTGAGCAACACCTGCATCATAAGTGAGCTGACCTTCCTTAGTACCCATGTACTGGATCCACCACTGGCTGTCAGCGATAGCAAGGTAAGCATCGCCTGACTCAGGCTCTACAGCTTCCTCAAACTCTGTACCATCAACTGCAACTGCCTGAGGCTCAGAAGTAGCATCCTGCTCATCAGTTTCAGCCTTTGTTGTCTCAGCCTCAGTTGTAGCCTCTGTTGTTGTCTGCTTGCTCTCGCTTGACTTGCTGCTGTCATCGGAATCTCCGCATGAAACGAGAACTCCGCACATCATAGCAGAAGCAAGCAGGCAAGATAAAAACTTCTTGGTGTTCATATTAATTTACCTCTTTCTTATAAATCGTAGAGAGCCGTGCCTCACGGCTTCTAATAATAGCAGGGGACTTCCGAGAGAGAGAGGGTAAGTCCACATACAGCTACTATAATAATACACAATTTCGCCGCAAAGTTCAAGATACTTTATAAACAAATTTTCGTATAAGTGTATTTTGGAATTGTACAAAATAGCCATTAACAATAGCCGTCAGCAGCCTGTGTACCCTGACATCAGCTAAGCTCGAACATACCTGTATAAAGCTGGTAGTATTTTCCCTTTTGTGCAATAAGCTCGTTGTGGTTTCCGCGCTCGATTATCTTTCCGTGCTCAAGAACCATTATCGCGTGGGAATTTCGTACGGTTGAAAGGCGGTGAGCGATAACGAATACCGTTCTGCCCTCCATAAGAGAGTCCATACCCTTTTCAATAAGAGCCTCAGTTCGCGTGTCTATCGAGCTTGTAGCCTCATCGAGGATAAGCACCGGCGGATCTGCGACAGCCGCACGGGCGATCGCAAGGAGCTGACGCTGTCCCTGACTGAGATTCGAGCCGTCAGCCGTAAGGAGCGTATCGTAGCCGTTTTCAAGGTGATTGATGAACGAATCCGCGTTCGCGAGCTTTGCCGCCGCGTATACCTCCTCGTCAGTCGCGTCAAGCTTGCCGTAGCGGATATTGTCCATTACCGTACCCGTGAAAAGGTGGGTATCCTGCAAAACTATCGACTGCGAGCGGCGGAGATCGTCCTTCTTTATCTTGTTTATGTTTATTCCGTCGTATCGTATCTTTCCGTCGGGAACGTCATAGAATCGGTTGATGAGATTGGTTATCGTGGTCTTGCCTGCACCGGTAGAGCCGACAAACGCTATCTTCTGACCCGGCTTTGCATAGAGACTTATGCCGTTGAGGACTGTCTTTTCAGGCTCATAGCCGAAGTAAACATCATCGAATTCAACGTTGCCCCTTACCTCGGTATAGGTGACAGTGCCGTCTGCCTTGTGCGGGTGTTTCCAAGCCCAGCGTCCTGTGCGGTGGTCGGCCTCTGTGATAGTGCCGTCTGCCGCGATATCAGCGTTTACAAGAGTTACATAGCCGTCGTCTGCCTCGGGTTCTTCGTCAATTACAGCGAAGATACGCTCTGCTCCTGCAAGAGCGGTAAGCACCGAGTTGAACTGCTGCGATACCTGCGTGATAGGCTGCGAGAACGAACGTGTAAGCTGGAGATAGGTAACAACCGTTCCTATAGTGATCCCGCCAATGCCCTTTACAGCCATGATCCCGCCTGCAATTGCAGTAACAGCGTAATGCAGGTACGAGAGGTTGTTCATGATAGGCATGAGGATATTTGCAAACGTATTCGCGTGTGTGGCAGCCTCGCAAAGCTCCTCGTTAAGGCGGTCGAATTCCTCGTCAGCCTTTTCCTCGTGGCAGAAAACCTTAACGACCTTCTGTCCGTCTATCATTTCCTCAATATAGCCGTTAACTCTGCCAAGAGCCTTCTGCTGTGCAATAAAGCCCCTGCCGCTGTGTGAACCCACAAATCCGATAACCTTTACTATTACAAAAAGCATAACAACAACGAGTATCGTAAGCTGCCAGCTAAAATAGAGCATGGACGCAAATACGCCCACTATAGTGATAGCCGAGCTTATGAACTGCGCCACGCTGTTGCTGAGCATTTCGCGGATAGCATCGGTATCGTTGGTATAGAGGCTCATGAGTTCGCCGTGAGTGTGCTTGTCAAAGAAGCGTATCGGGAGCTTTTCCATTTTGCAGAAAAGGTCGTTTCTGATACGCATAAGGGTCGTGGTGGAGATCTTGAGCATCATGCGCATATACATGAGCGATGAGAGCGCTCCGACAGCATAAACGACGGCAAGCGATACAACAAGCTGAATAAATCGCGTTTTCGCCCAGATCCCGCTTTCAAACGCTTCGTCAAGATTATCTATTATCGGCTTTAACAGATTCGTGCCGATGATACCTGCTCCGGAACTCAGAATAATTCCGATAACGGAAAGAACCATAAATGCCTTGAATCCGTGCATATAGCTGAAAATTCGTTTAAGTGTCGCAAAAGCGTTTTTAGGCTTTGCGAGACCGTGCATATTTCTTGGCGGCATTATTCCTCAGCTCCTTTCTGCTGCGAGTCGTAAACCTCGCGATAGATAGTGCTCGTTTTCATGAGCTCGTCATGCGTGCCTATATCGGTTATCTTTCCGCCGTCCATAACTATTATGCGGTCAGCGTCCTGAACGGACGAGATACGCTGTGCTATGATGATAGTCGTGGTATCGGAAAGCTTTTCGCGGAAAGCGGCTCTTATCGAGCTGTCCGTTGCGGTATCGACTGCGCTCGTGGAGTCGTCAAGAATGATTATCTTCGGCTTTTTGAGGAGAGCGCGCGCGATACAGAGTCTCTGCTTCTGACCGCCAGAAACATTTACGCCGCCCTGTCCGAGGTCGGTGTCGTAGCCGTCCGGAAAGTCCATGATAAAGTCGTGGGCGCAGGCGGACTTACAGGCATCGATCATCTCCTCATCTGTTGCGTTCTCGTCGCCCCATTTCAGGTTGTCCCTGATAGTTCCCGAAAACAGGACGTTCTTCTGGAGCACCATTGCGACCTGATTACGCAGAGTTTCAAGCGGATAGTCCCTGACGCTGTGACCGCCGACTATCACCTCGCCCTGTGTTGCATCGTAAAGACGCGGTATAAGCTGAACCAGCGAGGACTTCGATGAACCCGTTCCGCCTATGATCCCGATAGTTTCTCCCGACCTGATGTCGAGGCTGATGTTTTCGAGCGCGAGATTGTTCATATCGTCAAAATAGCTGAAGCTTACGTTCCTGAAGCTTATCGAGCCGTCCTGTGCGGATATCTGCGAACCGTTCTCAGCGTCCTTGATAGAAGGTTCTTCCTTGAGGACTTCGTAAATACGCTCCATTGACGCGCGTGAGATCACGAACATGATAAAGAGCATTGAGAGCATCATGAGCGACATGAGTATCTGTCCGACATACATGATGAAGCTTGAAAGCTCGCCCGTCTGGATATCGCCGGCTACAGCCATTTTTCCGCCGAACCATATGATAGCGGTAATGGTCGCGTACATACAAAGCTGCATGATAGGCATATTGAGGATAACGAGCTTTTCCGCAAAGAACTGCGCTGCTCTTACCTCGTCCGTGCGCTCGGTAAAGCGCTCGTTTTCGTAGTCCTCGCGCGAGAAAGCCTTGACTACGCGGATACCCGTGAGGTTCTCCTGAACCTTTGCGTTCATGCTGTCGTAGCGGCTGAGCATTTTCTCAAAACGTGGGTGAGCCTTTGCGACGATCGTGAAAACCGCAGCTCCGAGTATCGGGACGGAAACGAGGAACACCAGCGAGAGCTTTGCATTCTGCCTTACCGCCATGATAGTCGCAAAAATAAACATCATCGGCGAACGGAAAGCCATTCGTATGAACATCATGAAAGCATTCTGAATGTTGGTAACGTCTGTGGTAAGACGCGTTGTGAGAGAGGCTGTTGAGAACTTATCCACGTTCGAGAACGAAAAGTCCTGAACCTTGCGGAAAAGCGCGCTCCTCAGATTTTTCGCGAAACCCATTGCGGCAACAGCGGCAAAGCGTCCCGACAAAGCGCCGAAGATAAGCGAGAACAGCGCCATGAGCACCATAACTCCGCCCATAGCCGCCACATAGCTGACCTTGCCCTGTCTGATTCCGTCATCAATTATGTGCGCCATAACCAGCGGTATCGTTACCTCCATGGCAACTTCGCCGATAATGGTTACGGGAGCAAGAATTGCCTGTTTTTTGTAGTTTCCTATGTGTGAGAAAATTGTCTTATACACAAATCATACTCCTTTCGTTATTTACGGCAGCACCGGATCATCTCCGATGCCGTCTATATTCTATGCTTAAACGGAGGAACGGGCAGACCATTCCTGCCGTAAAGCTCAACACTTGCGTAATTCGTCCACTTATAGCGGACTTCTGCTGTCGGAACGGGAGTATTTTCGAGAACTATCTCTGTTCCCTCGATATGTGCCCTGACGGAAATAAATTCCCCGTCCGTTCCTGCCGCCTCAAAGCCGTCCGGCTCACCTCTGAGGTCAAAGCCGTCACAGTTGTCGAAACGGAGCACAACACTTCCGCGGCAGTCCGTGAAATCGCGGAATACCGGCGGCAGAGCCTCCGACTTCGGCAGCCTGCCGTAAACCTCGCAAAGCGCCTGAAGGCAAAGCCTGTGACCTACGGGGGTCTTGTCTATCGGGTGAATGTTGTTGAATTCTCCGCAGTCAAGCGCGACCGCAAGTCCGGTGTTTCTGACCGTCTTATACACCCTCATCTGAGCCTCGCGTATTCCGCACCAGTGCTTGTGATCGGGGTCTGCCTTGAACCTGAACATCGGGAGCTGTACTATCATGAACGGCAGCTCGTCATCGAGCCACTTGCTTCTCCAGCAGTCGATCAGCGCGGTCAGAAGCTCGCGGTAGGTATCGGGGCGGTGGTCATCGGATTCGCCCTGATAATAGAGAAATCCCGCGATAGTATACGGACTGATCCGGCTTACCATCGTATCATAAAGTCCGCACGGGCGCATAGGGTTCTTGCAGCCCATAGGGCCGGGATAGCGGTTCTCGCCGCATATTTCGAGGACTTTGTCCCACTCGATATCGGGATTTTCCTCATAGCATTTCTGCATACGCTTTTCCCAAGCCTCGTGATAGGCTGTGTACTCGTCATACTCGTCTATCATCTGTTGTTCGGTCTTTCCCTCGCAGGCTTTGTCGTATTCATCTATATAGGGACGCAGGCGGCTGTCCTGCTCAAGGTAGGTACGGCTTATCCACGCGCTCGCGGAAGTTCCGCCCCAGTTGCAGCCTATCACGCCGACCGTCACGCCGAGTTTTCGGCTAAGTTCCTTTGCAAAATAGTAGCCTACCGCCGACCATGCACGGGAATTTTCCGCAGAGGGCATATCCCAGCGGCTCGCATTTTCAGAGCTTATAAGCTTATCGTCGGTCATCTCGCACTTTGGCGTGTAGTAAAAGCGCACATTCTCGTCCGCACATTCGGCAAGAGCCTGCGCACTGTTTTTGTCGTTTTGCAGCTCAAATTCCATGTTGGACTGTCCGCCTGCGAGCCATACCTCGCCGATAGCAACATTCGTAAAAATAATACTGCCGCTCTCGGAACTCACCTCAACGGTAACGCTGCTGTGAGCCTCCATAGGCGGCAGAACGGCAGTCCAACTGCCGTTTGAAACGAGAGCCTCAGTGCCTATCTGAAGCTCAGGGATACTTACGCGGATATTCTCGTCTGCATCACACTGACCGAATATCCGCACATTCTTGCCTCTTTGCAGCACCATATTGCTGCTGAAAACAGGTGCGGTTTTCATAGATCAAACTCCTTCGTTTATGCTTATTACGTCGTTCGCCGCGCAGAAGTCTATGAGGGTATAGCGCGCTCTGTCGGCATATTCTGGTCTTGCCATGTAGTAAATGTATGTTTCGATGAGGTTGAACAGTCCTGCCGTTCTGCCCTCTATCTTGAACTGGTCAAAGCCCATGGGGAGGTATTTTTCCCAGATATCGTCCGGTCTGATATTCGTTGAGAGGGTGCGGATATCAAAAATATCTCTTGTGAAGAACGGGCAGTTCTGATTTTTTCCGTCGCCGAAAACTATCGGATCATACGGCTGATCGGGATACTTGCGCACATGATTCGAGTAGCCTATCTGCTGAAGTCCGACATTGTAGTAGTGCTGTGCGCGATCGGGACATTTCGGACGGCAGTTGGAATTTACAAGAAATTCGCACTTCTCCTTATTCGGGAGCTTTTCAAGGATATCGAATCTGTTGTTGAGGTCGTAATCCACAACGACTATGTGATAATCCTTTTCAAGCTCTGCCGCAAGCCTTTCCCCGTCATCGAGCCTCTTGCAGGTCGAGCTTGTCAGCTTGTACTTGGGGTAGTTTTTGCGGATATAGTCCTCAAGGAGCGGCGAATTCACAATGACCTCGTTTAGCCCGTTATTCGCGAGAGCCATTACCATGTTGCACATCTTGTCGCCAAGGTGCTTTTTTTCAAGGGCAGGGTTAGTAAACGTGAACCTCAGTGGGATACCGCGCTCATTGAAAGCATTTATCGCGGTCTTGATGAATCGCTTGTCACAGATACCCTCCTGCGTTCTGCCGCCGTTCCATATCGAGGGCGGAAAGACCCCGTAGAATGAGGCTATCTCAACACCCTCGCGGAAAAGATCCGGACGGTGTTTCAGCATTTCGGCTAACATCAGGTTCAGCTTGAAATTTCCCGAAAAATCGGGAAGATGAAATCTTACTCTCATAATTTTTCTCCTTGTGTAAAGTCCAAAGCGTCACCGCGCTCGGCGGCGACTGTGTATCCTACCGATTCTATTCTTCTTTGCAGGCAGCCGCGGCACTCCGCCGCTTCCTCGCCTGTGCATATCTTGTTGTCGTACAGATCGTACTTTTTTCTGACCCTGACAGGCGAAAGGTTCGGCATTACCACGTTGCAGCCTGTTTGCAGTCCGAGTTCCCTGCCTGTCGGGGAGATCGTTCCAAGAGCAGTCGTTGCCGGAAGCAGCACTTTCGGGAACATTAGCCTCAGTATCCCGAGCAGTCTCAGCGTAAGTTCAAGCGTTCCGCCCTCCATGTCCGCAAACTGCGTAGAATGGTGCGGGACAAACGGGCCTATGCCTATCATCTGCGGCGCAAGTTCCTGCAAAAAGCGCAGGTCTGCGGTAAGGTGTTCAGTGGTCTGAAAGGGCGCTCCGACCATGAATCCCGCTCCGACCTGATAGCCAAGCTCTCTGAGCGTAAAAAGGCAGTTCTTGCGGTTTTCAAGGCTCATTTCCGAGGGGTGGAGCTTTGAGTAAAGTTCCTGTGAGGCTGCCTCGTGGCGCAGGAGATATCGGTCTGCACCGGCATTTTTCATTTGCTCAAAGCTGCTGCGCGAACGCTCGCCGAGAGACAGAGTTATGGCGCAGTCGGGGAATTTTGCGCGGATATCCGAAATTATACCGCACATAACGTCATCGGTGAAAGATCCGTCCTCGCCGCCCTGAAGCACAAATGTGCGGAAACCGAGACCGTAGCCGTTCTCACAGCAGGCAAGTATCTCCTCATGCGAGAGCCGATAGCGCTCGGCATCGCTGTTGCTGCGCCGTATCCCGCAGTAAAAGCAGTCATTGCGGCAGTATGAGGATATCTCGATAAGTCCGCGCAGATATACCTTGCTGCCGTATTCTCTCCTGCGGACTTCATCGGCGCGCCTTTTCAGAAGTTCCGCCGCCTCTTTGCCGTCAGTCCCGATAAGCACAGCAAGTTCATCGTCCGTGAGGTCACAAGTCCGGTAAAGCTTTTCAACAAGCCCAATCATCTTATCAGCCGCCAAGGCGTATCATCTCGTCAATGCACTTTCTTGCGTCTGCAATAAGCTTGTCGTCCATAAGTATCTCGAAAGCCTCGCCGTTATCCATGCCTTTAAGCGAATTGTAAACATCGGGCAGAGTGGTGAGCTTCATGTTGCGGCAGACGATGTTCTTTGTAACGGGATAGAATTTCTTGTCAGGGCAGTCGTACTGGAGGTGCTCGGAAATAGAAGTTTCCGTTCCGATAATGAACTCCTTGCAGTCAGATCCCTTTGCAAACTGCATGATACCCGATGTAGAGCCTACATAGTCGGCAAGCTCAACAACTGCGGGAACGCACTCGGGGTGAACAAGGAACAGAGCGTTCGGGTGCTCCTCCCTGGCTTTCAGTGCCTCCTTTGCAGTTATAGCCGCATGGGTGGGACATCCTCCGTGCAGGAGCTTTATGTCCTTTTCGGGAACCTGTTTCTGAACCCAGCTTCCGAGATTGCAGTCGGGGATGAACAGTATCTTGTCCGTGTCAAGAGCCTTTACGATACGCAGTGCGCTCGAAGATGTGACACAGACATCACAGACGGTCTTGAGCGAGGCTGTTGTGTTTATGTAGGCAACAACGGTCCTTTCGGGGTCAGCCGCGCGGAGCTGTGAGATAAGCTCCCTGTCCATCTGCTCAGCCATCGGACAGCCTGCGTCCTTGTTTGCGAGAAAAACTCTTTTCTGCGGCGCGAGCATTTTAGCAGTCTCAGCCATGAAGTGAACTCCGCAGAAGAGAATGTTGTCCGCGTCAGCATTTTTTGCATCAACGCTGAGTTTGTAGCTGTCGCCCGTAAAATCAGCGATCTCAACTATCTCCCTTGCTTGATAGCTGTGGGCGAGTATCACTGTATTTGTTTCTTTTTTAAGTTTCAGGATCTTATCCTGCAATTCGCGTACTGTCATAATAGCAACTCCTTAAAATGGAATAAAACTCAAGCCTCTACCCATAGCAGTTTTTCGCAAGTTTCCGACATATATTTGCATACTATTTTAAATAAAGGCACATAATGCTTACATTATATCACAATACTGTGAATAAATCAACAGTCAAAGCCGGTCCAATCTCTAAAAAAAGCAGGATCTATGCCGTATAAGGCCGCAGAACTGCTGCCTGCCTTTCCGTGCGTTCCTTTGGCTGAAAATATTTGACATTGGATTTATTGCGTGATATAATAAAACTAATAATGCGCACAGCCAGTGCGTTATTGCTTAAAATGTGTATGTGCAGCCGAAGAAAGAGCATAGATATATATAAGGCTGCAAATAAATTAATGGAGACTGCCAATGTACAAAACAGTAAACGGTATCAGGATAAATTACGAGGAAAAGGGCGAGGGCGAGCTTATCGTGCTCCTTCACGGCTGGGGAAGCAACATCAGGCTTTTTGCCAATCTCATCGCCCTGCTCTCACGCAAATACAAAGTCGTTGCAATGGATATGCCCGGATTCGGCGAAAGTCAGGAGCCTCCGGCGGCGTGGGACGTCAGCGACTATGTGCAGTTCGTTGTCGATTTTCTGAGCGACTACAGCGACAAGAAGATAATGTTTCTCGGTCACAGTTTCGGCGGACGCGTCATTATCAAGCTAAACAGCCGCGGCGACCTGCCCTTTGAGGTATCCAAGGTGATACTCGTGGACAGCGCAGGCATACTGCCGCCGAAAACCAACAAGAAAAGCTGGCGCACACGCTGGTACAAAATGGGCAAGGCTGTCCTCTCAACAAAGCTTGCACAGCTTATTGCGCCCGACGCTCTCGAAAACTTCCGCAAGAAAATGGGAAGCGCCGACTACGCCGCAGCCTCTCCGCTGATGAGACAGGTGCTTGTCAAGACCGTCAATGAAGATCTGGAGCCGCTCCTGCCGAATATCAAGTGCCCGACTCTCCTTGTGTGGGGCGTGAACGACACGGCTACTCCGCTTTCAGACGGTGAAAAAATGGAGAAGCTCATTCCCGATGCAGGCCTTGTAAAGCTCGAAAACGCGGGGCACTACTCCTTCCTTGAACAGCAGTTCATTTTCAACCGCGTAATGTGCTCGTTCCTCAAAATCGAAGAATAACCGCGAACTTTAAGGAGATACCAATGAATACAGTTATCTGGATAATCTATACAGCCGTTTCACTCGCGGCGATCATCTTCCTTAGTCTGAGAGAGTTCCATATGCTCCAGCTAAACGGATACAAGACCCCCGAACATTCACGGTGGATGAAGAAAAACTTCCGCCGCTACATATTCCCGTTAGTGCTGCTTATAGTGCAGTTCGGGCTTATCCCCCTCACAGGAGGCGGCAGGACGGCGATCCTTATAGCGCTGTGCGTGATGGATCTGTTTATAATCCTTGCCAACAAACCGGGCAAAAAATTCAAAAAGCCGCTCGTCTACACCGCAAGAGTAAAGCGAATGATGACAACGTTCTTTATACTTGTTGCCCTCATCATCGCAGGCAGCAGCTTCTTCTGGTCGCTCGACCTCAAAAAGCCGTGGATCTACCTCTTTACAGGCTCGGCGCTTTATCTGACGCCTATTCTCGTGCCGCTCTCGAACCTCATCAACAAGCCGATAGAAAAGGCTGTTCAGAACTGGTATATAAACGATGCAAAGAAAAAGCTTGGATCAATGCCCTCGCTCCACACGGTAGGTATCACGGGAAGCTACGGCAAAACAAGCATGAAATTCTACCTCAGTGAACTCCTTTCGTCTAAGTATGAGACGCTGAAAACTCCCGAGAGTTTCAACACTCCCATGGGAGTTACAATAACGGTAAGGCGCGATCTGAAGCCGACACATGAGTATTTCATCTGTGAAATGGGTGCGCGCAGAGTCCACGAGATAAAAGAACTTTGCGGTATCGCTCACCCGAATGACGGTATCATAACCTCGGTCGGTCCTCAGCACCTTGAAACATTCCGCTCGATCGAAAACGTGGTCAACACCAAGTTTGAACTTGCTGACAGCGTTCAGGCTGCCGGCGGAAAAATATACCTTAACGGCGACAATGAGCTTATCCGTGCGAAAGCTCCGCAATACAAAAACACCGTCCTCTACGGACTCAGCGAGGGCAACGACTGGCGCGCCGCCGATATCTCGGTCTCTGACCGCGGAACTGAATTCACGGTCATTCCCCCGAACGGCGAACCTGTACGCTTTTCGATGAAGCTACTCGGCGAGCACAATGTTCAGAACGTTCTCGGAGCTATAGCATACGCGGCAGGCACAGGCATACCGCTCGAAAAACTCGTTCTTCCCGTCAAGAGGATAGCCGCTGTTCCGCACCGTCTCCAGCTTCTCGACAAGGGCAACGGTCTCACATTCATTGATGATGCGTACAACTCAAACCCGAGCGGCTGCCGTGCGGCTCTCAACGTCCTCGGACTGTTCGATGCGTGCCGCATTCTCGTGACCCCCGGCATGGTCGAACTTGGCGCAAAGCAGGAGGAACTGAACTATGAGTTCGGTCAGGAGGCAGCCAAGTCCTGCGATTACATCGTTCTCGTAGGCAAGGCGCAGACCGTCCCGATCTTCAACGGGATCAGGGACGCCGGCTTTGATATGGAACGCGTTTACGTTGCTGACGGACTCGGCGAGGCTCTCGACAAAGTCCGCGCATATTCAACAGACAAGAAAAAGGTCGTACTCTTAGAGAACGATCTGCCTGATAATTATTAATCACTACTCAGATAAAAAGGAGAAATTTATCATGAAGATCAATCTTGCAGTTTTATTCGGCGGTAAGAGCGTCGAGCACGAAGTTTCCGTAATTTCCGCTGTTCAGGCAATGGCGAGCATAAACAAGGAGAAATACAACATCATTCCCGTATACATGACCAAGAGCAACGAGTTCTGGACGGGCGAAAAGCTCATGGACATCAACGCTTTCAAGGACATTCCCGCACTTCTCAAGGAGTGTACCGAGTGCGTATTTGTACGCAGCGAGGGTAAAGTGCAGCTTATCAGACAGAAGATGAAAAAGTTCGGCTCTAACCTCATCTCCGATATCGATGTGGCATTTCCTATCGTTCACGGCACAAATGTTGAGGACGGCGCACTTCAGGGCTATCTCCACACTCTTGACCTGCCCTATGTAGGCTGTGACGTGCTCGCTTCGGCTATCGGTATGGATAAATTTGTCATGAAGATACTTCTCAAAGACGCAGGATTCCCTGTTCTCGACTGCCTCAGATTCTCCGCTTTCGAGATCGACAGAATCGAGGAACTTGCTGATAAGGTCGAGGCTAAATTCGACTATCCCGTTATCGTAAAGCCTATCAACCTCGGTTCAAGTGTCGGTATCTCAAAGGCAAGCGACAGAAGCGGACTCCTCAACTCAATGGAGGAGGCTTTCCAGTTCTCTGACCGTATCCTCGTAGAGCCTGCCGTTGTTCAGCTCAAAGAGATAAACTGCTCGGTAGTCGGCGACAGCGAGGAGGCAGAGGCTTCCGTTTGCGAAGAACCCGTTCAGGCAAGCGAGGACGATATCCTCAGCTTCAATCAGAAGTATGTCGGTGGCGGAAAGTCCGGCGGCAGCAAGGGCATGGCTACCCTGAAAAGAAAGATACCCGCTGAGATCACTCCCGAACAGGACGAGTATATAAGAAAAATAGCAGTTGACGCATTCCGCTACCTCGGCTGCAACGGCGTTACCCGTATCGACTTCATGATAGATATGGCAACCGACAAGATATACATCAACGAGATAAACACGATACCCGGCTCGCTCGCATTCTATCTCTGGGAACCCAAGGGCGTAAAGTACACCGAGCTCCTCGAACGCATGATACAGCTTGCTCTCAAGCGTCACCGTCAGGCTGAAAAGATAAACTACTCATTCGACACGAACATTCTCTCAATGGGAGGCAGCTTCGGCTCAAAGGGCGGCAGCAAACTCTGAGCCGATCAAATCAGCACCGCATAAAAGGAGGAAAACATGACTGAAAAGGAAAAACTACAGGCAGGCGAGCTTTACAACAGCAATGACCCTGAACTTGTGGCAGAACGGACAGCAGCAAAAAAGCTGTGCATGGAATACAACAATGCGACCTATAACGACTACCAGAAAAAGGAGCGTCTCCTTGACCGCCTTGTGGCTCTCCGCGGCGAAAACACAATAATTGAGCCTGATTTCTTCTGCGACTACGGCTATAACATCATTCTCGGCGATAATTTCTACGTCAATCACAACTGCGTTATACTCGACTGCGCTGAGGTTATCTTCGGCGACAACGTTTTCATCGGGCCTAACTGCGGTTTCTACACGGCAGGTCATCCCCTTGACGCCAAAACACGCAACAGCGGTCTTGAATACGCAAAGCCGATAAAGGTCGGCAGCGATGTGTGGATAGGCGGCAACGTTTGCGTTATGCCCGGCGTTACTATCGGCAGCAATGTCGTTATCGGCGCAGGCAGCGTTGTTACCAAGGATATCCCTGACGGAGTTGTCGCTGTAGGCTCTCCCTGCAAGCCAATAAAGAAAATCGATGCAGATACCACCGACAAGGAGAATCAATAATGAACACCCTGCACTTTAAATATGCAGTAGAGATCGAAAAAACACGTTCCATCACTCAGGCGGCTGAGAACCTTTACATGGCTCAGCCTAACCTGAGCAAGGCTATCAAAGAGCTTGAAAATACCCTCGGGATAACCATTTTCCGCAGAACTTCAAAGGGCGTTATCCCGACCGACCAAGGGCTTAAATTTCTCGAATACGCTCGTCAGATACTCATTCAGATAGACAATATGGAGGCTATACACGCTCCGGATAAGCCTGAAAACAACAAGCTGAGAATATCCGTTCCGCGCACGAGCTATATCTCCAAGGCGTTTTCGGAGTACATAGCCGAAATGGACAGTCCCGAGGATATGGAGATATACTTCTGCGAGACAAACGCTCTGCGAACTATCGAAAATGTCCGCGAGAACGGCTATGATTTCGGAATAATCCGCTATAACACGGCTCATGAAAAGTACTTTACCGACTACCTAAGCGAGAAAAATCTTGACGGCAAGCTGCTGTGGGAGTTTCAGATGCTCGCGGTCATGTCCTCCGAGCATCCTGCTGCAAACCTTGAAGAACTGACCTATTCCGCGCTCTCAACGGACTATATCGAACTCGGACAGGGAGACGAGGCAGTTCCCTATGTTTCGGGCGCTCCCGAAAAGCTCTACGCCTCGAACCGTCCCGCCGACGTTCCGAGCAAAAAGCTGCTCATGTACGACCGCGGAAGTGCTCTTGACTTTCTACTGACCGTACCGCAGTCTTTCATGCTTGACTCCCCCGTTCCTGCAAGTCTGTGCGGAAAGTATGACCTCGTCCAGCGCAAGTGCGCCTTCGCCGACAACAACTACAAGGATATGCTGATATACACGGCAGGCCACAAGCTTTCGGAAAAGGAGCTGAAACTCGTCAATAAGCTCTATGAAGTCCGCAACGAGGCGGCTTTTGTCGAATACAAGTAACAAAGACGGTCCTACGGCCGTCTTTAATTTTTTATCCAATATTTTTATGTTGCTTTTTTGGCGCATATATGTTATAATTATCGTTGATACCCATGCAATATACAATTTACGGGCATCGCGGCAATGTCGCCCCGATTTCCCGAATGTTGCAAATCTATTCGTAAGGTTGGTAATGTTATGTTTGAAATTCTTGAAAAGAGAAGCCTTAACCCCACCGTTACACTCATGAAGATCTACGCTCCGAGAGTAGCGGCAAAGGGAGAGCCGGGTCAGTTTATCATTCTCCGAACAGACGAGAACGGCGAGCGCATACCGCTCACTATCGCTGACTTCGACCGTGATAAGGAAACTGTTACAATAATTTTCCAGATCGTCGGAGCTACCACAGAAAAGCTCAATCACCTGAACGAGGGCGAATGTCTCCACGATTTTGTCGGCCCTCTCGGCAGAGCTACCGAGACCGAGGGTCTTAAAAAGGTCGCAGTAGTGGGCGGCGGCGTAGGCTGTGCTATCGCTTACCCTGTAGCAAAGAAACTCCACGATATCGGCGTTGAAGTCCACGCTATCGTCGGATTCAGAAACAAAGATCTCGTTATCCTTGAGGACGAGTTCAAGGCGGCTTCGAGCAAATTCGTGCTCATGTCCGACGACGGAAGCGCAGGCGAAAAGGGCCTTGTTACCGATGCCCTCAAAAAGCTTATCGAGAGCGGCGAAAAGTACGATCGCGTTATAACGATAGGCCCTCTCATCATGATGAAGTTCGTATGTCAGCTCACAAAGCAGTACGAGATACCCACAGTTGCTTCCATGAACCCGATCATGATCGACGGAACAGGTATGTGCGGCGGCTGCCGTCTTACTGTCGGCGGACAGACAAAGTTTGCCTGCGTTGACGGCCCCGAATTCGACGGCCACCTCATCGACTTTGACGAGGCTATGGCGCGCGGAGCTATGTATCGTCCCTTTGAGCGCAAGGCTCATGAGGAGACTTGCAATCTGTTCAAGGAGGTAAAGTAATATGCCAAATATGTCTTTAAAGAGAAACGAAATGCCCGTTCAGGAGCCTGACGTAAGAAACAAGAACTTCAGGGAAGTTGCTCTCGGCTACACAGAGGAACAGGCTGTTGACGAGGCTAAGAGATGCCTCGGCTGCAAGAACAAGCCCTGCTCAAAGGGCTGTCCCGTACAGATAGATATCCCTGCATTCATCGCTCAGGTCGCAGAGGGCAACTTTGAGGAAGCATATAAGATCATCACTCAGTCAAGCTCGCTCCCTGCTGTATGCGGCAGAGTATGTCCCCAGGAAACTCAGTGCGAGTGCAAGTGCGTTCGCGGCATAAAGGGCGAACCTGTTGCTATCGGCAGACTTGAGAGATTCGTTGCGGACTGGCACAATGCTCAGCCCGAGGCTGCTGTTGAAAAGCCCGTTTCAAACGGCCATAAGGCTGCCGTTATCGGTTCAGGCCCGTCAGGTCTTACCTGCGCAGGCGACCTTGCAAAGAAGGGCTATGACGTTACGGTTTACGAGGCTCTCCACATTGCAGGCGGAGTTCTCTCATACGGTATCCCCGAGTTCAGACTTCCTAAGTCTATCGTTCAGAAGGAGATAGACGGACTCAAGGCTCTTGGCGTAAATGTCGAAACAAACACTGTTGTCGGCAAGACAGTCTCGGTTGACGAACTCATGAAAAATGAAGGCTATGAGACCGTATTCATCGGCTCGGGCGCAGGACTTCCGCGTTTCATGAATATCCCCGGCGAGAACCTCAACGGCGTTTACTCCGCTAACGAGTTCCTCACAAGAATTAACCTCATGAAGGCGTACAAGCCCGACAGCTCCACACCTATCCACGCTGGCAAGACTGCGGTCATCGTAGGCGGCGGAAACGTTGCAATGGACGCTGCACGCTGTGCAAAGAGACTCGGTGCGAATGTTTACATAGTTTACCGCCGTACCGAGAACGAACTTCCTGCCCGTGCAGAGGAAGTTGAGCACGCTAAGGAGGAGGGGATCATCTTTAAGTTCCTCACAAATCCTACAGAGATCAAGTCCTCCGAGAACGGCTGGGTAAGCAGTATCGTATGCCAGCAGATGGAGCTTTCCGAGCCTGACGCATCTGGCAGAGCAAAGCCTGTTCCGATACCCGGCGCTTTCGTTGAGATCGAGGCTGACTGCGTTATCATGTCTATCGGTACTTCACCCAATCCGCTCATCAAGTCCACAACAGAGGGTCTTGATACACAGAAGTGGGGCGGCATAATCGCGGACGATGACGGCAAGACCTCCAAGGACGGAGTTTACGCAGGCGGTGACGCTGTAACAGGCGCTGCTACCGTTATTCTCGCTATGGGCGCAGGAAAGAAAGCTGCCGCTGCTATGGACGAGTATATGCAGAACAAGTAAGAACCCAATTCACAAGATAATTACGCAAAACGCCCCGATCACCTTTTGGAGATCGGGGCGTTTTTTACCTGCTCTCATATATACAGTAAAAAGTAAAAAGCTATGCTTTTGCAAGCATAGCTGAAAAAGAAATAATGAATAAATATAGAAGGGGAATTGGGGGATTACTTAATCCATTTATAATATAACCCGCCTACCTTAAAATAATCTTAAATAAATAAGGCATTTTTGTAAAAATGGCTATTTTTTACGTTTTTCCGAGAGCGAGCCGAAAATATTGCTCATCAGCGGAACTGCCGCGCTGAATCCGAATGCGGTCAGCAGCTCGTTGGAATTGAGCGATACGGTCTCGAATACGGTCTGTAGCTGCGGGAGCATTACTGCCGCCGCAAGAGCCGCAAACGAAACTGCGACTGCAAGCACAAGTTTCATGTTGCCGAACGGATTCATTCTGAAAATCGACCTGTGCTCTGAACGGCACTCAAAAACGTGTATGAGCTGCGACATTACCAGCGTTATAAGTGCGGCAGTCCGGCTTGCCTCAAGACTTCCCCCGAGCCGCATCACCGTTGTGAACGAGGCAAGCGTGGATAAGCCTATGAAAATTCCTCGGAAGATTATCTTCCACATGAGTCCGCCGGAGAAAAATCCCTCTGTCGATTTGCGCGGCGGGTGGTTCATTATGTCCTTTTCGGGAGGCTCAACGCCGAGCGCGATCGCAGGCAGACCGTCCGTCACGAGGTTGACGAGCAATATCTGCACGGGGAGCAGCACTATCGGCATACCCATAAGTATTCCCACGAACATCGTGAGCACCTCTCCTATGTTGCACGAGAGCAGATAGCGCACGAATTTGCGGATATTAGCGTAAACACAGCGACCCTCCTCGACAGCGCTCACAAGCGTCGCAAGATTGTCGTCGAGCAGTATCACGTCCGCCGCCTGCTTGGTAACGTCCGTGCCCGTCATTCCCATTGCTACGCCCACGTCCGCTTCTTTTATCGCAGGAGCGTCATTTACGCCGTCGCCCGTCATTGTAACAATTTCTCCCCTGCGCTTGAAGCTGCGCACTATCCTCAGCTTATGCACAGGTTCAACACGGGCGAAAACCGTGTACTTTCCTATCTCGCGGTCAAGCTCCTCGTCCGTGAGTTTATCCAGCTCCGCTCCCGTCATTGCCTTGCCGCCGCGCAGAAGTCCTGCCTTTCTGGCAACTGCAACGGCGGTATTTTTGTGGTCGCCCGTGATCATTACCGTCTTTACCGAGGCTGCCGCACACTTTCTTATCGCAAGCTTAGCCTCCTCGCGCGGAGGGTCTATCATTCCCGAAAGTCCGAGAAAGGTAAGACCTGCACCGTTCGGGTCAAAGCTGTCGCTCTCAGAAACTGCAAGAGCAAGCACGCGCAGAGCCTTGTCGGACATCTCTATCGTTCTGTCCGCAAGCTTTCTGCGGATCGCAGGCGTAAGCGGCAGTATCTCGCCCGAGTCGCTCATATACTGCGAGCAGCGCGGAAGGATCACTTCCTCAGCACCCTTGAAATAGGTCTTGCCGCTCGTTCCGTGCAGGCAGTGAACCGCCATAAACCTCGTTTCGCTGTCAAAGGGATATTCCTCCGTGCGCCGCAGAGTGCTCTGGAGGGAGGCGTTGGTGACTCCTGCCTTTGCCGCTGCAACAAGCAGAGCTATCTCAGTCGGGTCGCCCGTGGTCTGCCACTCGCCCTTGCCGACAAGTGCTCCCCTGTTGCGGCTCCTTGGCTTTACAGGGGCGGATATCTCCGCCGTAGAGCACATTACGGCACATTTCAGCGCCTCTGTGAGAGCCTTTTCGCTCATGGGATTTACCGAAGTATGCTCAGCGCCCTTGCTGACCGAGCCGCTTATCTTATAGCCCCTGCCGCCGAAGAAATACTCTCCGCCGACAGTGTAAAGCTCCGTGACGGTCATTTTGTTCTCGGTGATAGTGCCAGTTTTGTCGGAACATATCACCGACGCGCACCCGAGAGTCTCAACACTGTGGAGCTTATTCACGAGAGCCTTTCTCTTCATCATTCGGCTCACGGCAAGCGCGAGCGCTATCGTGACCGTAGCAGGCAGTCCCTCGGGTATCGCAGCTATCGCTATAGTGATACCAGTCATGAGCATTGTGAAAACTTCCTCGCCGCGGAGAACTCCCGCGCCAAAGACTGCCGCACACACCACAAGACAGATCATCGCCACGACCTTGCCAAGCTCGGCAAGACGCTTTTGCAGCGGAGTCTGCTCCTTGTCGATGTCCGTGAGCATCTGCGAAATTTTGCCCATTTGCGTGTTCCTGCCCGTTGCGATCACCCTCGCGCGGCAGGTACCCTTTACCGCCGAGGTTCCGCAGTAGATGATGTTCGCCTTGTTGAGCGAGTTGTCGCTGTCGTGCGGATCACCTGCTGTCTTTGCAACAGACTCCGATTCGCCCGTGAGAATGGCTTCATCAGCAAAGAAACCCACCGCCCTGATGACAGAGCAGTCTGCCGGAACGCGGTCGCCTGCCTCAAGCTCGATAACATCACCCGAAACAAGCCGAGCCGCCTCTATTTCCTTCAGTCTGCCGTCACGATAGCATTTCGCCGTCGGAGCGGTCATTGAGCGCAGAGCTTCAAGCGTGTGCTCCGTCCTGTATTCCTGTATAAAGCCCAGAATCGCGTTCAGCAGAACTATGAGTATTATGGTGACTGCGTCGGATATTTCGCCCAGAAAAATTGAAATAACCGTCGCGCCCAGAAGTATCAT
The DNA here is from genome assembly GCA_900540005.1 of uncultured Ruminococcus sp. GTDB lineage: Bacteria > Bacillota > Clostridia > Oscillospirales > Ruminococcaceae > Ruminococcus > Ruminococcus hominiciens. The sequence goes on from UQEM01000004.1 coordinate 25,287, forward strand.
CACCATAACATCACGGAACTGCCCGAGGAATATCCTTGCAGGCCCGCTTCTTTTGCGCTCTTCGAGAATGTTTTCACCCTCGGTTTTCAGCCTTTCAGCCGCTTCTTTTTCCGTTAGTCCCATTTTCTCACCCTTTCGGAGCTTGTTTGCTCTATACACAATATGTCCGGAAGTCTCAAAATATACTATCCGGTCTGCCAAAATAATAATGGCAGAGTATTTGGTGGAGTGTGGGTAAAGTGCAAATGAGGGCGTTTTATTATAAAATATACGTTTTTGGACAAAGTAAAAGGAGTAACTCTACGTTACTCCTTTTGCAGTTATCTCAAATCAAATGTTACATCAGATTCATAGGTATCAAAACTGTCAAAATCTGTGATCACAATTTTCATTGTTACCTGCTTGATCGAATCAGCAGAAAGTCCGTTATCCTTTAAATACGAATCTAAAACTTCTATCGAACTATTAGATGATTTACCACTTGCAACTTGAACATAAAACATTGCATTAATGGAATAACCGTCAATTGAAAAATCATCTATCGTCACATCGTAAGATCTGTCTGAGTTGTTTTCAAAAGCAAGTTTTATATCCGTACCCACATTAAGGTCATCTGCTTCTGTTCCTTTATATGTAATTTTTAAGCCCTTTTCGTCAAAAATAACCTCGTTAGCAGAAATGCTTTTCGCGTCAGCTTTTTTATTTTCCTCATCAATGGTATCACTTAACGCCTTTGAGCATGAAACCATAAAAATGAGCGGAATACCGATAAAAATGACAGCAATTATAAGTGCAATAATACAGCCCTTTCCGCGCCTCTGGCTCTTGTGACAATTAGGGCACACCGTCGCCTTTACATCCATTTCGCTGCGGCAATGGCGGCAAAGTTTTGTTTCGGGATTGTTATTCATTTTACCACTCCTCTTAATTTTATTCCTATATTTATCCCAAATTGGGATAATTATATTATACCAGATTGGTATAATAATGTCAATAGGAATTTTATTTTTATACCTGTTCTACAAACTAATGGAGTCGATTTGGTGAAAATGCCTATAAGATTGAAAGAATTGCGTAAATTAAGAAAAATGACGCAGCAGCGTCTTGCAATAGAACTGAATATGAATCAGAATACTATCAGCCGCTATGAAAGCGGCGAGCGGGAGGCTGACTATCAGACGCTGATAAGATTTGCGGACTTTTTCAACGTCTCAATAGACTATCTCCTCGAACGAACTGATGACCCTACCTTCATACGAATAAAAAAGGCGGATAAATAAAAGTTTGTTAACAAAGCATTGACAGAATATTACGGATATGTTATAATATCATCAGCAAATACCCCCGTATTTACTGCCATGAAGGAGGATTATTATGAAAAAACACAACAAAAAGCGTCCGCGTGGATTCGTGCTGGCTCTCGGAGTACCGGGACTGATCGGGATAATTATTCCCATACTCATAGCCGTATTTGTCCCTTCAATGATCGGCTACACGAAAAAATCACACGCCGCTTCCGCACAATCGACCGCAACCATAATGTACAGAGCCGCTAATGCCGCAGTTGAAGAAATGTACTGCAATGATGCGAATACCCTTGACAATTGTATCATTTCATCAGACAGGGACAAAAACTACAATGTCGGCTCCAACGTTGATATTGACAAATTCTATGAATATCTTGGCTACTATTCCGACAGTGAAAACGTTGAATACTTCCTCATTTTCAGTGACGGATACTGCACAGATGCCGCAGTCATCGGCGACAACGGCTATGTCGTAACTTACGGCTCGGATTTTGCATATTCAACAGACAAGAATTTCAAGGAGCTTTACGAAGAAGCCTGCGATTTAGTGGACTGATAAATAAGGGTGTCCGAACTCCCGGATACCCTTTTGCTTTGCCGTATTGTTGACATATTCACGCAAGGTGATGTATAATAAAAATGACTTCGCGAATTAAGGCAGCATCTCTCAGATTTTTGTGCGGCGCTGACTCAGACTTTTAACGGAAATGGTGAATTATGGACAAATACGGCGTTTTAAAAGAATATTTCGGTCACGACAGCTTCAGAAACGGGCAGGAAGATATCATCGACAACATACTCTCAGGCCGTGACACGCTCGGGATAATGCCTACAGGCGCGGGAAAATCCGTGTGCTATCAGGTGCCTGCGCTTATGCTGGACGGGATCACGGTCGTGGTCTCGCCGCTTATATCGCTGATGAAAGATCAGGTGAACGCGCTTGTTTCAGCCGGAATAAGCGCCGCCTGCATTAACAGCTCGCTCACGAAAGAGGAGTACGCCGAGGTTTTCAGGGGAGCTTTCCGCGGTGCTTACAAGATCATCTACGCTGCTCCAGAAAGGCTCGACACCGAGTATTTTCTGCGCCTTGCCTCTCAGGTCAGGATATCAATGGTAACGGTCGATGAGGCGCACTGCGTTTCACAGTGGGGACAGGATTTCCGTCCGAGCTATCTGCGTATCATCGAGTTCATCGAAAAACTCCCGACCAGACCGATAGTGAGCGCATTCACGGCGACCGCAACTGCCGATGTACGCGATGATATAATCAAAATTCTCCGCCTGAACGACCCTTTCACCGTAACAACGGGCTTTGACCGCAAAAATCTCAGTTTCGCGGTAATGCAGCCTACAGGCAAATACGAGGCGTTAAAGAGCCTGCTCTCCGGATACAAGGAACGTTCAGGAATTGTCTACTGTCTCTCGCGCAGGAATGTAGAGGACGTATGCGAAAGACTCTGCCGCGATGGATTCTCCGCCACACGCTACCATGCAGGTCTTACCGATGAGGAGCGGCAGCGCAATCAGGACGACTTTATCTACGACCGCAAGCAGATAATGGTCGCAACAAATGCTTTCGGTATGGGTATCGACAAATCGGACGTAAGATTCGTGATACATTACAATATGCCGAAAAATATCGAGAGCTACTATCAGGAGGCTGGACGCGCAGGCCGTGACGGTGAACCTGCCGAATGCACCCTGCTTTACAGCGGCAAGGACGTAAGTACAAATTCCTTTATGATAGACAAAAGCTATGAGGAGAACGAGGAACTCCCGCAGTCACAGCGCGACATGATATACGAGCGCGACAAGCAAAGACTGAGGGCAATGACCTTTTACAGCACCACGACAGGCTGTCTGCGCGAATATATCCTGCGGTATTTCGGCGAGACTGCCCCGAACTACTGCGGAAACTGCTCAAGCTGTCTCAACGGTTTCGAGACCGTAGATATCTCGATAGACGCGCAGAAGATAGTCTCCTGCGTTTATCGTGTACACCAGAAGGGACGCGATTACGGCAAATCAATGATAGTCAGCATTCTGCGCGGAGCCGACACCGAAAAGATACGCTCCCTGCAATTCGATACGCTCTCAACTTACGGGATCATGGCGGATATTTCCGCATCAAGGCTGCGCGCGGAGGTCGATTTTCTCGTGATGAACGGCTACCTCGCCGTAACCGACAGCGAATATCCGCAGCTTTGCATGACGGCGAAGTCGGTGACGCTCCTGAAAGAGAGAACTCCCCTCAGCATGAAACTCCCCATTGTCTCGAAGTCCTCAAAGAAAACGACCGAGGACATTCTCTATCCGAATGCTGCACTTTTTGCGGAACTGCGAAAGCTGCGCAACAAACTCGCGGCGGAGGAAAATGTTCCGTCTTACATAGTCTTTGCGGACTCGGCTCTGCGCGATATGTGCGTCAAGCTGCCGACAAAGTACGCTGAATTTCTCAATGTTTCGGGTGTCGGCAGGCGAAAGGCGGACAAGTACAGCGAGGCTTTCTGCGAGGTCATCGCTGAGTATATCAGGAATAATCCCGATTCTGCTCATGCAGACCCAAGCGGCGGAGGCTATCTCGAAAGGCATCTTGCTAATTTTGGTGAGCGGACAGTCTTGAAAAAAATGCTCCCCAAGCCGAAACCGTGGACGGACGATGAGGAGAAACAGCTCCGTAAGGAGTTCTCGGACGGCAGGACTACGGCTGAGATAGCAGCTATACATAAGCGTTCGCGCGGCGCTGTGATATCGCGGCTGAAAAAACTGGAACTGCTTTCGTAAAAATTCAGCAGTGTTAATAATGGGATTCTAAAGGGTTTATAACCCTTTAGCGGTTTCCAAAGGCAGAGCCTTTGGTGGGGTGTGGGGCAAAGCCCCGCATAACTACAAGCGCTCCGCGGAAATCTGAAAAGAGGGTATCTGAAACATATCAGATACCCTTCTTTTATCAGCAATGTGCTGCTTAGATCTGTGTTGAATAGTTGGGAGCTTCCTTGGTGATGTAAATATCGTGGGGGTGGCTCTCCTTGAGACCTGCGCCCGTGATCCTGACGAACTGAGCCTTTTCGTGGAGTGCAGGGATATCCTTGCAGCCGCAAAGTCCCATACCTGAACGGATACCGCCAACAAGCTGGAAGATCGTATCTGCAACGGGACCCTTGAAAGGAACACGTCCTTCAACGCCCTCGGGAACGAGCTTCTTAGCGCCCTCCTGGAAATATCTGTCCTTAGAGCCTGCTGCCATAGCGCCGAGACTTCCCATGCCTCTGTAAACCTTGAACTGACGACCCTGATAGATCTCAGTTTCGCCGGGAGCTTCCGCACAGCCTGCGAGGAGCGAACCGAGCATAACAACGTTAGCGCCTGCTGCAAGAGCCTTTACGATATCGCCCGAATACTTGATACCGCCGTCAGCGATAACGGGGATATCGTACTTCTGAGCAACACAGGCAACGTCATAAACTGCTGTTATCTGGGGAACGCCGCAGCCTGCAACGACTCTTGTTGTACAGATAGAACCGGGGCCGATACCGACCTTGAGGCAGTCAGCGCCTGCTGCGATAAGAGCCTCAGCAGCTTCAGCAGTAGCGATATTTCCTGCAATAACAGGGATATTCGGGTATTCAGCTTTTATCATTTTGAGACATTTGATAACGTTTGCACTGTGACCGTGTGACGAGTCAAGAACGAGAACATCGACCTGAGCGTCGATAAGAGCCTTTGCCCTTTCGAGAACGTTTGCAGTAACGCCGATTCCTGCGCCGCAGAGGAGTCTGCCTCTTGAATCACGGGCGGAGTTGGGGTACTGAACCGACTTTTCGATATCCTTGATAGTGATAAGTCCCTTGAGATAGCCCTCTTCGTCTACGATAGGGAGCTTTTCGATCTTGTGTCTGCGGAGAATCTCCTGAGCCTCGCTGAGAGTAGTTCCTACAGGAGCAGTAATAAGATTCTTCTTTGTCATGACCTCAGAGATCTTAGCGTTGAAATCGGTAAGGAAACGCATATCTCTGTTTGTGATGATACCAACGAGCTTGCCGCTGCCGTCAACGATCGGAACGCCCGATATCTTGTACTTGCCCATAAGCTCGTCCGCATCGGCAACAATGTGGTCCTCTGTGAGTGAGAAAGGATCTACGATAACGCCGTTCTCGCTTCTCTTGACCTTGTCTACCTCCTCAGCCTGCTGTTCAATGGACATATTCTTATGAATGATGCCGATACCGCCTTCACGGGCGATAGCGATAGCCATTCTGGAATCCGTAACGGTATCCATAGCAGCGGTCATAACGGGGGTATTGAGTGAGATAGTTGAGGTAAGTTTTGTCTTGAGGTCGATCATATTGGGCGTAACGTCGGATTCTGCCGGAATAAGCAGAACATCGTCAAAAGTAAGACCTTCCTTTTTGAATTTACTGTTCATGTCGGTCAACATAGAAAAATCCTCCTTCACAAGATTCGTTTAAATTGTTATTAACTCTTATCATACTATTTTTTGCGCTTTATGTCAATAGCGGGGGCAAAAGAGAAATGTAAATTTTTTTTGTGGATTTATGTCGCGTTTTGGCGAAAAAAACAATTTATCGCCGAAAACCCAAGCTGTTGTCAGTTTTTGTCAGCCTGATTCCTTGCGTAGAAGGTAAGAACGGCAGAGGCGTCGATCGAATTTACAATGCCGTCGCAGTTGAAGTCTGCTGTGCGGACCTTCCAGCCGTTGAAAGACGAGTCTCTGCCTGTTGAGACCCATGCGTAGTCCGTCAGGACAGCGGATGCGTCTATCGAGTTTACGATGTAGTCTCCGTTGATGTCGCCGAGCGGTATCTCTCCGATCGTAAAGTTTATCCCGTAGCTTTCCGCGTAATTCTGTACAGCGGAGTTTGCTTCTCCCGTAATGCGGAAATCGGGAATGTTTTCCGAACTGCCGCCCACTCTGATATATCTTCTGCCGATAGCATTCGAGCCTATGGAGGTCACGCTCTGAGGAATATATACTCCCGTCAGGTTAGAGCAGCAATAGAATGCGTCGCTGCCTATAAGCACGACTCCCTCGGGGATAGAGACGGTGTTAAGGCTTATGCAGGAATAAAAGCAGTCGTCGGGTATCTCTATCACGTCTGTTCCGAGCGTTGCTTTTTCCAGAGCCGTGCAGCTTAGAAAACAGCTCTTTCCGATATAATTTACCGAATCGGGTATATCTATCTCGGTAAGGGAAGTGCAGCCGGAGAAAGCCGAGTCGCCGATCTCAAGGAGCGTATCGGGCAGACTTACCGAGGTAAGCCCGCTTTTTCCGCGGAAAGCTCCCTTGCGTATCGAACGCACGTTATCTGGGAGAACTGCGCTGCTTCCGCCTGCATATACCACGAGCTGGCTGCCCGAGAAAAGACTTCCGCCGACAGATGAAAAATTCTGATTGCCGCTGTCAACAATGAACGTTTCGAGGTTCGGGCAGACGGTGAAAGCAAGGTCTCCTATCTTGGTTATTGAGTCGGGGAGGATCACAGTGTTGAGACTGCCGAGTCCCGAAAAAGCCTGTTCGCCGATTTCCGTAACGGTAAGACCGTCTATCTGCGAGGGAATGTTCAAAACAGAGCCGCTGCCTGTTCCGCCCGTGATAACGGCTGTGCCGCTGTCGTTAACGCTGTATTCAAAGCTGTAGCCTCCGTCCTCACCTGCCGAAATGACCGGAACAGCGCCGAAAGCGGCGACTGCAAATGCGGATATCAGAGATATCAGTTTTTTCATGTTAAATGTCCTTTCGGCATATTCTGCCGCTTACCATGACGAGCTGCGGCTCGGACAAAAGCTCAAGCGGATTCTCGCCCCTGCGGTAAAGCTGGAGGTCTGCGTCCTTGCCGACCGTTATCGAGCCTGTTACATCATCGATCCCGAGGATCTTTGCAGGAGTAACGGTTATTGCGCGCAGAGCCTCGTCGGCGGAGAGACCGCCCTTGACAGCCGCCTGTGCCGAGAGGGGGAGATACTGTATCGGGATAACGGTGTGGTCTGTGCATATCGCAAGTTCTACGCCGTTTTCGTGAAGGATAGCCGCATTTTTCAGAGCAAGGCCTTTCATTTCGGGCTTGCACCTGTCGCAGATGATAGGGCCGCAGATAACGGGAACTTTCTCCTCCGCGATGATATCCGCGATCTTATAGCCGTCTGTCGCGTGAATTATCACAGAGTCAAGGGAGAATTCCTTGGCTATCCTTATTGCCGTGCAGATGTCGTCCGCGCGGTGACAGTGGAAGAAAGCCTTCATTTTGCGGTCGAGCATGGGCATGAGAGCTTCGCACTTGATGTCGTACTCGGGCGGATCGTAGTTTTCGCCGTCCGCGTAATAGCTGTCCATATCGTGAACATAGCGGCGCGCCTTGTGGAGTCCCTCGCGTATGAGCGCGGTAACAGCCATTCTTGTAATAGGAGTCTCGTCCTTGCCGTTGTAGACGTTTTTGGGATTTTCACCCAGCGCAAACTTTATGCCGACAGTTCTGATGAGCATATCGTCTATGCGTCTGCCGTCAGTCTTGACAGCGCATATTTCGCCGCCGCAGGCATTTGCGCTTCCGGGAGATGAGGCAACGGCGGTGATACCCCTCATGCGAGCCTCTTCAAAGCAGCGGTCGAACGGATTTATTCCGTCTATCGCCCTCATCTGGGGAGTGAACGGGTCGGTGGCTTCGTTGCAGTCATCGCCCTCGAAGTCGAGGCCGTCCTCGATTATGCCAAGGTGGGTGTGTGCGTCAATGAATCCCGGAAGGAGCATACCGCCCTTTGCGTCAATGCAGTCCTCGGGGATAAGGTTCGGAGCACCGCTGCCGATATCGGTGATCTTGCCCTCACGAACCTCGACCCAGCCGTTGGGGATCATCTCATCGGAATCCATAGTGTGTATTTCGGCGTTATAGATAAGCATGGCAGCTCACTTTCTGAGTGCAGCTACAATTTTGTCCGCGTTCTGAACGGGACTTCCGCTGCAATCTACTGTAATGGTGGAATGTGCCGCATAAACAGAGCGGCGCTTGTTGTACAGCTCCTCAAGCTGCTCCTTGGTAGAGCTCATAACGATAGGGCGGTTTGTGTCGCCCTCGATACGGGAATAGCAGGTCTCAAACGGAACATCGAGGTAGATCACCTTTGCACCCGCCTCAGCCGCAGCCTTTGCGGTATCGGGATTGAGCATAGCTCCGCCTCCGCAGGCAGCAACGACTGTCTTGCCGCAAAGAGACTTGACAAGCTCGGCTTCGACCTTTCGGAAGTGCGGCTCGCCTTTCTGCTCGAATATTTCGGGAATGGTCATTTCCTCAATTTTCACGATGAGGTCATCGGTGTCGCAGAAGCCGCAGCCGAGTTTTTTTGCCGCGAGCTTGCCGACAGTGGATTTTCCGCAGCCCATAAAGCCGCACAGAAATATAGTCATGATATTATTATCTCCGGTTATTTGTTGTTTTCGTTTACTGCGTTCTCAACGTCAAGTATTATCTTTGAGATATCCTCGGCAGCGAACTTTCCGCCGTACCATATCTCGTGAGCCTTTACTGCCTGATATACGAGCATTGATGCTCCGCCGACAGCAGTCTTGCCGAGTGCGCGCGCTTTCTTCATGAGGAGCGTCTCGGTGGGGTTGTAGATAACGTCGAAAACCGTAAGGCTGTTCTCGATAACGCTGTCGCTGACCGCACACGCGTCGACCTTGGGGAACATTCCGACAGGCGTAGCGTTTATGAGCAGGTCAAAACTGCCATCAAGAGTCGCGATATCGGCGATCTTTACCGATGCGTCGCTGCATTTTGCGAGTATCTCAGCCATAAGTACCTGAGCGGTTTTCAGATCCTGCGGTATAACAGCGAGAGTTATCTCTCCGCCGTGAAGAACGGTTTCGATAGCGATCATTCTGCCTACTCCGCCGCAGCCGAGTATAGCTACCTTTCCGCCGAGCGGAAGAAGTTCAGCCGAGCGCAGGAAACCGTCACAGTCGGTGTTGTAGCCTGTGAGCCTGCCGCCGTCATTCTTTATGCAGTTTACCGAGTTGTATCTCTGTGCGCTTTCGCCAAGCTCGTCCAGAAGCGGTATCACAGCCTGTTTGTGGGGAATAGTAACATTGAGTCCGCCGAGAGATCCAAGCAGCTCGCGTTTCTGCGGAAGATCGGCAGGAGCAATGTCGAGCAGGCTGTATTCGGCGTCGGTCATGCCGCTGAGGGCGAAAAGCTTTTCGTGAATGAGCGGAGACATCGAGTGTCCGAGCGGATGACCGATAAGTGCGAATTTACTCATATATAGCAGCTCCTTCCAGAGTTTCGAGATTTTCTATGCTGTAAGCGGAAACGTCCTTGAGAGTCTTTTTAACGAGACCCGTAAGAGTTCTGCCGGGGCCGAATTCCGCAAAGCGGTCTGCGCCTGCGTTCCTCATTGCTTCAAGTTCGGAGGTGAAGCGAACGGGCGAGACGATGTGCTTGGCGAGCAGAGCCGGCATATCCGAGAAATCATTAAGCTCGCCGCCTGTTACGTTCGAGTAGTACTTTACCTGCGGCGCTTTGAAGGTTATCGCCTTTGCAGCCTCGTAGAACTTGTCCGCAGCGGTCTGCATGAGCTTTGAATGGAATGCTCCTGCAACGTTGAGGGGGATAACTCTTGCCTTCATGTCGGCGAAAACCGCGCTTACCTCAGCGATCCCCTCGGGAGTTCCTGCGATAACGGTCTGCTGGGGTGAGTTGAAGTTAACAGCCGCAGCGTATTCCTTGGCGTTGCTGCATACCTCCTCAACTGTGGAGGGATCAATTTTCATGATAGCAGCCATTGCGCCCTTCTGTGCTCTTGCAGCCTCGTCCATAGCCTCGGAACGTGCCTTTATGAGACGAAATGCGTCCTCAAGCGTTATCATGCCCGAAGTTGCCATAGCTGCATATTCGCCGAGAGAGTGACCTGCAACGCCCTCGGTAGTGTAACCGCGGTTAACAGCGGCGTTGAAGCACATGAGCGAAACAGCCATGATAGCGGGCTGCGCGTTTATTGTGCGCGAAAGCTCCTCGGGAGCGCTGTCAAAGCAGATGCTTTTGAGGTCTCTGCCGAGAACCGCCGAGCCTGTTTCGAGGATATTCATAAGCTCTGGAGAGCTTTCGGCGATATCCCTGCCCATGCCGGGATACTGCGAACCCTGTCCTGAAAATAGTGAAATTGTCATAATGTGTAACTTCCTTTCTGTATGTTATAGACAAACATTTGGTGAAAACTGCTGAATTTTAACTTGACATTTTGTGGGAATAGACGATATTTTGTTTTTGTTTCATCAAAGTCCCGAAATATCATTGCAAAAATATCAAAAATGAATTACAATATATTATAACTGGTATAATATACCCGTATTAATACTATAACATATATTTTTGGTTTTTACAACCTTTTTATAATAATTAATCTTTCTAAGGAGTTATACATGGGAATCAATATTCTTGGACTCGGCAGCTATGTGCCCGAGCAGAAGCTTACAAACGATGATTTCACCAGATTCGTTGAGACGAATGACGAGTGGATCCGAACAAGAACAGGTATCAGGGAACGCCGTATGGCAGGCTGGGAGCCTACATGGTATATGGGACTTCAGGCTGCAAAGCAGGCTGTAGAAAAGTCCGGCATAAACCCCGAAGATATTGGTCTCGTTATTGATTGCTCCGTTACTCCCGACTTCCTTACACCGAGTATGTCAAGCGTTATCCAGGACAGGATCGGCGCGGTGAACGCTGCTGCATTCGACCTCAACGCTGCCTGCTCGGGATTTGTTTATGCTCTTGATACGGCAGAGCGCTTTCTGAGGACAGATGACAACCTCAAGTATGTTCTTGTTGTTGCAAACGAGGCTCTTTCACGCTTTGTTGACTTCAACGACAGAACGACCTGCATTCTTTTCGGCGACGGTGCTGCTGCCGCTGTTCTGGAGAGAAGCGACAAGCTCTTTTCATCGCACATTGCCTCTGACGGAAGCGGTGCAGGCTATCTCTGCGCGCGTTCGCTCAATGTTGCGCCCGAGATCAGGGAGGAGAGCGGCTTTGAGGACGAATTCCCGGATATGCCGCTCCATAAGCTTTATCAGAACGGCAAGGAAGTCTATAAGTTCGCGACACAGGCTCTGCCGAAGTCGTTTGAGCTTGCTGCCGCAAAGGTCGGTGTGACCAAGGACGACATCGACTGGTTCGTGCCGCATCAGGCAAATGCACGCATTATAGAAACTGCCGCTAAAAAGCTCGGAGTCTCAATGGATAAGTTCATTGTTACCCTCGACCATTACGGCAATACTTCAAGCGCATCTATTCCGCTCGCACTCAACGAGGCTGTTGCTGACGGAAGAATAAAGCGCGGACAGAAAATAGCACTCATCGGTTTCGGCGCAGGCCTTACCTACGGCGGAATAGTGCTCGAATATTAAAACTTGTTCTCATAGGATTTGCAATATCTTATGAAAACAAGTTCTCGATCAACGTGAATAAGGAACCGTATCCCTTGTGGATACAGGTTCTGAAATTTAAGGGAGAATAACAATATGAAAACAAGAATAACCGAACTTTTAGGCTGCGAATATCCGCTCATTCAGGGCGGTATGGCGTGGATCGCAGAGCACACTCTCGCTTCCGCGGTATCAAATGCAGGCGGCGTGGGCCTTATTGCAGGAGGAAGCGCTCCTATTGACTATTTACGCGACCAGATAAGAACGTGCAAGACTGAGACTGACAAGCCCTTCGGAGTAAACATCATGCTCATGTCGCCGAATGCGGACGATCTTGCTCAGCTCGTAATAGACGAGGACGTTAAGATAGTCACCACAGGCGCAGGCAATCCCGGTAAATACATGGCGGCGTGGAAGCAGGCAGGCATCAAGGTGATACCCGTTGTAGCGACTGTTGCACTTGCAAAGAGAATGGAAAAGGCAGGCGCTGACGCAGTTGTTGCCGAGGGTACGGAATCAGGCGGACACATTGGCGAAAACACAACAATGTGCCTCGTTCCGCAGGTCGTTGACGCTGTTGAGATACCGGTCATTGCAGCAGGCGGAATTGCTGACGGCAGAGGAGTTGCGGCTTCATTCATGCTCGGAGCAGAGGGCGTTCAGATAGGTACGCGTTTCCTTGCTTCCGAGGAGTGCCAGATCAACCCGACTTTTAAGGAGCTTGTGTTAAAGGCTAAGGATACGGACAATGTTGTTACGGGAAGGACTACAGGTCATCCGTGCAGAAACATCAAGACAAAGTTCTCCAAAATGCTCGCAAAGGGCGAGAATGACGGTACACTCACTCCCGAAAAGTTCGAGGAAATAACCCTCGGCTCGCTCAGAAAAGCGGTTCAGGACGGCAACGTTGAGGAAGGCTCGTTCCTCTGCGGACTTATCGCAGGAATGATAAACGAGGTCAAGCCGTGCAGCGAGATCGTAAAGGAGATAATGGAGCAGGCTGAAAAGCTCCTCAAAATACAATAAATAACGAACGTTTCATATACAAATATATCGGAGGTAACAGATATGGCAACAGCAATCATTACAGGAGCATCACAGGGGATCGGTGCCTGCATCGCAAAGCGCCTTGCAAAGGACGGCTTTGATGTGGTCATCAACCACTATCCGAGCGACAGCGACAAGGAAAAGGCACTCGCAGTTGCAGAGGAATGCCGCGCTTTCGGCATTAAGGCAGAGTGCTATGCGGCAGATGTTTCCAAGTTTGACGAGTGTGCAGATATGGTAAAGCAGGTAAAGGCTGATTTCGGCAGCATTGACGCTCTTGTAAACAATGCGGGTATCACCAGAGACAAACTCCTTGCAAGAATGGGTGAGGACGACTATGACGCAGTGATCGCTGTAAACCAGAAGAGCGTTTACAATATGACCAAGCACGTTTGCTCCATTATGATGAAGCAGAGATCAGGCAGAATAGTTAACGTTGCCTCTGTCGCAGGTCTTTACGGAAATCCGGGACAGATGAACTACTCCGCTTCAAAGGCTGCAATAATCGGCATGACAAAGACAACGGCAAAGGAGTTCGGTTCAAGAAACATCACCTGCAACGCTGTTGCGCCCGGACTTATCAGAACTCCCATGACAGATGTCCTTTCAGACGAGCTGAAAGCTAAGATGATAGAGGCTGTTGCTCTCAGACGCTACGGAGAGCCGGAGGAGATCGCTTCCGTTGTTTCGTTCCTTGTTTCCGATGACGCATCTTACGTTTCGGGACAGGTAATAGAGATCTCAGGCTGTCTTTCAATGTAACAGACCGCATAAATATAAAAACTGAAAGGGTAAATTTATGAGCAGAAGAGTTGTAATCACAGGCATGGGTGCCGTTACCCCCCTCGGTACAGGCGTTGAAAAGTTCTGGGAGGGCATAAAGGAAAACAAGATCGGCTATTCATTCATTGATAAATTTGATACTGAGCGTATCGGCGTGAAGATCGCAGGAATCGTCCGCGATTTTGACGAGGCGTCCTACTATGAAGTTCCGGGGTGCTTTGACAAGAAAGAGTCGCGCCGCATGGATGTTTTCACAAAGTATGCCGTTGCCGCAGCGCATGAGGCTCTTGTGGACGCGGGTTCGGATTTCTCGGACATTGACGCGTACAGAAAGGGCGTTATTGTAGGCTCGGGTATCGGCGGCGTTGACCTCACGCTTTCCGAGCACTGCAAGTACCTCGAAAAAGGCCCGAGCAGGATCTCGGCTTTTTATATCCCGATGATGATATCCAATATGGCTGCGGGTACTATCTCCATGAAAACAGGTTTCCGCGGCGATAACTTCGACATCACCACAGCCTGCGCTTCCTCTACACATTCTATCGGCGAGGCTTTCCGCAAGATAAAGGACGGCTATCTCGATGTTGCAGTTGCAGGCGGAACCGAGAGCACGAGCGTGGAGTTTACTTACGGCGGTTTTGCCAATATGAAGGCTCTTACCAAGTGCGATGACCTTCAGAAGGCTTCTATCCCGTTTGACAAGGAGAGAAGCGGATTCGTCCTCGGCGAGGGAAGCGGTATCCTCGTTCTTGAGGAATACGAACACGCCAAGGCTCGCGGAGCTAAGATATACGCTGAGATCGCAGGCTACGGCGCTACCTGCGACGGCTACCACATGACTTCACCAATGCCTTCGGGCGAGGCAGCAGGCAAGGGAATGGCTCTTGCTGTTGAGGAAGCAGGACTCAGACCCGAGGACATCGACTATATCAATGCTCACGGTACATCCACAGGTCTCAACGACAAGTACGAAACTGCCGCTATAAAGCTTGCTCTCGGTGAACACGCTTACAAGGTAAAGATAAACTCCACCAAGTCCATGATAGGACACCTCCTCGGCGCAGCAGGAGCTGTTGAGGCTATCGTCTGTGCAAAGTCCATTCAGGAGGGATTGATACACGCGACAGTCGGCTATAAGACGCCCGATGAGGAGTGCGACCTCGATTACTGCGGCAGCGGAAACGTTGAGCAGACCGTAAACGCCGCACTTTCAAATTCGCTCGGATTCGGCGGACACAACGCTACCCTCTGTTTTAAAAGAGTTACAGACTAAGGAGGATTTGAGATGAGTGAGATTTTTGGCATGGTGGAAATTGAAACAATAGAAAAGCTTGCCGATATCGTAAACAGCAAGGAACTTTCCGAGATAACTATCGTTGACGGCGGTAAGACCATAACGGTAAAGGGCAAAAAATGCCCTCCGCCTCCGACGATGATCATGCCCTCTGCGGGAGCGCCTGCCGCTGCACCTTCACCTGCACAGGAGGCTGCACCTGCAAAGACGGCTGAAAAAATAGAGGGCAGCATTGTAAAATCGCCTATCGTAGGCACATTCTATGCATCGCCTTCGCCCGATAAGCCGCCTTTTGTAAAGGTCGGCGATACCGTCAAGAAGGGCGACGTTATAATGATCATTGAGTCGATGAAGCTCATGAACGAGGTTCAGTCCGACTTTGACGGAGTTGTAGAGAAAATTCTCGTTTCTGACGGTCAGGCAGTAGAGTACGATCAGCCTGTCATGATAATCAAGTGACAGGAGCCTGCTGCAAAGTCAGAATTATTACTGCTGCAATGTATTACTGAAATTCACGGAGGACAACTAAATGGCAGATATACTTATGAATAAAGAGCAGATCATGGAGATCATTCCTCACCGCGATCCGTTCCTGCTTATCGATGAGATAGTCGATATGGAGGTCGGTGTAAAGGTTCACGCAAGAAAGTATATAAAGGAGGAGGACTTCTGGTTCAAGGGTCACTTTCCGGGATATCCTGTAACTCCGGGCGTTCTCATGATAGAGATGCTCGCTCAGGCAGGAGCTGTTTGTATGCTTTCAAGGTCTGAATTCAAGGGCAAGTTAGGTCTGTTCGGAGGTATTGACAAGGCTAAGTTCCGCAGACAGGTGGTTCCCGGCGATGTTCTCGACCTTGAAGTTGAGATGATCCGTCAGAGAGGCCCTATCGGAACAGGCAAGGCTCTTGCATCTGTAGGCGGCGAAAAGGCTGTTTCGTGCGAGATAACCTTTATTGTGACCGACGCCGAAAAGTCCGAATAATCCTTTTAAGGAGATAAACATAAATGTTCAAGAAAGTTCTGATAGCCAACAGAGGCGAGATCGCAGTCAGGATAATCAGAGCCTGCCGCGAGATCGGCATACGCGCAGTTGCCGTTTACTCCACAGCGGACAGAAACTCGCTCCATGCCCAGATAGCGGACGAGGCGATCTGTATCGGCCCTGCTGCCACCAAGGACAGCTATCTTAATATGAATGCGATAATTCAGGCGGCGCTGAATGTGGGTGCGGACGCTATCCACCCCGGATTCGGCTTCCTTTCCGAAAACGCGGTTTTTGCAAGACGCTGTGAGGAAAACGGAATAACCTTCATCGGCCCGTCATACAAATCAATAGAAATGCTCGGCGACAAGGCGGCGGCTAAGGAGACTATGGCAGCCGCAGGCGTTCCCGTTATCCCCGGTTCAAAGGGCGCTGTCTCATCGCTTGAGGAGGCTAAGGAAGTAGCCGCAAAGGCAGGCTATCCCGTACTGGTAAAGGCTTCGGCAGGCGGCGGCGGACGCGGGATAAGGCGTGCCGATTCGCCCGAGGAGCTTGAATCCCAGATGATAATCGCACAGCAGGAGGCAAAGAACTTCTTCGGTGACGACTCAGTCTACATCGAAAAGCTTCTCATAAATCCTCATCATGTCGAGATACAGATAATGGCCGACAAACACGGCAACTATATCCACCTTTGCGAGCGCGACTGCTCCATGCAGAGACGCAATCAGAAGGTGCTTGAGGAGTGCCCGAGTCCTATCGTCAGCCCCGAGCTGCGCAAAAAAATGGGCAATGCGGCTGTTACTGCCGCAAAGCAGAGCGGCTACTACAACGCAGGAACTATCGAGTTTCTCGTTGACGAAAACCGCGATTTCTACTTCATGGAAATGAATACGCGTATTCAGGTCGAGCACCCCATAACCGAGGAGGTCACGGGATTTGACCTTGTAAAGGCGCAGATAGAAATTGCTGCGGGACTTCCGCTCAATGTTTCGCAGGAGGATATCACACTCCGCGGCCATGCGATAGAATGCCGTATCAATGCGGAAAATCCCGACCTCGGATTCCGTCCGTCTCCGGGAACGATCACCGCTCTGTATATGCCGGGCGGCCCCGGAATAAGAATCGACGGCGCGGTTTATCAGGGTTACACGATAACACCGTACTACGACTCAATGATAAGCAAGCTCATTGCTCACGGCTCGACCCGAGAGGACGCTATTAATAAAATGAAGTGGGCGCTTGCGGAGTTCATTGTTGAGGGCGTTGACACCAATATCGACTTCCAGCTTGAGATCCTCAGACAGCCTGAGTTCAGGAGCGGCAATTACGATAACGGTTTCCTCAACAGATACATGGAGAAAAGAAACGATAAAACGACCGCAAAAAGGTGAATTGAATGTTTGAAGATTTTTTTGACGTTGTAAAAAAACGTTTTAACGGCAGCGATGACGACTATAAGCCGCCGATGTTCAAGTGCCCGAGATGTCAGGATACCTGTGCGCTTTCAAAGTATGAGGAACTGCACAGGGTTTGTCCGAACTGTAACTATCACGGCAGGCTTTCTTCGCCTGAGAGACTGCTCATCACCGTTGACAAGGACAGCTTTAAGGAGCTTGATGGCGGTATGGTGAGCGAAAATCCTCTTGATTTCCCCGATTATGACGAAAAGCAGGCGGAACTTCGCGAGAGCACGGGTCTGAAGGACGCTGTGATAACCGGTACAGCCACTATAAAAGGCTCGCCGGTCGTTATAGGGATAATGGATTCGCGCTACATGATGGGCAGTATGGGAAGCGTTGTGGGTGAAAAAGTCACCCGTGCCTTTGAGTATGCAGGCGAAAATGATCTCCCCGTTGTAATGTTCACCGCTTCGGGCGGAGCGCGTATGCAGGAGGGTATCGTCTCGCTCATGCAGATGGCTAAGACTTCGGGCGCGGTAAAGCGCTACAGTGACGGCGGCGGACTCTACATCGCAGTCATGACCGACCCGACCACGGGCGGAGTTACCGCAAGTTTTGCATCTCTCGGCGATATTATCATTGCCGAACCCAAGGTGCTAATCGGCTTTGCGGGCAGGAGAGTTATCGAGGGAACTATCAAGCAGAGACTTCCTGAGGACTTCCAGCTTGCCGAGTTCATGCACGAGCACGGCTTTGTTGATATGATAGTTGAACGCAAAAAGATGAGAAGCGTACTTTCACATCTGCTCAAGCTCCACGGCTGGGGCGCAAATAAGGAGGGCTGACAATGGACGGCAAGAAAACTGCATGGGAGCGACTCCAGCTTGTCCACACAAAGGGTCGCCCGACGATAAAGGACTATATTCCGCAGATATTCTCGGAATTCTATGAAATGCACGGCGACCGTCTTTACGGCGATGATAAAGCTATAATGGGCGGGATCGCGCGCCTTGACGGCAGACCCGTTACCGTGATCGCACAGGTCAAGGGCAGGGACATCAACGAGAACAAGAGCTGCAATTTTGCAATGCCTCACCCCGAGGGTTACAGAAAGGCTCTTAGACTTGCGAAACAGGCGGAAAAGTTTCACCGTCCGGTAATCTGCTTTATTGACACTCCCGGAGCTTTCTGCGGTATTGCCGCAGAGGAGCGCGGACAGGGTGAGGCGATAGCGAAAAATATCGCCGAGTTCATGACTCTGCGCACTCCTATAATTTCAATAGTTCTCGGTGAGGCAGGAAGCGGCGGAGCATTGGCTCTTGGCGTATGCGATGAGCTTGCGATGCTCGAAAACGCGCAGTACTCTGTGCTTTCACCGCGCGGATTTGCAAGTATTCTGTGGAAAGATGCCTCTCGCGAGCAGGAAGCGTGTGAAATAATGAAGATCACGGCGGAGGATATGGTGCATCTGGGCGTGGCGGAAGCCATAATTGAAGAGCCTCTTGGCGGCGCACATAACGATTTAGACAAAATTTCAGAGAATATTAAAGAATATTTGTCACAGAAAATTCCTGAAAAATGCAAAAAAGATATTGACGTTTTGCTTAAAGAACGTTATACTAAATTTAGAAAGATCGGTGCTTTCTCGGAATGACCGATTTCACTCAAATTATTTCAATGGAGGAACAAAACATGATTTTTGAAAAGCTCAAGGATATTATTGCAGATCAGCTCAGCGTTGACGCAGACAAGGTAACTCTCGAGGCTAATATTCAGGAGGATCTCGACGCTGATTCACTTGATATCGTTGATCTCATCACAACAATTGAGGACGAGTTTGACATTTCTATTCCCGACGAGGCAGTTGAGGAGATCAAGACAGTTAACGATATCGTTACTTATGTAGAGAACAACGCAGACGCTGAATAAGCAAATCGTATTCTTAAATGAAAACAGGCTGTATCAGAAATGATGCAGCCGTTTTTATTTAGGAAAGGGATTCTAAAGGGTTGTTAACCCTTTAGCGGATTCCAAAGGCAGAGCCTTTGGT
>UQEM01000005.1 GCA_900540005.1 uncultured Ruminococcus sp.
TCTGCCTTTGGGATCCGCTAAAGGGTTAACAACCCTTTAGAATCCCATTATTAGTTATAAGAGCCTTTTCTATAAAAAAAGCGGCGAACTCATGGTGAGTCCGCCAAAAATACGTCAGAGAGCAATGAAAATCGCTGCCTGATAAATTGTATTCGCATAAAGGGGAAAATATTCCCCTAATAGGGTACAGCCAAAAAACTGCGCGGAAAAAATCACTCTGCGCAGTTGCTTTTTGCGCGTGCGTATGGTATAATAAGGTGGGTACAGTAAATATGAAAGGATATGTAAAACATGAATAAAAAAGTTATTGCGCTGCTTTCGGCTGCTGCGATGATGATATCGGGGACTGCCTGCTCTGAGAACAACAAGTCCTCGTCAGAAAAGAAAGAAAGTTCATCGGCAGTTTCTCAGGCTGAGGAAACAACTGAAAAGGCAACTGAGGAGGAGACTACCGAAGCTCCGACCGAGCACGTTAGTCCTAAGCAGACTGTTACGGCTGAGCAGAGCGTTCAGATCACGGTTGACAAGACCATTCAGCGAACCGAGGGCAGCAATACCATTCAGCTCCCGCTTGCTGACTTTATAGAGGACGGCGATGTGATCACATCGTTCACATTCGTTATTTATTCAGGTGACGGAACGAGCAATATCGGTGAGTTCAAGGGAGGCTGCGGAATTTCCGTAACTGACGGCTGTAACTCTGCCACAGATGAGGGCTGGTATCAGTCCGAGGATTTTTCCGCGCCGACACAGGGTACTTACGGCGAGATAACGTGGAATGTTCCGGGTGATGTAGGAAGTTTCGTTCCGTCAGGCGGAGACGTGCTCTTTGGCTACTGGTGGGGAAACTGCGACAGTGTACGCGTTGACAGCGTTATCTGCAAGTTCACGCGAACAAAGGAAGTCCCCGTTGACGGAGAAGTTTCCGTCAACGTCGGAAAGAGCGTGAATTACAGCGATACCGACAATACTGTCCGTGTTGCCGCAAAGGATCTCATGCCCGAGGGTGCAGTTCCCGAAGTCGTTACCTATACGGTAAGTTCAGGCGGCGGATTCGGCAAGTTTACGGGAGCATTCGGACTCAGCTCTGCGGCAGGCTACTATCAGTCTCCCGATACCGCGGTATTTTCGGATGCCTCAAACCTCACACTTACCTGGTTCGTGCCTGCACAGGCTAAAAATTACTATTCCGAGGACGGCGAATTCGTGCTTGGCTACTGGTGGAGCGATCAGCCTTCCGTTACACTTGATTCAGTTTCCGTAAAGTACAGTATCGGCGGAAGCTCTGCGGTTTCTGTTCCTGATACAACAGAGAAAACCACAGTTGTTCCGAGCGAGGGAGATTCCGACTTCCGCACGGCTTCCGAGATAGTCAGTGATATCAAGGTCGGCTGGAATCTCGGCAACACGCTTGAAAGCTACAACACAAACAAGACGGGTCTCAATACAGAGACAGGCTGGGGCAATCCCAAGACAACAAAGGAAATGATAACGGCTGTAAAGAATGCCGGCTTCAATGCAGTCCGAGTACCTGTAACGTGGGGCGAGCACATGGACGGAGACACGATCCAGAGCGACTGGCTCGACAGAGTTCAGGAGGTCGTTGACTACGCATACGATCAGGATATGTACGTTATCCTCAATATGCACCATGATGACTATATCTGGTTCAAGCCTGCTGATTCGGAATATTCCGCAAACAGCGCAAAGCTCAAGGCGATATGGTCACAGATCTCGCAGAGATTCGGCGATTACGGCGACAGACTCATATTTGAGGGAATGAACGAACCCCGAACTGTCGGCAGCGCCAACGAGTGGATGGGCGGCACTTCCGAGGAAAGAGCAGTTGTCAGCAAGTATGAGCAGGATTTCGTTGATACAGTCCGTGCAAGCGGCGGAAACAACGCTTACCGCTCGCTTATCGTGACATCTTATGCGGCATCTGCCGAGACTGCGGCAATGAATGATCTGACAGTTCCCAACAGCGGAAACATCATCGTTTCTATCCACTATTATGCACCGTGGAAGTTCGCAGACGGTTCGGAAACTGCTTTCGGCGACAGCGGAAAGAGCGAACTCGACGCTAAGTTCTCCGAGATAAAGAGCAAGTTTATCGACAAGGGAACTCCGGCAATAATCGACGAGTTCGGCTGTGTGAACGCCGCTGACGAGGCAACGCGCGCCGAGTATTACGGTTACTATATCAGCTCCGCAAAGGCTAACGGCATCAAGTGCTTTATCTGGGACAACGGCGTTGCAAGCGGAGAATCAAGCTACGGCATATTCAGCAGAACAGCTCTTACATGGAATGAATCAATACTTAACGCGATAATGAACGCGGCAAAATAAGGAAAATTCCGACGCAATACCAGAAAGCCGCTCCATATCGGGCGGCTTTCTGCTATAATAATCCTTATCCGCATATATTTCCTGCGGATACAGGTCAGGGCAAAACCGTATCTGCGGTGCTGCCCGACACTTCAAATAAAGGAGGAAACTTTATGAAAATGACTTTTATCGGCGCTACCCACGAGGTTACAGGAAGCTGTACATACATTGAGGCGTGCGGAAAACGGTTTCTCGTTGACTTTGGTATGCAGCAGGGCGAGGACATCTTTGAGAATGTTCAGGTACCCGTTGCACCGTCTCAGATAGATTTCGTGCTTTTGACACACGCTCATATCGACCACTCGGGACTCCTGCCGCTTTTGTATGCAGGCGGATTTCAGGGCGAGATACACGCGACAGAGGCAACTGCGAGCCTTTGCTCGGTAATGCTCCGCGACTCTGCTCACATTCAGGAGTTTGAAGCGGAATGGCGCAGCAGAAAGGCACGCCGCCGCGGAGAGGAGGACTATGAGCCTCTCTACACTATGGACGACGCTATCGGAGCTATTGAGCTTTTCGTTCCTCACCGTTATGAGACAGAGTGCGAAATAAGTGAGGGAATAACCATAAAGTTCCGTGATGCGGGACATCTTCTCGGTTCGTCAAGCATTATGCTCACACTCACTGAGAACGGCGAAACCAGAAAGATAGTGTTCTCCGGCGATATCGGCAATACCCACCAGCCGCTTATCCGCGATCCGCAGTTCGTTGACAGTGCAGATTATGTGATAATGGAGTCGACCTACGGCGACCGTGTTCACGACCGTCCCACCGATTACGTTACGGCTCTTGCAAATGTTCTTCAGGAAACCTTTGACCGCGGCGGAAGTGTTATTATCCCGTCATTTGCAGTCGGCAGAACGCAGGAAATGCTCTACTTTATAAGGAAGATAAAGGCGGACGGAATCATCAGAGATCACGATGACTTCCCCGTTTATGTGGACAGTCCGCTTGCAAATGAAGCAACCGATATTTTTATGGACAACCGCGAGAGCTGTTATGACGAGGAGGCTCTTGCTTATGTGCACAAGGGTATCAATCCCATTGCATTCGAGGGACTTATCCGAACTGTAACAAGTGACGATTCACGCGCTATAAACAGTGATACGCGACCAAAGGTAATAATTTCCGCGAGCGGAATGTGCGAGGCAGGACGTATCAAGCACCACCTGAAACACAATCTCTGGAAGCCTGAAAATACCATTCTTTTTGTCGGCTATCAGGCGTCGAATACTCTCGGCAGATCGCTCATCAACGGTGCGAAAAAGGTCAAGCTTTTCGGCGAGACCGTAAGCGTTGCGGCTCACATCACACAGCTTCCCGGCGTAAGCGGTCATGCGGACGTTAACGGACTGCTCGATTGGGCAAAGGCTGTTTCCGGCGTGAAGATGTTCTTCATCAATCACGGTGACGACCGCTCGGTCAAGGCATTCGGCGAAAGGCTCAGGAGCGAACTTGGCACAAATGTTTACGAGCCGTACAGCGGCGCGGAATTCGACATTGCAGCCGGAGTAGTCACCGTTGACGCAGAGCCTGTCCTGATACCCAAGAAGAAAGCTGCTGCAAATGTCAGCGAGGCTTACGGTTCGCTTACTGCGGCTTCGGATCGTCTTGCGGCTCTCGTAAGAGCAGCGGACGGCTGTGCAAATGCCGACTTGAGAAAGCTTGCAGAGGCTATCAACAAGCTTTGCGACAAGTGGGAGAGCTGAGCAGTACATCTGCCGCGTTCCGTTTTGAATAATTTGTTTGACAACGGAGATCAAAAGATATATAATATACTGTAAGAACGAGAGTTCTTATATATTTGATATGGAGGATATTTATGAAGTGTAAAAAGATTGCCGCTTCTCTTGCGGCGGCAGTAATAGCCATAAGTCCTGTGTTCTCCGGAAATTCCGGAGGTAAAGTCCTGACGGGATTCAGCGCGGTAAACAGCTATGCCGCTGAGTATTCCAAGGATACCGAGGGCTTTGTCAGAAGAATGTACAATGTAGTTCTCAAGAGAGAGCCCGACCCCAAGGGGCTCTCCGAATGGACGACTCAGCTCAACAACCATGAGGCAACTGCTGCGGATATAGTTTACGGTTTCTTCTGGTCTGACGAATACAAGAAACAGAGGAAGTCCAATGAGCAGATAGTGACAGACTGCTATAACGCAATGCTCGACCGCGGTCCGGACCCTACGGGAAAGGCTGACTGGCTCTCGCGCCTTGATGTGGGAATGACTCCTCTTGCAGTTTGTGACGGATTTGTGGGAAGTATCGAATTCCGCAACCTCTGCTCGCAGTACGGCATAACAGCAGGCAGACTCCCGATAAGCTTTGCGCGTGACGAAAACTATGAGCGTACATATTTTGTTTACCGTCTCTATGCAAACTGTCTCGGACGTACTCCCGACAGCACAGGTCTTGAGGACTGGTGCAAGGCTCTGAAAAACGGAACTACCGGAACAAATGTGGCTCACGGTTTCATTTTCAGTACGGAGTATAAGAACAAGAATGTTTCTAACAGCGATTACGTTACAATGCTATACAAGACGATCCTCGGCAGAGACCCCGACACGAGCGGATTTAACAGTTGGCTCAGTTGGCTCAATGCGGGAAGATCGCGCGAATACATCGCAAACGGTTTCCTTTTCAGCATTGAGTTCTCGGAGCAGTGTTCAAAGGCAGGTATCACAGTCGGCGAAAAACTCCACACACTGGAGGACGACAGTCCCTACGCTGACTTCACCACACAGGTAATAAAGCTTGTAAACGACCAGCGAAAGGCAAACGGACTTTCCGAACTTCAGGCACTTCCGGCCCTCCAGTCGGCAGCTTATTCAAGATCGACAGAGCTTAATACAAGTTACAGTCATACTCGTCCTGACGGCAGAAATTGCTTCACTATACTCAAGGAATACAATATTTCCTACAGCGCGGCAGGCGAGAACATTGCCGCATATTACAAGACACCCGAGGCTGTTATGAACGGCTGGATGAATTCAGCGGGTCATAGGGCTAATATCCTTAACAAGGACTACAAGTACATTGGCGTCGGCGTTTATAAGTCTGGCGGAAGTTACTTCTGGACTCAGCTCTTTACAGGCTGAGTTTAAGGCAAGACCGACTCATTAAAGCTTGGTTGGAGCGCTCCCTTTTGTAAGGCATTTGAATTACTGCGGATAGGCTGAACAAAGGGGAGCGCTTTATTTTATGGAGATCCGCAAAATTTACGGTAATTTTTTTGTAAATGAGTCCCGAAAATGATTGAAAAGTTCATCTGTTTATGATATAATTAATATGATTGCAGGTGCAATGCGTATTTTGACAGTTGTATTGCATAAAAATTGCTTT
Source organism: uncultured Ruminococcus sp. (assembly GCA_900540005.1). Taxonomy (GTDB): domain Bacteria; phylum Bacillota; class Clostridia; order Oscillospirales; family Ruminococcaceae; genus Ruminococcus; species Ruminococcus hominiciens. The sequence continues at coordinate 5,727 of UQEM01000005.1, forward strand.
TGACAAAATTTTGTCAGAGCCTGTATTTATAGGGGATTCGCCAAAACGTTCGGATCATCCCATGGACGCAGGTTCTCAAAGATAGGGAGAATCCGTATGGAATTACGCGATATTTACACACAGCTTGGCGGAGATTATGATGTAATGCTCCGCAGACTCAGAAAAGACTCTACTATCCTGATGTTCCTCGAGGAATTTGCCGAGGACAATTCTTTTGAAGAACTTGAAACTGCAATGAAGGGCAGCGATGATAAGGCGGCTTTTGAGGCTGCACATGCACTCAAAGGAGTGGTGCTGAATATGGAACTCGGCTTTTTGTCAAAGTCCGTAACGGAGCTTACCGATTTGCTGCGAGGCGGCAGAAAACCGCAGGCAGACGAGCTGTTTGAAAGGGTAAGGGAGGATTACAGAAAGACAATGGATATCATAAAAAAGGCGGTCGGAGATTAACGCAGCAGCGGCTGACCGGTATATTATTTTTGGGAAAAGAGGTGTATGAATGGGCGGCTTGAAAAGAATACTCATTGCTGACGATGAAAAAATCAACCGAAAAATGCTGAAAGTGATTTTCGGGGACGGCTATGATATCATAGATGCCGAGAACGGCGAGCAGGTCATTGAACTTATAAGGGAGCTTGGCGGTGATATAGACCTCCTGCTGCTTGACCTGAGTATGCCTAAAATGACAGGCTTTGAGGTTCTGGACTATCTGCGCACGGAGAATATGATTCAGCAGATACCCATAATTATCATCACTTCGTCGATAGATTCAAAGGACGAGCTTCGCGCATACAATTACGGAGCGGCTGAGATAATACATAAGCCCTTTGTGCCCGAGATAGTTCTGAGAAGATCAGAGAATCTTATCGAGCTTTACGCTGGCAGAAAGAATCTTGCTATGCAGCTTGCCGAGCGTACTGCCGAGCTGCAAAATACGAGAAAGTACGATACTCTGACGGGACTTCTCAATATGAAGCAGTTTCTTTCTTCGGCAGACAAGATACTCCGTGAATCCGATGATGAGAGCTGCCGTGAATACTCCTTTATATACAGCAATATCCGCAATTTCAAGTATTTCAACGTAAAATACAACATGGAACACGGCGACCTCCTGCTTAAAGAGCTTGCCGCAAAGATACAAAAATTGTCGGATACCGTTTTGTTTTCGAGATTCGGGCAGGATCACTTTGTTGCAATGACAAAAGAGAAGAATCCGCAGAAATGGATCGAAAAGGTCAACAATTACTTTGAAAGCGGTTTCAGCCGCTTTGGAATGCACATAAAGGCAGGACTTTACAGAGTCCGCGGAGCAGGCGAGAGAGCATATTCCGCTTGTGACAATGCCAAAATAGCCTGCGATTCCATACGCAATCAGCAGGGATTCATCTGCGAGTATGATGATAAACTCGGCAGATACATAGACATAAGCACTTATGTTCTACAGAACATTGACGAGGCGATACGCAAACGCTACATAAAGGTCTACTATCAGCCCGTAGTGCGCACGATAAGCGGCAAGACCTGCGGCATGGAGGCTCTGGCGCGCTGGATAGACCCCGAGAAAGGTTTCCTTTCGCCTGACGATTTCATCTCGCAGCTTGAGGAAAATCGCCAGATAACCAAACTTGACCTCTACATTCTTCGGGAGATATGCAGGGAAATGTGCGAAAGAACAGCCAATGGCAAGCCTGTCGTTCCTGTCTCGTTCAATCTTTCGCGTACCGACTTTCAGGAGTGTGATATTTTCAGCGAGGTCGAGAAGATAGTTTCGGAATACGGTATCTCCCATGACATGATAAACGTTGAGATAACCGAATCCACTATTATGGAAGATCCCGATGCTCTTATGCGCGATATAAAGCGTTTCCGTGACGGCGGTTATCAGGTGTGGATGGACGACTTCGGAAGCGGTTATTCTTCGCTCAATGTTCTGAAAGATTACGAATTTGACGAGATAAAGCTCGATATGAAGTTTATGTCGTCCTTCGATGAAAGGTCAAAGAAGATCGTTAAGTCGATAATTTCCATGGCGAAACAGATAGGAGTTCAGACTTTAGCCGAGGGTGTTGAAACTCAGGAACAGTTCGATTTTCTGCGCTATATAGGCTGCGAAAAAGTTCAGGGTTATTTTTTCAGCAGACCTTTGCCATCCGAACAGCTTGAGAAAACAGGTCTTGCCGAACCTGAAAATATGGAACCTTCGGCAATGAAAGGCTATTACAACAGTATCGGAGTCTCCGATTTTGTTACGAACAGACCTCTTGCCATTGTTGAATATGACGGCAAAGACATGAAATTCAAATATATAAACAGCGAGTTTCAGGACGTGCTCGACAGCCTCGGCGGCAGCGACATGGAAATGGTGTACAACAACATAAACTCGCCAGCCTCTCCCATAAGCAAGCAGTTCCGCGATTTGCAGGAGACTTGCCACTTGGGTGCAGGAGTCAAGCAGATAATTTACACTGTCCGCAATCAGTATGTGCGCCTTAGGGTGAAATGCCTTGCTGAGCATGAAAACATGAGCGCATACGAGGCGGAGATAATAAACCTTACTATCGGCGAAAGCAAGAGTTATCAGCTCGACCAGAACTACAGAATGATAAGCTCGATATTCGACCTGATATGCAGGATAGATCTTGTCACGGGCAAACTTGATATGCTGCGATACAGCTCGTACGGTGATGAGATAGGTCAAAAGCTGCTTAATGCGGAAAATAAGGTCATGGCGGCCCGCGAGATCGCGTCATCGCTTATCGCCGAAGAAGAAAGAGCGGCTTATCTTGATTTCTGCGACCCGAAAACGCTGAAGGAACGTGTTTCGCGTGAGAAAAGGGGAACTATCACCAAGTTTTTCCGAACGCTCACCAAGGACGGTTCATATGTGTGGAAAACCCACACTATTATGTATAACGCCGACAGCAACAGTATTATTTACTGTACGCGTTTTGCACCGATCACGGAGGACGGATTCACTCTTTGCGGAGCGCCTTGAGTCTGTAGGAGGCCATTATTGCTCAAAGAACTTTTTTGAAAGGCTGAGGCATTCACGGTTCTTGTGAATGCCTTTTCTGTCCTGTCCGGTATCCTCCGGCACATATTCTTTGAGGCGGCTGACTGCAAAAATAAGCGATTGACCCTTGACAAAATCCTCAGATTGTGGTATGATATTCAAGGAGCGCAACGCGGCTCAGACGGAGCAACAGACAATTGCTTTTAAATTAAGGAAGAATTCCGAAATATAGATGTGTGGGCCCTGTGCAACAAGACCCCGTGAACCATGTCAGGCGGGAGACCGAGCAGCATTAAGCGGATCGTCTTGTGTGCGCAGCAAGCCTGCACATCTATGTTCCGGAATTTTTTATCTGGTCTTTCGGAAAATTAAGCACCATGCAGGGTGCGGGAGCAGTTTACGCTATCCTCAGTGACGAGAGACCCTACAGGCAGGCTGTTCAATATAGCCGATTTTACAAGATACTACCAAGAGATTCAGGCGGCAGTGCGGAAAGCACTGACAAATTGCGCCGAAAGCTCCGAGTGAAGGGGGAAGTTCAGTGTATAAGGCTCTTTACCGAAAGTGGCGTCCGCTTACCTTTGACGATGTTATATCGCAGGAGCATACTACGGATACGCTGAAAAATCAGATAATGAGCGGAAAAACCGCCCATGCCTACCTTTTTACGGGTTCAAGGGGTACGGGCAAGACCACCTGTGCGAGAATTCTTGCAAAGGCGGTAAACTGCCGCAATATGAAGGACGGCAATCCGTGCCTTGAATGTGACATCTGCCGCGATGCCGACAGCGGCGCTCTGACCGATATAGTTGAGATCGACGCAGCCTCCAACAACGGCGTTGACAATATCCGAGATCTGCGCGATGCGGCGATATACACTCCCGAGCGCGGCAAATACCGAATATACATCATCGACGAGGTGCATATGCTCTCGCCCGGAGCTTTCAATGCTCTGCTGAAAATAATGGAAGAACCGCCCGATTATGTCAAATTCATACTTGCGACCACCGAGATACACAAAGTTCCCGCAACCATTGTTTCGCGCTGTCAGAGGTACGATTTCCGCAGGATCAAGGCGGAAGATATAGCAAAGAGGCTCAAATATATCGCTGCACAGGAAAATATCGACCTTACTGATGACGGAGCGGCAATGATCGCCAAGCTTGCAGACGGAGGAATGCGAGACGCTGTTTCGCTCCTTGACCAGTGCTCGGCCTGCGCGGACAAGATAGACTCCGCGGCTGTTTCAGATTCGGCAGGGATAGCAGGACGCGATTATCTCTACGATATGCTTGATGCTGTTTCCGACAGCGATACGGCGAAGGCTCTGTCCATTACCGCATCTCTCTACGATATGTCAAAGGATCTCACGCGTCTTTGTGAGGAACTGACGAGCCAGCTAAGAAACATCATGCTGATAAAGGTCTCTCCCGAAACGGCGGACAAGCTTATCGTTTGTATGCCTGACGAGTTGGAGCGGCTCAGAGATCTGGCGGACAAAACCGACATCGGGACAGTCATGGCAAGACTTTCGGCTTTGCAGGACTGCCGCGAACGCATGAGCCGTGCTGTCAACAGGCGCGTTGAATTTGAAATGATGCTGATAAAGCTGTGCTCAAATGTAAAGAATAGCGCTGAAAGTATTGACAATTCTGAAATATATGATAAAATAAAACAGTTGGAGAATAAAATCAACTCCGCTCCGACAGTGGTTTCCGGCGAGGGGACGGCTGCAAAAAAGCCGGAAGCTCCGCTCACAGCGAGAAATCCTGCCGCAGAGAGCGAGCCAGCGCCGAATGTAGATATCCGCAGCCTCAAACCGAGCGACCTCAAGCCTTTTGAGCGCTGGGGTGATGTACTCGTTGAGTTTGCAAAGGTCTGCCCGTCAGTCGCGGGAAGTCTTGACGGTTCAAGCGCGATGACCGCAGGAAATGTTATCTTCATCACTTCGCAGAACAGGTTCTTCATTACACTTTTCAAGGTAAGGGAAAACGCAGTCGCTCTCGGCGACACAATTGAGCGCGTCATGGGTCAGCGCTACCACATCCGCGCGCGCTGTGCAACAACGACCGACCAGCAGAAAAGTATGGCGGAAAGCCTGATAAAAAAAGCAATTGACAGCAATATCGAAACTGCTGTTGATAATAAAAATAAGTAACTTATATTATTAATTTTAAAGGAGAATTTGAAATGAAAGCAAGAATCCCCAAGAACATGGGCGGCGGCGCTCAGAATATGAATTCAATGATAAAGCAGGCTCAGAAGATGCAGGATCAGATAACTGAGCTTCAGGAGGATATCGAGGCAAGAGATTTCAGTGCTACAGCAGGCGGCGGAGCAGTTGAGGTCGTTCTTACAGGCAAAAAGACTATCAAGTCTCTCACACTCAAGCCCGAGGTCGTTGATCCCGAGGATATCGAGATGCTTCAGGATCTCATCATCAGCGCTGTAAATGAGGCTGTAAACAACATCGAGTCAACTACTGAGGCTGAAATGAGCCAGATCACAGGCGGAGTTTCTCTCCCCGGCTTATTCTAAGATAAATGGCAGACCATAACGCACTTCCGCTTGTCATTCTCGCGGAAAAGTTCGCCTCGCTCCCCGGAATAGGCATGAAGTCGGCGCAAAGACTGGCTTATCATGTTATGTCAATGAACGAGAACGAGGTCGAGGATTTCGCGCAGGCTCTTATCGACGCCAAGAAGAACGTGCATTGCTGCAAGTGCTGTCAGAATCTCACCGAGAGGGAGATATGCCCGATATGCAGCGACGACGACAGGGACAAGAGCGTTATCTGCGTTGTTGAGAATCCCAAGGACGTAAGTGCATTCGAGCGTACAAGAGAGTATAACGGAGTGTACCATGTTCTGCATGGACTCCTTTCGCCAATGGACGGCGTTACTCCCGACAGCCTGCGTATCAAGGAGCTGCTTGCGAGGATCGCACAGGGCGGAGTAAATGAAGTCATCATGGCGACCAATCCGACCGTTGAGGGCGACGCGACTGCGATGTATATTGCGGGGCTGCTAAAGCCGCTCGGCGTTAAGGTGAGCCGTCTGGCGTTCGGACTTCCCGTTGGGGGTATCCTTGAATATGCCGATGAGGTCACTCTCTACAAGGCTCTCGAAAACAGAAGCAATATGTAAGGCGGTCTATGACCGCCTTTTGGGCGTTATTGAAAAAATACGGAGGCCATATGTTAGCAAATTATCATACACATACCAAAAGATGTCAGCACGCAAGAGGTGAGGACAGGGAATATGTCGAGAGCGCAATAGCTCACGGAATGAAGGTGCTGGGATTCTCTGACCATTGTCCGTGGGTGTTCGGAGACGGCTATCTTTCGGGTACAAGAATGCGTCCCGATCAGCTTGACGACTATTTCAGATCGCTTACCGAGCTGAAAAGGGAATATTCCTCCGATATAAAAATATATATCGGATTTGAGGCGGAGTATATTCCCGAACTCATGGAAGCGCAGGACAGGCTTCTTGCCGATTATCCCGTGGATTATATGATCCTTGGCGAGCATTTCACAGCGCGCGAGCCGTATTCTCCGTATACAGGCTTTGAAAACGACAGCGAGGCGGACTTTAAGCGCTACATCGACCTTGTTATCGAGGGCATGGAGTCGGGACGATACAAGTATGTTGCGCACCCTGACCTTTACAATTTCATGGGCAGCAGCGAGGTCTATGACAGGGAATACAGCCGACTCTGCCGCTATCTCAAGTCAAAGGATATCTCCGTTGAAATAAATCTTCTCGGAGTCCGCGAGGGCAGGCACTATACCTCCGCGAAATTCCTGAAAATTGCCGCAAAGGTCGGCAATACGGCAATTATCGGCTGTGATGCGCATACGCCGTCGGCTTTGTCCGATACAGCTCCGATGGAGAAATGCGCCCGTCTTGCACGGCAGGCAGGACTGGAACTGACAGACTACATTCACGGACTTGACTAAGGAGGGAACAGTATGAGTATTTTTGATGTATTCGACCGTATTTCCGCAAATTCGCAGAATGCACGCGGTAAAATAGAATATGTGATAGCAGGTCTGGGCAATCCCGGACTGGAGTATGAGAACACCCGACACAACGCAGGTTTTATAGTCCTCGATATGCTCGCAAAGCAGTGCGGCGAGGAGATAAACCGTATGCAGTTCAAGGGCAGGACTGCCGATGTCATGCTTGGCGACAAGCGCTGTCTGCTTCTGAAACCCACTACCTACATGAACAACAGCGGAGAATCCATTGTGCAGGCTCTTGAATTCTATAAGCTTGACGTATCGTCGCTCATTGTTGTGTGCGATGATATTTCGCTCGATGTGGGCAGACTCCGAATTCGCCGCAAGGGAAGCCATGGCGGTCACAACGGACTGCGCAGTATATGCGAGCTTACAGGAAGCGACAGCTACGAGCGCATAAAAATGGGAGTTGGCAAAAAGCCTCATCCGGACTATGACCTTGCCAAGTGGGTTCTCGGAAAGTTCGGTAAAGAGGATATGGAAAAGCTCAACACCGCCGCAGAAAATGCCTGCGAGTGCATAAAGCTCATGGTTCAGGGAAAAACAGATCAGGCAATGAACAAGTATAATTCCTGATATGGGCTATTTCGTCGATCAGACGGTACATCATTGTGCTGTGCCGTCTATAGCGAGCCAACGAAATATTGCTTTTTCCACATTATTTTATCGGAGCGCTATGAAGTGCAGCGAAACGGAGAAACACAATGAATCTATTTAAAGAACTATTCAGCGAACTTTCGGGCTTTAAGAGCATTCAGGAAGCGATCGGAAATAATACGTCTCCCGTCTCTGTGACGGGACTTTCGCATATACACAGGGCGCAGCTTGCAGCGGCTCTCGGCGGCGAAAAAATCAACCTCGTTGTCACTTCGACCGAGGCTGAAGCGCGCCGTCTTTGCGATGATATAAACATGATGTCCGGCAGGAATGAGGCGGTCGTTTTTCCGTCAAAGGAGCTTGTGCTCACACCTGTTGACAGCTCAAACCATGAGTACGAATACATGAGGATAGCCGCTCTTGCAAAGGCGGCAAAGAACGAGTGCACCACGGTCTGTGCGAGCATTGAGGCTGTGATGCAGCCTGTTATACCGTGCAATGTACTTATCTCAGCAGGGATCACCCTCACACAGGGGCAGGAGACAGACCTCACCAAGCTGTGCGCTGAGCTTACAAGGAACGGCTATCAGCGCTGTGAAAAGGTTGAGGGAGCTTCACAGTTTTCGGTTCGCGGCTCAATTCTCGACATCTATCCCGTGCAGGCAGACAGACCCGTGCGTCTGGAATTCTGGGGCGATGAGATAGACTCTATCTCTGAATTCGAGACGGAAACACAGCGAAGGACTGAGCCGGTCGAAAGCATTGACATTCCGCCTGCAAGCGAGATCATGTATGACTGCAACGAACTTGCCGACAGGATAGACGAGCTTTGCAAAAAGGCCCGCGGAAAACGTGCTGCGGCTGTCAGGGAAAAGCTTGGGGCAGATGTTCGCAGACTCCGCGCGGGAGAACTTCTTCCGCACAGCGTCAAATATTATCCGCTCGTTTACGGCGAGCCGTCAACGGTTCTGGATTACATTGACGGAGTTGTGATGTTCAGCGATTATTCGGCTGTTATGGACGCTGCCGGCGGCGTTGAGAGCCGCTATAACGAGGACGTGAAGATACTGCTTGAGGACGGTCAGCTATGCAAGGGGCTTGACGGCCATGTTCTCGAACTGGAGCGTATAAGGTCGTTCACGGACAAGCGTGTGTGCCTGTTTATCAGTAACTTCCTGCAAGGCGGAGAACGTGTGGATTTCAGGCAGCTTATCAGCTTTGAGGCTATGCAGACCGCCTCGTGGGGCGGCGAAATGAAGCAGCTTACCGAGGATATGGACGATTACCTGCGCCGCGATTACAGGATAATTCTCTGCGCAGGAAGTGAAAAAACGCTCCCGATAATTCAGCAGGATCTGAGGGAGCGCGGCATAGACTGCGACCTTTATGCTGAATGCACCGAGCTTAAACCGCGCAGAGTGTGCCTTATGTCGGGCAGTTTCAGCGGCGGTTTTGAGTATCCCGAAAACATGACAGTCCTCATCACACAGGGACGCTCGCTCGATACCTCGTCACGAAAGCGCCGCAAGAAACGCAATAAGGCTGAGGAGATACGCTCTCTTGCAGATATTACAGAGGGCGACCTCGTTGTTCACTCAGGTCACGGAATAGGCAGATTTATCGGCATCCGCAAGCTTGAACTTGAGGGCGTTACCAAGGACTATATAACTATCCAGTATGCAGGCACGGATAAGCTTTATATTCCCGTAACACAGCTCGATATGGTGTCAAGATACATCGGCCCGCGCGATGACAGCGGTGTAAAGCTGAGCAAGTTAAGTTCCAACGAGTGGCAGAAAACGCGCAGCAACGTCAAGCGCGCGGTAAAGGATATGGCGCACGAGCTTATCGCGCTTTACGCGAAACGCGAAAAAAGCGTAGGATTCGCATTCTATCCCGATGATGAAATGCAGCGTGACTTTGAGGAACGCTTTCCCTATGTCGAAACTGATGACCAGATGCGCTCGATAAACGAGATAAAGTCCGATATGGAGCGTTCGCGCCCTATGGAGCGATTGCTCTGCGGAGATGTTGGCTTTGGCAAGACGGAGGTCGCTCTCCGTGCGGCAATGAAGTGCGTCATGTCGGGCAAGCAATGTGCTCTGCTCGCTCCGACGACGGTTCTGGCGTATCAGCATTACCAGACCGCTCTGCGAAGATTCGAGCATTTTCCCGTTAATATAGAGCTTCTCTCGCGTTACCGCACTCCGAAACAGCAGGAGGAGATAGTCAAAAAGCTTAAACAGGGAAGGGTAGACATTCTCATCGGCACACACAAGATACTGCAAAAATCGGTCATTTTCAAAGATCTCGGACTCGCCATTATTGACGAGGAACAGCGTTTCGGCGTTGCGCATAAGGAGAAATTCAAGGAAAGCTTTAACGGCGTTGATGTCCTTATGCTTTCGGCGACTCCGATACCGCGAACGCTTAACATGGCGATGAGCGGTATACGCGATATGTCGGTGCTGGAAGAACCTCCGCAGGACAGATATCCCGTGCAGACATATGTTATCGAATACAATATCGGAACGCTTGTGCAGGCAATTATGCGCGAGTTAAGGCGCGGCGGACAGGTTTACTACATTCACAACCGTATCGAGAGTATTCTCGGCTGCGCGGACAGACTTCAGCAGCTCATTCCCGAGGCGCGGATAGCCGTTGCCCACGGACGAATGAACGAGGAGGAGATGTCCGATATATGGCAGCAGCTCGTTGAGCACGAGATAGATATTCTCGTGTGTACAACTATCATAGAGACGGGCGTAGATGTTCCGAACGTTAACACGCTCATTATCGAGGACGCGGACAGGTTCGGTCTCTCGCAGCTTTATCAGCTACGCGGACGTGTGGGACGTTCAAACAGACGAGGCTACGCATATTTCACCTACAAGCGCGATAAGGTTCTGACTGAAATAGCGACCAAGCGTCTGAACGCGATGAAAGAGTTCACGCAGTTCGGCAGCGGTTTCAGAATCGCCCTTCGAGACCTTGAAATACGCGGCGCAGGAAGTATTCTCGGCGGCAGACAGCATGGTCATATGGAAGCTGTCGGCTATGATATGTATTTGAAACTGCTCTCCGAGGCTATAGCAGAGGAAAAGGGCGAGAAACCCGAAAAAATGCCGGAGTGTCTTGTGGATATCCAGATAGACGCGCACATTCCCGAAAACTACATTTCAAGCCTCAATCAGCGAATCGATATCTACCGCAAGATCATGACCGTCAACACCGATGAGGACAAGGCAGACCTCATTGACGAGCTTATCGACCGCTACGGCGATCCGCCAAAGTCGGTTCTGGGACTGGTTGAAGTTTCACTTCTCAGGAACAAGGCCGCACATCTTGGAATTACCGAAATTTCACAGAAAAACGGCGCTATGTACTTCTACACGGATTACCTCACGGCGGAGCAGATAGCGGGACTTTCAGGTGCGTACAAGGGCAAGATAACGTTCAACGGCGCAGGAAAATCCTATGTTTCGGTCAAGATACAGCCGCGTGTCCGCCCGTTTGATATGATGAACGATGTTGTGAACATAATTTACCAGAACAGCAAGGAAACAAAGGTATAGGCGCGAATATACGGTAAAATACCGTGATCTTTGCATGATACCGTTTTGGATAGAGCCGCTTTTTTATATGTGTAGGATATGTATATCAGATATGAACCAATTTTGTGCAAAATGCTACTTGATATCAAAAATGTTTTGTGTTACAATGATGATATAAAATATATAGTGCGGTGTATTATAGGTGATTGCCGCGCGTTAAGTAAGGAGTTTTTTAAGATGAAGATGAATAAGATTCTTGCAGCTATGGCTGCAACAGCAATTGCTGCTACATCATTCGCAGCTATGAGCATTTCTTCCGCAAGCGCTGCTGATGCTTTAGGCGTTGCATATATCGGCGGTGGTTTAGGTGCAGAACAGCGTTGGAATGCTGCTGATCAGGAAGCTGTTGGTTCAACTGTTGCTACAGTCGACGGAAATGCTCAGTATGAGGTTACTTGGAAGGTTCCCGAGAACGGCGGTACTGACACAGTTCAGTTCCTTGCAGTTATGATTAAGCCTGCTGACGGCGTTGACAATTTCAACATCGATACATTCCCAAATCTTTCTCTCTCTGTTGATGAGGTTTGGATAGACGGCACAAAGCTTGATTACACAGCAAGTGCAGATGCTATCAATACAAACTACTATGAGAACGGCGAAGGCTATTCAAGAATTTATCTCACAAATGACTGGGTAGAGCCTAAGATCTATGATCTTCCTATGGCTACAAACATCACTCAGGAAGTTAAGGTTGTATTCACAGTTTCAGGTCTTGATACAGACGGTACTTCAAACGTAACAAAGAATGAGCCTTCAACTACAACAACTGCTGCTGATTCAACTGTAACAACTACAACAGCAGCAAGTGGCGATGACAAGACAACAACAACCGCAGCTAAGGGCGGAGACAAGACAACAACAACCGCAGCTAAGGGCGGAGATAAGAAAACTACGACCGCAGCACCTAAGGGCGGAGACAAGACAACTACAACCGCAGCTAAGTCGGGCAATGTTGCTTCCGCTGGTACAGGCGACCTCGGTGTAGGCGCAGCAGTTGCAGCTATCGCAGTTGCAGGCGTTGCTGCTTTCGTTTCAAGAAAGAAGGACTAATTTAGTCTTTTGGCAGCTCAAAAAAATCAAAAGCCCTCTGTCTGACAGGGGGCTTTCTTGTTTAGGAGATTTAACGTGAACTATAAAAAATATTTTGCGGGAGCTTTCGCTTTTGCTCTCGCACTTTCTGCTGTTTCGTGCGGAGACTCGAAAAAAGACAGTCAGTCCTCAGCTCCGCAGGGGTCCGGATCTGCCGAGGCTGAAACCTCTCAGGACGACGCTCCTGAGCCTGTAACGGCAGAGGAAACAACGGAGGAGGAGCTTCCGCCTCCTGAGCCGACCGAGTGTGACGACCCTAATGCCGTAACATTCGATGACGGCGACTTTTCTTTTGCCTTGGCTAAAACTACTGATCCCGATTCTGCGGTAGGCGAGCTTTCCGTCGAGGAAGTCATGGGCAATAAAATGCTCAGATTCACCGATGATAATACAGCTCCGCTTGATACAAAGGTGCAGAAGATAACCATTAACGCAGCACAGCTCCTCGGTGTGGAAAATCTGCCAAAGGTTCGCAGCATTGAGTTTGATATGTATGCGCAGGCTACTGCCGACCACCTCTCAACGGAGGACGCTGACAATGTGCGCGCTCCCGGCTGGATCGGCGGAGGCGGCGGAACTGTTACCGCTAAGGTCGGATCAGACGGCGAGGGTCAATGGTACGACTTCCAGAGCTTTGAGGGCGGAGAGTATAACTTCGAGACGTCGGGCGCTGTTCATGTCAAGTACAAGTTTCTGCTTGCCGACAGCGGTCTGTGCTGGGACGAAACAATGGAGGACGCAAACTTCCTTATCATGCGCTGGGGACTCGCCAACGAGTCGGACATGATGATAGACAACATTGTTTTCTACGATGCGGACGGCAACTCCATTCCTCTTGTGTCTGACGCTGAGACAACTGAGGCTGCTGAATAAACAATTAACGGGAAACTTGTTGAAAACAAGTCTCCCGCTCAATAAAAATCCCTGACAGGAAAAAGTGTCCTGTCAGGGATCTTTTTATTTATCGGTCAGTTTTTGAGCGCTTTTTCGAGCCAGATACTTGCTACATCAAGTGCCTCGTAAAGACCGCAGTCGCGCTTGGAGTTCTTAACGCACGCCTGAAGCGGGTTAAGACTTGGATCGGTAGACATGAGGATAACATTTACCTTTTCAGCCGCGCCTGTCTCCTTATTTTTGTCGAGAATGTTTATCATAGTAACGTAGGGGTCCGCCATATATCCGTAGTAGATCGTATCGCCGCATCTTACCAGCGGATAATCCTTATATGTGTGGAATTTTTCAATCATCATATACCTCCGTTCTTGTAGTGGGTTTTACCATGTTGTCTTATAGTCCTCGCCGGTTCCGATACGGTGAACGTTTTCAACGAGCGTATCAACGAAAGCCTTTGTGCAGAAGAACTTGCTCTTGCCGTCAACTGCTATGAGAGCCTTCATGGGCGAATATTCGTAAAAATCAATAGTTGTTGTCTTGCCGGTATAAGAATCGGTGTAGCTTACGGTAGCCATTGGCGCGGAATTAGGTATCGTCTCGTCAAGTGCGAATTCCTCCGCATTTGTGCCAACGAGGAACGAATAGAACTGCCTGTAGCGTTCGGCATCAAATGCCTCTCCGTTGCGTGTGACATTGAAGTCCTCGGTCTTTGCGGAATCTCTGTCGAGGTCTGCGTCCTTGAGTGTTATCTTGAAGCTTTCAGAGCTGCCGTCGCTGCACTTCACATCAAGATCGGTGATGTTCCAGACATAACTTGCAACCATGATCCTTGAGGCAATGTCGATCGGCAGAACTGTTACCCAGCGTGCCTTTTCGGGTGAGAGAATGTAGATAACATTTCCGCCCTCAAGCATACCGTAGCAGTGCTTTCCGCTGTCATCAGAGAATATCTCGCTGAGAAGGAGCACATAGGTGTTGCCGTCATCACAAGCCATTGTGACCTTGCAGAACGGGTCGTTGAGACCTGCCTGAGCTATGTCGGATTCCTTGCAGTGGAGCGCATAAAAGCCCTCTGCGCTGAGTCCGAACATACCGTTTGTGATATCGGTTGATCTCTCTACCGTAAGATAGCAGTCAACAGGCTCGACCATAACGTGTGTCGCGGAAGTTCCGCCCTTGTAGCTGTCATCGTCTGATGCCTTGTCGTATTCAAGCAGAATGTCATAGTCAATGTCCTGACGCTCGATCCTCAGGCTGTTTATGATAGGATAATCATCGTCAGAAGGCTCCTCAAGAACTGTTGTATCAACAAAATCGTTCAGAGTCTTGGAGTAATTTGCAAGCGAGGAAGTTTTAGCCGTATAAACGCTGCTGCCCTCGTCAGTCATGACGTAAGCGCCTGAGCCTGAAGGAGCGTCATTGCCGATATACAGCGTCCTCTTTGTACCGGATTCGTATGTGAAGTCAACGGTTATCTTAGGCTTGTCAAGTCCGTATTTTGCGAGATCCGAGCTGTTTTCCTCGATAAGCTCGACTGCGGTAAGACCATTGCCGTTATTGACGAGAGTTCCGATGACGGCGGTGTTCATTTTAATATCCTGATACCCGTCAAAGGTGTAGGTCGCACCGGAATCTTCGGTAGGTTCGGTGAGCATTACAACATGGAACTCGTCTGTTTCGTTTTTGACGTATGCTTCGGCAACAGTTGCCTCCTCGCCGTTGTCGCTTATGAGGATTGTGCCTGCGCCTTCTTTTTCTTGTTCAAGTGAAGAAACGGTGGAGGATGAACTATCATCTCCGCCGCCATTCTTATCGGGATCGGTAAGTTTTAATGCGGCATAACCGCCTCCGAGCAGCACGAGGACTGCTCCGAGACCAATAATGCCCTTTACCTGTTTTTTCATCGATTACGTCTCCTTACGAGTACTACTACTCCGATTGCAGCAATAAGAAGCGGGATCGCCCAGATAACAATTATGCTGATAGTCTTGCCCTGAGTCTGTGTTACTGCGATATAAGAACTCTGAAGTGACTTTTCAGGAATAACCGCAGCAGCTTCCTTGCCTGTCATGTTGTTGAGAATGCCGAGGATAACATTTGCGTTATTGTAGGTCGTATTCTGTGTGAGTATCTCGCTGCTTGCCATATAAGCGCTGCCGAGAACGAGAACGGAGCTCTTGTAAACGTCAAGCTGTTCTGCGTGCTGTTTCTGAGACATTACGGCAATACCGTGTGAACCGCGGTCGCTGCTCTGCTCCTGAGTGTCAAGGTCTAATGTAAAGGAGTTATCGGAGGACTGGAGAATCGTCTTTACTACGTCCTCGTTGTTCTTCGTGATCACCGAAACTTCTCTTGCAAGGGGGGCTACGATAGGAAGCGAGTCGTTCGGAAGTGTTCCAACGGAATCGCTGTCGGCTATAGTTGCAACGATGTTTGTCTGAGTTGAGATAGCATAGGTGTCGTCTGCAATGATATTATTCTCGACCTTTATGCTCCAGTCGGCGAGGAATTCGTCGATATTCGGGAGATTTGTCTGTGTAAGGCTGGGAACATAGAGCAGCGACTTGTCATAATTGCCGTCGTTGTAGAGGAAATCGCTGAGTTTCTTGATGATGTCCTCGTTGAAGTCGGCAGAAGGTGTGGGTACAACGATCATGTCGTACTTTTCAGTGTCAAGCTCATCTGTTGCGATGTCAATATCTGTGCAGTCATAGCCGTTTTTCTCAAGAAGATCGTTTTCGAGAGAATCAACGACTGCGCTGTACTCGTTTTCGCTGTAAAGAGCCGTGCCGTTTGTCGTTTTAACGAAAGCAACGCTTATGGGGTTGGAATCGGTAACGCTTGTGATAGCGGAAGTAAGAGTGCTTTCACCTGCGAATACAAACTGTGGATTTGAGGAAGAAGCAGCATTCTGTGCTGTGGTTATCATGTTCATGACTCCGTTTGAGTCGATGACCTTTACTCTGTCGCCGCTTGCGACCACAATGCTGCCCTGTGAGATCTCACCGTTGTAATTTGCGGAATACTTTGAGATAACGTCAGGGTCTTTGTCCATGTCAACGTAGGTAACATCAACACTTCCGCTGCCCTGCTTTGCATACATTTCGTACTTTTCGAGGATGACGGGGATCATGTCAAAGGGAACATCAACGTTATTGCTCTTATAATAGTTTGCAAGTGTTGTGAAGAAGTCCTTCTTCATGGTAACTACGATCTCAACATCGCTGTCGAGGTTTTTGAGAGCCTCGATAGATTCATCTGAAAGATCGTATCTTTTGTCGGGTGTGAGATCGATCTTTACGGGCGAACGCTTTGCGAGCATACCGACCATGACATTTATCACGACCACGATAGCAACGACCAGACAGAGAACGGCGATCGACATTGAGCCGTACTTGAATTTCTTCATGCCGGTTTTGGTTTTGCCGGTATTTGTATCGCCGGCAGTTTCGTTAGAGACTGTTTCGTTGACAGTATCTTTTTTACTCATATTATCAAACCTTCCTTTCTTAGTCTTATCAGCTCCAACGCTTCTTCTCCAGAACCCTTACAGTAAAGAAGTTGAAGAGGAAGGCTGTGCTCAGGAAAAAGACCACGCTGGGAAGGCTGAATATTCCCTGAGTAAATTCAATGTATCTTGAGTAGAATGCGAACGCTGTTACGACCTTGTAGATAAGAGTTTTTATCTTGCCCTCGCCGTCGAAATTTGTAACGAGCATCTCGGAGAGGTAGATGAGGAACAGTGCAACAATGCTTGCAACGGCAGAAGCCATCTGATTCTCGGTGAGAGATGAGATGAAGAGTCCGACTGCAATGAAAGCAGCGCCGAGAAAGAGCATTGCAAAATAGTTGCCAAGGAGAGTTGACCAGACAACAGTTCCGAGATAGCTGAGAATGAGTGAGTAAACGAATACGATGCTCTCAGCAATGATAAAGAGTGTGAGAGCTGCAAAATACTTGCCGAGAACGATTTCCCACAGTCCGATAGGAGCGGTGAGAAGTCCCTGATCGGTCTTGTTCTTTTTCTCCTCGCTGAGGAGTCTCATGGTAAGAACAGGGATAAGGAAAATTACGATGTAGAACATCGAGCTGAACATTGCGGAAGTATCAGTCGTGCTTTGGGAGATAACTCCGTTAAAGAAGAAAATACCCGAAACAAGATAAAATACCGCAAGAAATACATAAGCTGCGCCTGAAGTAAAGAACGCGCCCATTTCTCTTCTGTAGATAGCACCCATTATTCCTCGCCTCCTTCATTTTTCAGATCGGTCTCGGCAGGCTTTTCAGCTTCTTCGGGAGCTTCGTCCGTTACTTCGCTTGCTCTCAGCTCGCCGTCCTCGATCTTAAGGTCTAACTTAGGGGAGCTTTTCTTTTTGGAAGGATCCTTTGCGGCAATACTGTTTTCCTCGCCCATAGTGATCTTGAGGAAGATGTCCTCAAGGGTGAGGTCTGAAAGCTGGAGCATGAGGATATTCCAGTCGTTTTCTGCGCAGAGCTTGTTGATATCGCGCCTTACATCAGTCTTGCCATCGGTTTCGATATCGTAGTCATAGATCCCCTTTTCGCGCTCCATATCAGCGCGGACATAGCTTACGCCGGTGACTTTTCTGAGAGCGGCGGCGATCTCCGCCTTGTCAGCGGCAGTATGTGTCGGGCCTTCTATCCTGAGTGTCATCTTGTGCTCGTTTGTGATATTCTTTGCGATATCATTTGCTGTACCGTCAGCGGCAACTTCGCCCTTGTTGATGATGATTATTCTGTCACAAACTGCCTGTATCTCGGGGAGAATGTGTGACGAGAGGATAACCGTGTGGCGCTTGCCGAGCTTCTTGATAAGGCTTCTTATCTCGATTATCTGATTTGGGTCGAGACCGACTGTCGGCTCGTCAAGAATGAGCACGGGCGGATTATTGATAAGAGCCTGTGCAAGACCTACTCTCTGACGGTAACCTTTTGAGAGGTTCTTGATAAGTCTGCACTTTACGTCCGCGATCCTGCAAAGATTGCAAACATCGTCTATGTGCGATTTTCTCGGGAGTTTGCACTTCTTCAGGTCGTACATGAAACCGAGATAGCTCTCGACAGTCATGTCGATGTAAAGCGGAGGGATCTCGGGAAGATAACCGATATTCGCCTTAGCTTTCTTTGGATCCTCAAGAATATCTATGCCGTTGATAAGGATCTGTCCCGAAGTGGACGAAATATAGCCCGTGAGCATATTCATCGTAGTGGATTTTCCGGCTCCGTTAGGGCCAAGAAAGCCGAGTATCTCGCCTTTTTCGACCTTGAAGCTGATATTGTTTACGGCAAGCTTGTCGCCGTATTTCTTGGTAAGGTTTTTAACCTCTATCATTGGATATTGACCTCCTTTTAGAAGTTATAATATTGCACGCTTCAATGTGCTGAACCATAGGTAATAGCGGCACTACTTATTATATATTAAAGCAAAATTGTGATAAAGTGGTGAGCATTGCAAGAATGTTACATGGATTTGATTGCCGTAATATCGGCAGAAATCTGCTTTTTCAGCGCATCGACAGACGGGAATTTCATTTCAGGTCTTATAAAATCCGTTAGTACTACCTGCAAGACCCTGCCGTAAACGTCTCCCGAAAAGTCGGTGATGAACGTTTCTGCGAGCGGAGTACCGCTGTAGTTAACGGTCGGCTTGATCCCTATGTTGGTCATCGAGCGTTTCCAGCCGTCGTCAGTCTTTGTCATTGAAGCATAGACCCCGAATTTCGGCACAAGCTGTCCCTTTGAGAATAGCTGATTTATCGTGGGAAAGCCGATAGTATGACCGAGCGCCGCTCCGTGTACGACTTCCCTCAGTATCATGTAGGGCTGAGCAAGAAAGCGGTCGGCTTTTTTTATGTCTCCCTCCGAGATCAGCCTGCGGATAATGCTTGACGAGACTTTTTCGCCGCCGCTCATAACATCATCGACCGTATCGACCTCGAAGCCATAGATCTTGCCGAATTTACGCAGTTCGTCAACTCCGCATGAAGCCTTGAAGCCAAAGCGGAAGTCTCTGCCGCAGCTTACAAAAGCCGCGTTCATTTCGCTGCGCAGGATGTTTTTGACAAATTCCTCTCCGCTTAGTCCGCACACGTCATCAAAGTGCGGAACGCAGATATTCTCAATGCCGCAGCCGCGCAGGATCTCGGATTTTTCAGCCATGCCGTATATAAAGCCAGCCGAGCCGCTTGATTTGCGCAGAACGCCTTCCGGCTCAAAGGTGAACACAGACGGGGTAAGTCCGTTTGCTCTCTGAGCACAGACCGCGTCAAGAACAGCCCTGTGTCCGAGATGTACGCCGTCGAAAAGTCCGAGTGCGACCGCAGTTAAAGCCTTTGCCATGCTGTCACCCCATGTTCTTTCCAATTCGTAGCTCGCCGCTTTCACGGTCGGCAAAGGCTGTGCCTATGAAAGCTCCGCCGCTGCCGTAAACTGTGTAGAGATCATCGGTGCTTTTAAGATCGCGCAGCTTGGAAAGGTCAAGCTTAACGCCGTTTTTGTACATTCTGGTCTGAGCCTCGCCGAGCCGCAGCTTTGGCAGCGACTCAAAAACGCGGTCGATCGGAAGGATAAGCTCTTCAAGCCTGTCCTCATCGCGTGCCTGCTGAAGCTCCTCGAAGGTGTGGCAGTCAGCAAGCGTGAATCCGCCCGAACTTGTTCTTACGAGCGAGGTCATAATGCCGCCGCAGCCGAGACGTTCGCCTATATCGTTGATGATAGTGCGGATATAAGTGCCCTTGCCGCAGCTTATTTCGAGGACTCCCTCGCGCGCGGACTCGTCATAGTCTGCGAGATCTATCGAGAAAACCTCTATTTCACGCGGAGTTCTCTCGACCTCGATACCCTGCCGCGCAAGGTCGTAAAGCCGCTTGCCGTTTACCTGCACAGCCGAGTACATCGGCGGAAGCTGCATTATCTTTCCCGTAAATTCGGGAATTACAGCAAGTATATCCTCCTGCGGAACTTCTTTCTGGTACTCGGCAAGGATAGTTCCCGTAACGTCCTGCGTATCGGAGACCTGACCGAGACGAAATCCCGCGCGGTAGCTTTTGGTGTTGTCGGGCATGATGTCGCAGGCTTTTGTGGCGTTTCCGACAAAGATCGGCAGAACTCCCGTAGCCATAGGGTCGAGCGTTCCTCCGTGCCCGAGCCTGCGCGTCTGCAAAATTCCCCTCAGCTTGGCAACTGCGTCAAATGAAGTGAAGCCCTGCGGCTTGTCAAGACAAATTATCCCGTTCATGCAAGAGCCCTTTCAACGGCAGCAATAAGCGTATTTTTAGCTTCTTCGAGAGTTCCCTCGATAGTGCAGCCGGCAGCTTTTGCGTGACCGCCTCCGCCTACAGTCTGACAGATCTCAGAAACATTTACCTCGTCAGCCGAGCGCAGGGAGCACTTGAAAACTCCGTCCTCACGTTCGCGCATGAGGATTCCTACTTCGGTGTCCTCAAGGCGTATGGTAAGCGGAGCAAAGCCCTCAAGTTCCTCCATGCTGACGCCCAGCTCCTTCATCATCGCCTGAGTAACGGCAACGATAACGAGTTTTCCGTCAAGATAGCTTTCCATAAGCTCGATGACCTTGCTTTCAAGCTTCATTCTGCCCATTGACTGAACGTCGAACATATAGCGGTTTATCTTTGCAAATTTGATATCGTAGTTTCTCATCATTTCTGCCGCGATCTCATGAGCGCGCGGAGTGGTGCAGTCATACTTGAAACAGCCCGAATCCGTGGCTATGCCCGTGTAAAGGCAGAGGGCACAGTGGCGCGAAATATTCACACCCATGTGTTTGGCAAGGTCGTAGATTATCTCGCAGGCAGCAGTTGCACTTCCGTTGAGGAGCGTCATTTCCGCGTAATCCTTGTTTGAGATATGGTGGTCGATACAAAGCTGGACTTTGCCGCCGTAGATATCCTTATAGCTGCCCATCAGATTTTCATCGGCGATGTCGACAGCGATAATGTTTTTCGGCTCAAAATCCTCACCCGCGCCCGTATTCGTCATGAATTCATAGCGCTTGGGGAACTTGTCGTGGCAGACAACTCTGCTTCTGACGCCGATCTCGGCAAGGATATCCTTGAGGGCAAAGCCTGCGCCGATGCAGTCGCCGTCGGGATTTCTGTGTGTGATGATAACAGCGTCCTCACAACTTCTGAGAAACTGTTCAGCTTCGGTGAAGCCAATCTGCATTTATTTTACCTCCTATAGAAGTTCGTTGAGCTTTTTGCTTATATCCGCGCTTCTTTCGATAGAATTATCGGCGATAAATGTAAGCTCGGGGGACTTGCGCATTTTGAGCCTGTGAAAAAGCTCCCTTCTGATGAATCCTGATGCGCTTTTCAGTCCCTGAACCGATTCTTTAGCCTTCTCCAAGCCGTTAAAGCTTGAAACGTATATTTTGCAGTTAGACATATCGCCTGAAAGGTCGGCACGGACTATTGTGAGCATTTTGTCTATTCTCGGATCTTTGAGTTCTCTGAGAATAGCTGTCATTTCTCTTTTGATGTCTTCAGCCATGCGGCTGTTTTTGAAATTCGGCATATTGTCCTTTCTCTGAATATTTCAGATCTTTACAGTAAAACTTCCGCCTTCGGGCTGCTGTGAACTTTTATCGTTGGCAGGCTCGTCAGCTTTGTTGTTGTTTGTATTATTTTCAGCAGCCGGAACTGCTGCGGGAGTTTCAATAGCGGTGTCGGACTCCTCGTCCTCCTCCTCAAAGAAACCGTCGCCGAATATAGCTGCGGAAAAAGCTTCTTCCTCTGCAATATGACTGTAATCGGGTATTTCGTCGTCGCCCTCCTCGCCGTAGTAAAGATCGGCGTACTTGGGGTAATCGGGTTCAAGCTCGATATCTCTTACGGGACGTTCAATGCCCATAAGGTCATCTATCTGCTCCTCGGGTTCTTCAAATACGCTTGCCTGACCGAGCAGTATTTTCTTTACCGATTCAAAGAAGAAAATGTCGATAGGGCCGAAATCTTCCCACGCGAGCGCCTCATTGCAGTATTGCAGCATATCAGCGGTACTCATTCTGTCGTTATCCATATTAAACTGACCTCCTTTTTATATACAATGTGTAAAAGCCGATTTATGCGGCAGACCGTTTCTGCCGCCGGCTGTTGAAATTAATCCTCTCTGTACTCCTCGACAATGTATGTCTCGAAGATATCGCCTTCCTTGACGTCGCTGAATTTTTCGAGGCTGATACCGCACTCGTAGCCTTCCGCAACTTCCTTTACATCGTCCTTGAAACGCTTGAGTCCTGCGATCTTGTCATCAGCGATGATGATTCCGTCACGGACAACGCGCACCTGACTTCCT
The DNA here is from genome assembly GCA_900540005.1 of uncultured Ruminococcus sp. GTDB lineage: Bacteria > Bacillota > Clostridia > Oscillospirales > Ruminococcaceae > Ruminococcus > Ruminococcus hominiciens. The sequence continues at coordinate 28,294 of UQEM01000005.1, forward strand.
CTTGTGACCTTGCCGCTGAGCACATAGCTTCCTGCGACCATGCCGACATTGGATATCTTGTAGACATGACGAACCTCGATGCGTCCCTGCTCGATATCTCTGAACTTGGGAGCGAGCATACCCTTCATAGCGGTCGTGATCTCCTCGATAGCGTCATAGATGATCCTGTAAAGGCGGATATCAACACCGTCACGGGCAGCATTTTCTGCGGCAACCGGATCAGGTCTTACGTTGAATCCTACGATGATAGCATTTGAAGCATTTGCGAGCATAACGTCGCTTTCCTTGACAGCTCCGACTGCACCGTGGATAACTCTTACTCTTACCTCATTGTTTGAGAGCTTTTCGAGCGACTGCTTAACAGCCTCGACAGAGCCCTGAACGTCAGCCTTGACGATGATCGGGAGTTCCTTGATCTCGCCCTCTGCGATCTGACTGAAGAGGTTGTCAAGAGTTACCTTGCGGTAAGAGTTGAACTGCTCCTGCTTCTGCTCGTGCTTTCTCTGGTCAACGAGTTCTCTTGCGAGTCTCTCGTCCTCAACAGCGTTAAATGTATCGCCTGCGCTCGGAACTTCTGCAAGACCTGTGATCTCAACAGGAACAGAAGGGCCTGCGGACTTTACCTTCTTGCCCTTGTCGTTGGTCATAACTCTTACTCTGCCGACAGCCGTTCCTGCGATGAGAACGTCACCCTGTCTGAGCGTACCATTCTGAACGAGGAGCGTAGCGATAGGGCCTCTGCCCTTGTCGAGACGCGCTTCGATAACAGTACCCTTTGCAAGACGGTCGGGATTAGCCTTGAGTTCCTTTACCTCAGCAACGAGGAGAACGTTTTCGAGCAGCTCGTCGATCCCTTCGCCTGTCTTTGCGGAAACGGGAACGCAGATAACGTCACCGCCCCAGTCCTCGCAAACAAGGTCGTACTTGGTGAGTTCTTCCTTGATCCTGTCGGGGTTAGCGCCTTCCTTATCCATTTTGTTGATAGCAACAATAATGGAAACTCCTGCTGCCTTTGCATGGTTTATGGATTCAACTGTCTGCGGCATGATACCGTCATCAGCCGCAACAACGAGGATAGCGATATCCGTGATATTCGCACCTCTTGCACGCATTGAAGTAAACGCCTCATGTCCGGGAGTGTCGAGGAAAGTGATGTCCTGACCGTTTATATTTACCTGATAAGCACCGATGTGCTGAGTGATTCCGCCTGCTTCGCCTGCTGCAACGTGAGCGTTTCTGATACGGTCGAGGATAGAAGTCTTACCGTGGTCAACGTGACCCATTACAACAACGACAGGGCAGCGCGGTTCAAGGTTTGTATCATCGTCATCAGTGTCGTCAATGAGACGCTCCTCAATGGTAACGATAACTTCCTTTTCAACCTTTGCGCCGAGTTCCTCAGCAACGAGCGAAGCTGTGTCAAAGTCGATCTCCTGATTTATGGAAGCCATTACGCCGAGACCCATGAGCTTCTTGATAACGTCTGTAGCTGTAGCCTTGAGACGTGTAGCGAGCTCGCCGACAGTGATAGCCTCGGGAATGAGGACTTTGAGCTGCTGATTTCTTGCTCTTTCGAGTTCAAGACGGCGGAGCTTTTCAGCCTCTGTCTCCTTCTTTGAGTACTGCTGACGGTTTCTCTGAGCAGACTTCTGATTTATCTTCTGTTTCTTGGAAGAATAGTTGTCGCTGTTGTGCTTGTTTGAAGAAGCCATCTGGTCGTAGCGCTCGTTGTACTTGTCGAGGTCAACGTAGCTGCCTCTTGTGTCAACAGTCCTGCGCTGACCCGAGGTCTGAGCAGTTTCAGAACTGAATGAAGCGTTGAACTTTGAACGCTCTCCTCTGTCATGAGCCTTTGCCTGCTGCTTCTTCTCATTCTTCTTGCCGTTGTGCTTCTGGGGTTCGCTGCTCTTAGGAGTTTCGGCAGGCTTTTTTGCAGCCTCAGCCTTGGGAGCGGGAGCCTCAGTCCTGACTGCCGGCTTTTCTTCCTTTACAGCGGGCTTTGCAGCCGGAGCTGTCTCTTTCTTTGCGACAGGCTTTTCGGGAGCAGTCTTTTTCGGAGCAGCGTCCTTCTTGTCAGCCTTAGCAGCCGGTTTTTCAGCTTTTTCGTTCTTCTTAGCGGCAGGCTTCTTTTCCTGCGCCTTCGGAGCTGCTTCTGCGGCAGTCTTTTTCTTTTCGGGGCGAGGTTCGTTCGCGGTCGCGAAATACTCGTCAAGGTTCTTTACCTCGTGGAGCTTTGTGTAATGCTCAAGTATTTCGTTCATTTCCTCCTCTGTAAGAGTTGAGGCAGTTTTTTTCTTGGTATCGCCCTTTTCGGTAAAGTAACCGATGAGTTCCTGTGCAGGGATATTGAGATCCTTTGCAGCTTCACTTAACTTTATCTTTTTTGCCATAGGCTTGATTACCTCCATTGTCTATGCTGCGGTTTCCGCGCAGCGCATGATGTATTCAATTGTATTCGGATTTATTCCTTGCCGCCGTCCTCCGGCGTTTTGTTCAGTATCTTGGCGAACCCTTTGCAGAATCCCTCGTCGCATATTCCGATAACTGCGATCTGCTTTCGGCATACAGCGCCGATATCGTCTTTTGTGAGTTCAGTCCTCATCATGGGAATGCCGTATTTTTTGCAGTAAAACTCTGCTTCCTTGACAGTCTTTGCCGATGCATCGCAGGCAGTAAGAATACATTTTGCTCTGCCTTTTGCAGCAGCTTCACAGGCGCTGTCAAAGCCTTTTACCGCTTTACCTGCTTTAAAGCATATGCTGAGCAGGTCAGATGTTTTCTGTTTCATTGCCAAGCTCCTCCGCCATAGCATCGTAGACGCCTGCGTCTATTTTGCACGAGAATGCCTTTTCGAGACGTCTGCCCTTGCGCGCCTTGTTGAAGCACTCCACACTGCGGCAGATATAAGCTCCTCTTCCCGATTTTTTACCCGTAAAGTCGAGGCTTATTTCGCCTTCGGGGGACTTTACAACTCTGATGAGCTCCTTTTTCGGCTTCATTTCATTGCAGCCGAGGCACATTCTCATCGGTATCTTTTTCGGCTTCATGGCTTATTCCTCAACAGCAGCGGCTGTTTCCTTATCGGTTTCTTCCGTAGTCCCGGGAGTTTCGGGAGCAGCCTCAACAGCTTCTACTTCTTCTCCGGCGGTCTCTTCCTGCTTGTCGAAGATCTCTTCGTCTGTTTCGGGAGTGTACTCAGGCTCGGGAACTTTGAAGTCAGGGCTGAGTTCGGGAGCTTCCTCGCCATTGAGGTCGAACTGCGGCTTAATGTCTATCTTGAAGCCTGTAAGCTTTGCGGCAAGCTTTGCATTCTGACCCTTGTTTCCGATAGCGAGCGAGAGCTGGTTGTTCGGAACGATGACCGTGCAGGTGTTCTCCTCAGCAGAAGTGATGACAGTCTTGAGGACTTCGGCAGGAGCAAGAGCCTTTGCGATGAATTCCTCGGGTGACTCGCTCCACGGAATGATGTCGATTTTTTCGCCGTTGAGTTCGGAAACGATAGCGGAAATTCTTGAACGTCTCGTACCGATACAGGCTCCTACAGCGTCAACGTTGGGATCTTTCGACCATACAGCGATCTTTGTTCTTGAACCTGCTTCTCTCGAAACCGACTTTACCTCGACAGTTCCGTCATATATCTCAGGAACTTCTATCTCAAAGAGACGCTTTACAAGATCCTTGTGAGTTCTTGATATTTTTACAACAGGCTTCTTGTTCTTTCCTACGATCCCTGTGATGTAGACCTTGACGGACTGACCCTCCTTGAGAGTTTCTCCGGGTATCTGCTCGTTGCGGAAAAGGTAAAGTTCCGTGCCCTCGTAGTCGACCGTTACCGTGCCTCTGCCGGGCTCGACCTGTGATACCTTTGCCGTGATGCACTCGTGTTCCTTTGACTCAAAGCGGCTGAGCATCTGGTCGCGGCTTATCTCACGGAGGTCGCCCTTTATGGACTGCTTTGCGGAGATAGCTGCCATTCTGCCAAGCTTGGAGATGTCGATCTCCTTGAGAATGGTGCTTCCGATGTAAGCGTTCGGGTCAATGGTTTTTGCAACGTCGATGTTGATCTCGTTCTCGTCGATAGGCTCATCTTCGATGACTTCCTGCTCGATGTACATTGCAAATTTCTTTGTAGCGGGGTCGATATCCACTCTTATCCTGTCCTCGCTGTGCGGATAAGCTCTCCTTGCAGCTTTCAGCATGGCGGACTTTACTTTTTCAACGAGAAGCCCGGTATCAACGCTGCTTTCTTCACCGAGCGATTCAAGAGCTCTGAAAAAGTCATTGTTCTTAGTCATTTCTGTTAATTCCTCCAGTATAGTATATTTTATTTGTTGTTATCATGTCAGAATTCCATATAAAGCTTGACAAAAGCAATATCCGAAAGGGGAAAGCTCTTTTCAGCGCCTTCCTCAGTGGCGATGGTGACCTTATCCTTATCTGCACCGACAAGAACTGCAACGATCTCTTTTTCGCCGTCCACAGCTCTGAAGAACCTTATCTTCACGGTGTCGCCCTCGCAAACGTCAAAGTGTTCCTGCTTGACAAGGCTTCTTTCGAGACCTGCCGAGCCGACTTCGAGCATATAGCTTTGCGCGATGGGGTCTTCTGCGTCAAGGATCTGGTTGATAGGTTCGGTGGCCTTTTCGCAGTCGTCGATGGTAATACCCTCGTCGCAGTCGATAAAGACTCTCAGGAACCACATTGCGCCTTCCTTTTCGTAGCAGACGTCCCACAGGTAATAACCGAGCTCATCGGTGATCGGCTTTATCAAGTCGTATACCCTTTGCTCAGTGCTGCCGAATTTTTTGAATTTCATAGACAGTTTTTCCCTGTTTTACGGGGAATCTCCTTTCTGGATCATTTTAATAGCCATATCAAAACGAAAGACCGGAAAGGTTCCGGTCTTGAGCTTAACTATCATCATATTTATTATATCACGCTTTTTCGGAAAAATCAAGTGTTTTCGGAAATTTTTTCATCTTATCCGAAATTACTCAGAAAATGAAAACCTGCCGTATCGAAAATGATACGGCAGGCAGATCTTTTGAGCTTTCCGCAGTTGTTGTGCGGATACGGCTGAATTGTCGGATAAAGCGTCCGTGTTCAGCTTGAATTATTCGGAAAGGCTGTTGAAACGCTCGACTTCCTCAGTGATAACGCCTGTCCATGCGTCACGGAGTGCAGCCCATGAGTCAACTGCCTCGTTGCCCTCAAGGAGAGTATCTGTGAGGTTGTTCATAACGCCTCTTGTCTCATAGGTGTAATCGCCTGAGCCGTACATTCTGTCGCCCATTCCGTAGCCGAAGTCGAACATAGGTGTAACATTGCTGGGGTCGATGTAAGACTGGATAGCGTCATACTGCTCCTCTGTAACATATCCCGTAACAACGCCTGCAGCGGTCTTGTTTACGATGAGAGCCTTTTCCTTTGCAGCTTCCTTGTAGGAATCCTCTGTAGCTGCGAGTCTCTCGCACTTGATATAGGTTGCAACTGCCTTGCCCTTCTTTGAGTTCTTTACGAGCATTCTTGCGCCGTAGTTGCAGCACAGATAATAGTCGTCCGCATCGGGAGACTTCGGGAAAGGAACTACCATGAGGTCAAGGTCAGGGTTCTTTGCATTAGAAGCACTGAGAGCCCAGTCAGCCATTGCATAGAAAAGTGTGGACTGGTCGTCGGGGAAGTTGCCCAGCCACTCGTTTCTGTAAAGGTGCTTTGAGGCAATGTCCTGCATGAGAAGCTCAGCCTTTTCGATCTCGGGGTCGTCGATATTGTTGGAGAATACGCCGTTGTCGTAGTTGATAACTGTGTGGCCTGTTGACTGGATCATAGCCTGTCCGAACCAGCCGTTGATACCGTATCTGGTGTCACCGGAAGGAGCATTTGCAACAAAAGTCTCCATCATGTTCATGAATGCGTCCCAATCCCACTCGCCGTTCTCGTAGAGAGTGTAAGGATCTTCAAGACCTTCAGCCTGAACCATCTTTCTGCTGTATGTTACAAGGAGAGGATCGGAGATCGTGAACGGAACGACGTAGTGCTCGCCCTTGTACTCGAACATATCGATAACGTCCTCCATGTCGTCCCAGAGTCCGTCCTCGTCCATGCCCATGTCCTCGAAATAGGGGTCAAGCGGATCGTACTGATTCTTTGTAACACCGTTCGGGAGAGCGTCCCACTCATAGGGGAACATATCAACATCATCGCCTGCAAGGATCATTGAAGCAAGCTTGGAGAACTTGTCCTCGGAAGTCGTCTGAACGTAGTTGATCTTTCCGCCGTAAACGTCCTCAAAGAGCGAAAGAGCTACAGAACGGTCGTTTGAGCCGGAGGGATTGATGTCGTAGTAGCTGAGCCAAGTAAGGGTCATGTCCTCAGTGGTCTCAGCAGTCTCACCGCCGTTGAGGTCGCTGAGGTCGAGGTCAACTTCGTCCTCGCCCTTCCATTCCTCGGTAGGCGCCTGAGAGCTTTCGCTGCTCTTGTCGTCCTTTTTGCTGCATGATACTGTGCATGACAGGACAGCAGTAACGGCTGTCAGGACAGCAAGCATTCTTTTTAAATTGTTCATTGCATAAAACTCCTTTCGGTTTGCCGTGGCTGCCGCCTGTCGCTTAGGACGCGGAGAGGGGGCGCAGCACATCGGTAGTTATCAACCTTATAATATGCTTATATTATACTATACAACGCGCGGTTGTGTCAAGATATTTTCATTAGGGCAGCGCAACTGATTTTTGCTTTTTTTATGCTTTCCCGATGCGTAACTTCTACCTTTTTATATAGCGGATAAAACGGTGGAGCAGAAAACGCGAAAAAAGTTTTTGGTTTGTTAAAATCCGACAAAAAGCGCGCTGCTGATATGTGAGAATAATAAAAAATTGCAGAAAAGATATAAAAATGCGTGACATTTCGTTAACAGTGTGCTATAATCAAAACAGAAGATTTTCCCTGAAAAATCAAATATATCGGAAAGGGATTTTGAAATATGGACAACAATCATGATTCACAGAGACACAGAAAAAGAGTCACCAGAGAAACCCTGAGAAAAAGGCAGCTGACAGCGCTGTTTGTAATAGCTCTTGTAGTACTTATCCTCATCGTGCTGATAGCAAAGGGCTGCTCCAAGGACAATAAAAACGGAGGCGGAAACAGTTCCGCAGTAACGACAACTACAACGACGGTCACGACTTCTATGCCGATCATTACCGAAGCTCCCACGACTACGGTCGCTCCCACAACTGATACAGGCGGATTCAAGCTTGATAAGTACAGCATATATCTTGAGGTAGGCGGTCAGGATATGCCGTTCGTTCAGGAATATCCCGAGGGCTCGGGCGAATCCGACGAGAGCTGGTCGTCTGAAAATACATCGGTTGCTACTGTTGACGATTACGGACATATTACGGCGGTCGCACCCGGCGAGACATACATTATCCTCAAATCTGCCGCAGACCCGACAAAGTCTGTTCAGGTAAAGGTAAAGGTTGCCGAGGCGGGTTCACCCATTGACTCATCTTCTGAAACAACTACTGCCGCAACGACTGTGGTTGGCGGAGTTGAGCCGACAACTCTGGCAGGAACCCCTGCTGTATGATGATTTGAATAATAATGCAGATCCCACTCGTTTCGAGTGGGATCTTTTGTGTTCATTTGCGGAAAAACTTTTTTGAGCCGTCATACGATTCAAGAAAGAGAACCGCTGTCATGAGGATAAGCATTACTGACGGAACAGGAGAAGTGCTTTGGTGTATCGTTGCTTTTATTGCCGCGGCAGAGACGGTTTCGCCTTTCAGCATGAACGGCATTGCGATGCGGCAGGCAAAAAAGCTTATTACGGCGGCTGAGATCCGTGTCAGTATCATCGGTTTCAGCGGGATCTGCCCCGAAGTCACAGTGCTTACCTGTAATATCACGCATAGTCCGCCGAATGAGGTGAGGGCGCTTATTATCGGTAGGAGCGAGTAGTCCGCACATGGCAGTTCTCCTGCGGCGGTCACGTCAAGGACACAGCGGAAAAGAGTTTTCGATGTGGAAATTTCCGTCCCGAGGAGCTTTGATATCCACCTGCCTGCAAACGCTTCTGCGCCGATTTCGGTGAGAAACTGCGCAAAGACAGAAAATGCCGCTATCATCATGCATATCTCAGCCATTGACCTTCCTGCGCTGATAACCGATCTTGTCAGCATATCCGCGGACAGACTGAAACCCCTGCGCGGAATACCGCGTCTGAGCGAACGTTTGAGTTTCGGCATAAGGAGTAGGGCGAGTATGAGATTCGCGGCAGTATTCGAGACGAGAATTACCGCGCCTGCGGTCGGAGAGGAGTACAGCCGCCCCGAAATACAGCCGAAAACAAACGCAGGTCCGGCTCCGTAGCAAAGTCCGCACAGGAGCGCGGCGCGGTTCTTGTCAAGTCTGCCGCATTGGACTTCCGTGCAGATCATCTTTGCACCGACAGGATATCCGGCAAACATTCCAAATGTAAAAACCGGAAGCATAAAGCCCTCCATGCCAAGGAGCTTTTCGCTGATCATGCCGATAAACCGCGGAACTGCACCGGTTATACCGCTGCGGACGAGGAGTCCCGAAACTATCATCATAGCAAAAAGTGAGGGGATAACAACTCCTATGCACCGCTCAACTGCTCCTGAGACTGCCTGCGACACCTCTGCGGTTTTGGTCATGCAGAATGCAAAAGCTGCTGTGGCAGCGGCGGCTTTCGCACATTTTATGGCTTTTTTCGTAAAATTCCTCATAATCATCACCATGTTAATCATATTATTATGTGCAAAGATTTATACTACGCGCTGCTGCAAAACGCAAAAAATCTGTGACCGCGTAGTATACAGCAGTATCAGATCAACTGGGAGTGATAATGTGTTTGAAAAAGCTGTCGGAAAGGCGCGCGACCTGTTTTACCTCAATACCGATATACACATTGAGGGCAACAGGGAGCTTACGATAGAAAATTGCAGCCGTATCGAGGAGTACAACGAGGTCTTTATAAGAGTTATCGCGGGAGGAATGTGCATTCAGATATGCGGCTGTGACCTGAAAGCGTATGACTACTGTGCTAAGGGACTGGTGATACGCGGAAAAATTTCGCAGGTGGATTTGATCGAAAGGAGCGGTGGGGGACATGAAAGATCAGCTCAGGGGCTGCGTGAGGATCAACGCTGAGGGAAAGAATCTGTACCGCTTTATTAATCGTATACACAGCGGCGGTATCTGCTGTTTCGGACAGTATTGCAGAAAGGATGTGTTTTACTGCGAAATTTACCGCAGCGACCTTAAAAAGCTTGAAAAGCTTGCACAGGAGTGCTCTGTGACTATAAAAAGCGCGGAGTATGAGACCCTTTCGGCAAAGCTTATCCGCTATCGGCTCAGAATAGGAGTGATAGTCGGTGTGATACTTGTGCTTGTCGGCGGACTTTATTTTTCTAACGTGGTGATGAGCATTGAGGTCGAGGGCAATACAACGGTCAGCGATGAGGTGGTTTTGTCGGCTTTGTCACAGCTCGGCATAGACAGGGGAGCTTACATCGGCGGCATTGATTTTCACCTTTGCGAGAACAAACTGCGCCTTATGGTGGACGATATTTCATGGGCGGGAGTTCACCGAACAGGCAATCGGATAGTTGTGCAGATAACGGAAATAGTTCCTAAGCCCGAAATGGTTCTTGAAAGAATACCGTGCAACGTGGTCTCGGCGAAGGACGCGGAGATAACATACACTTCGGTATATGACGGTATGCTTATGCACAAGGTCGGTGACTATGTTCCGCAGGGAACTATGCTCGTCAGCGGAGTTACTTCTGACGATACAGGTCATGTTACTATTCACCATGCTATGGGCGTGATAAAGGGGATTTACGAGGAGACAGTGACTTTTACTGAGGAGGCTGACTCGGAGGTGTATGCTCCGACAGGGGAGAGCCGGAAGTGCCGCTATCTGACTGTGTTCGGCGCTGAAATACCGCTGTTTTTCGGCAGGAACAAGTACGAGAGCTATGTCAGTGAAAAAAGCGGCGGGAATCTTGAACTTTTCGGGAAGCCGCTGCCGATAGGGTTTGTCAGCGATAAACTGACTGAGACAAAGCTTACGTCTGCGGAATACACCGATGACGAGCTGAGGGAGAAACTCTCGGAGAAGGTATATCTGTATGAGAAAAATTTCCTCGGTGATGTTGATATCCTTGACAGGAACATCACCGAGGAGAAAAAAGAAAACTCCCTCACCTATACGGTCAGGTACAGGATTGAGGGAGATATATGTGAGCAGAGGGAGATATTTATAAAGTAGCATATGAGTGCGGAGCAGGTTCTCAGGGGCGCGTGGTGCTGCCCGCGGAGTTTTCGGCTCTGCACTTTTCGCGGTATTCCGAGGGTGAAGCACCCTCGCACATTCTGAACTGGCGGACGAAGTAATTGTATGACGAGTATCCGCACTCCCGAGATATCTCCGTCACGGTCATATCGGTGGACGAGAGGAGTTCCTTTGCCTTATCGATGCGGAAACGTATCATTTCCTCTATTATGCTCTTATTAAAATATGACTTGTATATCTTTTGCAGATAGCTTTTGCTGAGGTAGAGACTTTCGGCGATCTCGCTGATATTCCACGGAAGTTCGGGATTTTTTATCATTTTGCTGCGTAGCATACAGAGCTTTTCAAACTGAGGATTTGCTCTGCTGTCCGAAATGGAGTAATTCTGCACAGTGTTTATGCTCGCCTTGTATATCGCATTTGAAAAGTCCATGCCGCCGCGCAGTTCCTCAGCGTGGAGACCTATGGAAAAATCAATATTGCAGCTTTCATCAGGACTGAAAGCCGATTCGGACATCTTATGGAGCAGGGCCTCATAGATGTCCTTTTCTCTGCCCTCGTCAAGAGTTATCACGCACATCATGTCCGTCGACCAGATCCCGCAGATCTCGCTGTCTTTCAGGCATGAACGAAGTATCTTTGAGAACGCGGCGGCGGTTTGGTTGCGGGTCTCCTCACCGCTGCGGTAGTAGGTCTTTTTGATACCCTGCATATCAATAACAATGAAATAGGCCGTCCTGCCGCTGAATTGTGCGGCTGCGGCAAGATTTGAGAATTCATGCTCGATACCGCTGCGGCTGAGCATTCCTGTTACCTTGTCGTAAAGCAGGGCTTGACTGGTGTTCTGTATGACATTTTTTGTTATGGACTTTATTCTTACCTGTTCAAGCGCCACATTGACATAGTTTATCCATTTGGGGTAGAGCGAACTGAATGAAACCGGCTCTTTGCCGAAAGATACCGCCGAATAGCCGAAGAAATTTCCGTTGTAGTGCAGCGGTGAAAGATAAAATGCGGTGGGGTGTTTTCGGTTCTCGTCACCGAAATCCGGCAGCAGGTCGGAAGAATGAAAGTATTCCATTGACTCCGCCTCACGCTTTACTGCCGATTTTGCGAGAACCACGCAGGCTTCATCGCCTGCATTGAACGAAAGCTCCTCCAACTGTGATGACGAGAGAGAGTCTATGTATTTCTTGGTCAGGCATATCCTCAATCTGCGCATTTTATACAGGAAGAATGTGTAATTGTCGAGCCTTTCCGCGAACAGAGCGATATTATCGGTGTTGGTGATGTCAAAGAGCATATCGCCGTAGAGGAGATATCCCTCGTTGCTGCTGTTTATTTTCATCATGCGCTGGATACTGTGGCGGATCTGTGGGCTTTCCGTACAGCCGCAGCTTCTTCCGAGCCGCAGCTTGCCGTTTTCGCTCGGTACTTTCAGACATATCTTACCCGTGATAATACGGTAAAGTCTCCTGAACGACTCTGCTCCGAGCTGGAAATTCGGGCGGCTGTAGCTTGTTATCGAGGGATTTGCATGGTATCCGTCCATAGACGCGTCGTAGCCTGTTACGGCGATATCCTCGGGAACGCGTATGCCGTTTGCGATGAGTTCTTCCGTCAGTTCGACTGCGGAAATGTCGTTGCCGCAGACCACCGCTTCGGGACGTTCAAGTTCGCCGCTTATTATCCTGTCGGCAAAACGCTTTGCAGCGCCTTTCCAGAAGTCGCCGTACTCATAGTAGCTTCGGTCAAAATACAGTCCGTGTTCTTTCATGGCGTTCATGTATCCGCGCAGGCGCTCCTCGGAATTAAAGATCTTTTTCGGGCCTGTAAGACAGTATATCTTCTTTTTGCCGTGAACCGTAATGAGGTGATCGGTGATAGTTTCAAATGCGTCACAGTCGTCAACGGAAGTGGTCTCAAAGCTTTTGTGACTGCTGTAATCGAGCAGCATTACGGGTTTTCCTGTGCGGCTGCAAAGATCGTCGATATGTTCCTTGATATCGTCACGGTAGAAGGTGAGACGGTCGTAGATGAAGCCGTCAAACTTCTCTGAGAGAATGAGGTTGAAAAGCTGCTTTTCGGTGTCCTTGTGCAGGGATTTTACAGAGAAATTGTGCAGCGGAGCGATAACGGCGACATCACAGTTGCTCTTGAAAGCCTGAGAGATTATTCCTCTCAGTATCTCAGCCTGAAAATCAACGTAGCAATCCGTGATGATAACGCCGATGAGAAGTCTTTTGCCCATGTAATGTCTCCTTCCGATGTGGATTTTTCAGAGTAAGATTATTTTACATATGTGTATCATTGGATTTTTGCTGTGAGATTTTACTTTATATGAATTATTATATCTGTCTCTTATACACATCTGACGCTGCCGACGAATAGCCTTGTGT
>UQEM01000006.1 GCA_900540005.1 uncultured Ruminococcus sp.
TGCGTGAAATTTTGCCGAAAAGATGCGTTGTTAGGCTTAGCGTCAACACGACCTAGAAAAGCCTTTCCCGTATGGGAAAGGCTTTGGTTTATTCTTTGAGATTTTCAGGTGTAGCAATAAGTCTTGCCTTGAAAAGTGCGCCTCCGATAAATGTCGTAAGGAGCGTTGACACGACCATTTCAAACAGTGCATTGATTCCGACCGAAACTACGATGTAGAGAAGCGGATTTCTGCCTGCCATATTGGTTTTCATGTAATCGCTGTTGCCGAACAGGACTACCAGCAGAGTCATGAAGAATATCGTGTTGAGGATAGCCGCCATAAAGCCCGAAACTGCGCAGGAGACCTGAATCTTTGAGAGCTTTTTGCCGTTTACCGCCATATATCCGACAGCGAATCCGAGCAGGAACACGCAGATACAGATGTAAGCGATAAGCCGTCCCGAAGTCATGAGACTGTACATCTTCTCATTCATGCTGAATTTGCCGTTCTTGTCGTAGCAGATAAGCAGCATTACCGAAAGAAACAGCGCGAGACTGAAAGCACCCGTAATGATCCCTGTGATGATGTAATAGGCTTTAAGGCTTTTCAGCTTGGAGATCCCGCTGAACATAAGACCTACGAGCAGACCGTCGAGTGCGCGTGGAACAACTCGCTGAATGAAAGTAAGCACGGGGCTTATTTCGAGAGTAGCCGCACCCATTGTACTGAGGACGCCAATGCCGAAACATTGCATGAAGCTGAATAATCCGAAAACGGTTCCCATGATGAGTCCACCTATGGGTCCGAGAGCTACCGCGGCTATGGCGATAGGAATGATGTTCAGCGTGATGACGAGCGGTCCGATCGGGATCGATCCTATGGGTGTGAGCGAGAATACGACCACAATTGCAGTCAGTAAGCCCAGCAATACCATGGATCTGGTGTTGAACTTCGTTTTCATATTAAATTTTCCTCCTTGTTACTACTCCCCTTGAGGGGATATAATACAATATCGCTATTATATCACAGCATGGTACAAAAAGTCAATAGCATTCGGCGGATTTTTTGCCGAAAAAATCTTGCAATACCCTGCGGAATGTGGTATAATAAATTAATCATGCGGTGTTTTGCCGCGTAATACAAACGGAGGTTAGTAATATGAGAGCAGTTGTAACTGTAATTGGTAAAGATAATGTGGGGATTCTCCACAAGGTAAGCGGGATCTGTGCTGAAATGGGCGGCAATGTTATAGAGGTAACACAGAGCGTGCTTCAGGATATGTTCGCAATGATAATGCTCGTGGATATTTCCTCACTCAACAGCGACTTTTCGGAGCTTGTTGACCGTATGACGGCTCTCGGCAATGAGCTTGGACTTTCCATTCACACAATGCACGAGGACATCTTCAACTCGATGCACAACATATAAGACAACGGGCGAAAGGAAGCTTATAAATGCTTAACGTATACGATATACTTGAAACTATAAGAATGATTCAGGACGAATGCCTCGACATCAGAACGACGACAATGGGCATTTCGCTCCTTGACTGTATTGATACAGATATTGACAAGGCTTGTGACAAGGTCTATGAAAAGATCGTGAGAAAGGCTGAAAGGCTTGTTCCCGTGGGTCAGCAGATAGAAAAGGAGTACGGTATCCCGATAATCAACAAGAGAATTTCCGTGACTCCTGTTGCTATGCTTGCGGCAGCCTGCCCGAACGAGAGCCCTGTAAAGTTTGCGAAGGCTCTCCAGAGAGCGGCAGATACCTGCGGAGTAAACTTTATCGGCGGTTACTCGGCACTCGTACATAAGGGATTTTCGGCAGGAGACATGGCTCTTATCCGTTCTATCCCCGAGGCTCTTGACGTTACAGAGAATATCTGTTCTTCGGTAAATATCGGCTCGACCAAGTCGGGTATCAATATGGACGCGGTCGCACTCATGGGTCAGATAGTAAAGGAATCCGCTGAGAGAACCGCTGACCGCGACTGCATAGGCCCTGCAAAGCTTGTTGTTTTCTGCAATGCCGTTGAGGATAACCCCTTTATGGCAGGAGCTTTCCACGGAGTAGGCGAGCCTGACTGCGAGATACACGTCGGAGTTTCCGGTCCCGGAGTTGTCCGCTCGGCGCTTACAAAGTATCCTGACGCTTCAATAAACGAGATAGCAGACATCATCAAAAAGACCGCATTCAAGATAACCCGAATGGGTCAGCTTGTAGGTGCAAGAGCTTCCGAGCTGCTCGGCGTTCCTTTCGGGATCGTTGACCTCTCACTCGCACCCACACCTGCCGTAGGTGACAGCGTTGCGCATATTCTTGAGGAAATGGGACTCGAAATGTGCGGAACTCACGGCACTACAGCCTGCCTTGCAATGCTCAATGACGCAGTTAAGAAGGGCGGCGTAATGGCATCTTCAACAGTCGGCGGACTTTCGGGCGCTTTCATTCCTGTTTCCGAGGACGCAGGTATGATAGACGCGGCAGTTGCAGGTGTTCTCAGCATTGAAAAGCTTGAGGCAATGACAGCCGTATGCTCCGTTGGCCTTGATATGATAGTTATACCGGGAGACACTACTCCTGAGACTATCTCCGCGATAATTGCCGATGAGGCAGCAATAGGAATGGTCAACTCCAAGACCACGGCTGTACGCGTTATTCCTGCTGTCGGCAAGAAGGAGGGCGAGACCCTTGAGTTCGGCGGACTTCTCGGCAGCGGCCCTGTAATGCCTGTAAGAGGCAAGTCGCCTGCCAAGTTCATTCACCGCGGCGGAAGGATCCCTGCACCTATGCAGAGCCTTAAAAACTGACAAAACTTCAGAACCTGTCTGCATAGGAAATACGCACACACTTTCTATGTGAACAGGTCTAAAGGGACGCAGCTCAAATGCGTCCCTTTTACGCGAAAGGCGTGATAGTATGAGTATCGCTGAAATCCCGCAGCTTTTCGGCGTGGGAAAAGCGCAGGAGCTTACAAGGCTCAAACAGGGACACATAAACGAGACATATATCGCTATTTGCGGCGGCAGGAAATACGTTCTGCAATCGCTGAACGAGGAGGTTTTCCACGATCCCGATGCCGTGATGGAGAATATCCGCAGGATATGTGCCGCCTTTGAGCAGGAGGGCGGAGATTTCCGCGTTCCGCACTTTCTGACGGCAGATGGTCGGAATTTCGTGCGCTGCGGCGGTTCTGTCTGGCGAATGTACGATTTTGCCGAGAAATGCGGCGGCAGCGATTTCCTCGTAGGAGCGTCTTTCGGTACTTTTATCCGCACTGTTCAGGGAATAGAACTTGCTGACACTATTGAAGATCTGCACGATCTCGGGGCTTATCTTGCGCGGCTTGAAACTCTTGCCCCCGACTGCCCCGAGCTTGTCAGACTGAAAAAGCTTTGGCGCGATATAGGCGGAGTATTTGATGATCTGCCAAAGAGAAATGTTCACGGTGATGCAAAAGCCGACAATGTGGTGACGGGCGAGTCCTGCACCATAATCGACCTTGACACGGCAATGCGAGGATATGCGGCGATAGATTACGGTGACGCCGTTCGCTCGGTTATGGGAGCAAACTGTGATAAGTCGCGCATTGAGGAGCTAAAGCGCGGATTTCTGAGCGGCGCGGGAGAATCGCTCAGCCAAGCTGAAACAGAATCGCTGCCTTATGGAGTTTTATATACGGTGGGAGAACTTGCGGCGCGCTACCTCATCGACTGTTACAGCGAAAACCGATATTTCAGGGATAAGACCCTCGAACAATGCCGCAAACGCGCGGACGAGCTTATGGCACAGTTGGATAAACTTGGGCAGTAACGCGCTCCTTACTGATTGCAAAAAGGACAGAGAAAAGTATGGGAAAACTTAAAAAAACAGCTTGTATTGCTGCTATGCTCGTCACAATGACGGCTCTGCTGCTGAATACATCGTCCGAGGAGGCTGTGCGGACGATAAATATGCCCGAGGCGGCAGAGGCTGCACCGATCGAGCTGCTTCCTCAGATCCCGCAAGCAATAGAGCGGATATATCTGCGCGCCGAGAATCTCCCCAAGGAGACGGACGGGGAACTTAATTCCCTGCGCGAGATGCTTCTTGCTAAAACAGGCAGTTTTAACGGCGAATGGTCGGTCTATGTGAAGAACCTCGACAGCGGCAGGTCGGTGAGCATAAACAATGGCAGAGTCTATGCCGCGAGCCTTATCAAGCTGTACGCAATGGGCGCGGCTTACTCGAAAATAGAGGCCGGCGAGATATCGGAGGAGAGCCTTGCGAATGATCTCACGAATATGATAACGGTAAGCAGCAATGACGCATTCAACGCTATCGAGCGCACTGTCGGGCTGGAATACACCACGGACTGGTGCAAGGAAAACGGCTATAACGACACCTTTGCCAAGCACGGACTGAATCCCTCGTCCAATTCGTGGGGACTGCAAACGAAAACCAATGACGGCACGAACTACACTTCGGTGGAGGACGTTGGCAGATTTCTTGAATCAGTTTACCGCGGCGAGTGTGTTTCAGAGGAAGCCTCCGCAAAAATGCTTGAACTGTTAAAGGCGCAAAAGAGAACTCAGAAAATTCCGGCAGGAGTTCCTGACGGGATAGTCACCGCGAACAAAACCGGCGAAACCGATGAGAACTGCCACGATGCGGCGATAGTTTACTCCTATGAGTGCGACTACATACTTGTAGTAATGACCACTGCCGAGAGCGGAAAGGCGTGGGACTTAGAGCCGAATGTCACCGAGCTTTCGGCGCTTGTCTACAATTATTTCAACACGACCTAAATAAAGCCTGAGAAGATCTGTAACTTCTCAGGCTTCATTTTTATTTCAATAGCGATTCGTGTATCGCAAAGTGCTTGGGCAGACCGTTTTCCATGACGAGGTTAAGCTCGCCCTGAATGAGCGGCAGGAAGTAGGGCAGGGCAATGTCATTGATGTTGTTGCCGGCGGAGTTTATATACTTTGACGGCAGGAATTTTTCAAGGTTGGCAATGTCCGCAGAATCGGCAGTCTCAATATCGACTGTGTACGGCATATCGGCTGCGCGGCGGAATACCATGACCTTGCCTGTTTCACCGTTGAGCGCACAGCGCACTCCGGCAGCTCCGATAGCTTCGGATTCGTCAATATCGGTCTTTGAGCCGAGGTGTGACGAACATCTCTGCATGACGTTCAGCTCGACCGAGCGAACCTTGCAGCCAACTTCACTGCGAACAAGCCCTTCAAGGTACTTGCCGATCCCCGAGAGATACTTGTGACCGAAATTGTCCACAATTCCCGACTGAACGCCGTCAGGAACTTCAATTCCCTCCGAAACGGCAACTATAACAGCCTTGTGCTTGGACATCTCCTGCTTTACATCGCGCAGAAAGCTCTCGGCGGAGAATTTAGCCTCGGGAACGTAAACAAGGTGCGGAGCAGTTTCGCCCATGGCATGAAGTACTGCGCTCGATGCGGTGAGCCAGCCTGCGTGTCGTCCCATTATCTCAACGATAGTGACTGAGGGTATGCTGTAGACCGTGCTGTCGCGGGTTATCTCGCGCATGGTCGTTGCAACGTATTTGGCAGCCGAGCCGAAACCGGGAGTGTGGTCGGTGAGTGCGAGGTCATTGTCGATAGTCTTTGGAATACCTATCATCTTGGTGTCAAAGTCGGTCGTGCGGAAATACTCGGAGAGCTTGTTGACAGTATCCATTGAATCGTTGCCGCCGATGTAGAAGAATGCACCGATATTGCGCTGTTTCAGCGTTTCGGCGATCTTGCGGTAGACCGTTTCATCCTCGTGAAAATCTGGGAGCTTATAGCGGCATGAGCCGAGAACGGTTGACGGAGTCTGACGGAGAAGCTCCATATCGTCGTTTGTTCGTATCATTGACTTAAGGTCAACAAGGTGGTTTTCTATAATGCCCTCGATACCGTTTACAGAACCGAAAATAGCGTCTATCGTTGAGTGCTTCAGAGCCTCGCGGAAAACTCCCACGAGTGAAGCGTTGATCGCACAGGTCGGGCCGCCCGACTGCGCTACTGCAATGTTTATCATATTTTTCCCTCTCATATTTGTGTTTGCCAATTCTTTGCCGACAGCAGTTCTGCGCTGTCTGCCCTTTTTATCTGATGAAGTTCGTTGCCTTGCGTTCTTCTTTTTCCGGTAAGCCATACTTCTCCTTTCCGAGAGCAATGCTCCTCATGAGAAATGACATATTTCTTGCCAGAGTGCGCATGGTCTGGAGACCCTCGGCATCCTGAGCAGCTTCACCCTTTTCTCTGCCGTGAATGCTGTTCCAGTACTGACTTGACGCAACAGGCATTCCGCTTATTGTAAAGAACTTGTTCAGCTCGTCAAAGGTGGCAGAGCAGCCGCCTCTCCTTGCACACACCACGCTTGCACCGACCTTCATGGTCTTGTCAAAGTGTGTGCTGTAGAACAGCCTGTCCATAAAGGCAATAAGCGTTGCGTTTGCGGAAGCATAGTACACGGGCGACGCCGCGACAAGACCGTCACACTCCTCAAATTTGGGTGCAGTTTCATTTACGAGGTCATCAAAAACGCACTTTCCCTTGGAGTAACAGGCTCCGCAGGCAATACAGCCGCGAATGTCCCTGCCGCCGAGACAGACAGTCTCGGTCTCTATGCCTTCAGCCGCGAAAATCTTTTCCATTTCAGCCAAAGCGATCTCAGTATTCCCGCCCTTTCGCGGACTTCCGTTTAAGATCAGAACCTTCATATTAACCTCCTCTGCTCACAAGGCGCAAAAAGCCGCGCTGCTCCGGACAGATCCATGCAGCACGATATATCAATTATGAGTAAATTATATCATTACATCTGCCTTTTGTCAATGCTTTCCTCAATATTCGGCATAAATCCGTATAGCACATTTGTGCTTATCCGGACTTTAGCGGCGGAAAAGAAAGACTTTTTAAAATTTCGCTTGTCAGGTTGATTTTTGAAAAGGTTTATGATATAATAAATTATAGATGTTTTTAAGTCAGCACAGCGCTTGTGCGGTGTTGTCTTAATGTTCTTTCAGGAATGAAAAAGTGAAATTTGCTGCCTGTGAAGGCATTGATATTATTTTGGAGGTGTATTATGAGTTCCGACCCTTATGGGAATTTAAGCTTAATATTCCTTAACACGGCGAAGTCTCTGTGTACAGTTGCGCTCTCGCCGTAATTCCGGCGAAAGGAGCGTTGTGCCGCACTCTGCGGCGCACTATACTACATGATAAAATACTATGTTTATGAAAACGGTTCACTGCGTGAGACCGAGCAGTCTGAGCCTGGCTGCTGGATATCGGTAGTACAGCCTACACCGCAGGAGGTAAGAGAACTTGTTGAAACTTACGGCCTTGACAGCGGTTTCGTAAAGTCCTCGCTCGATGAGGAGGAGTCATCGCGTATCGAACGCGAGGACGACCAGACCCTCGTTATCATAGATACTCCTGTGTCATCGGTCGATGACGACCAGACCAAGAACTTCTATACCCAGCCTGTAGGCATAATCATCACTGACGATTACGTTTTCACGATTTCGATAAAGGAGACCCAGATAATCACCGAAGCCATGCAGGGCACGATAAGAAACCTGCGCCCGAGCTTCAAGACGAGGTTTGTTTTGCAGCTTCTTCTGCGAATTGCCGCACTTTTTCTCACCCACCTCAAGCAGATAGACAA
Organism: uncultured Ruminococcus sp.; assembly: GCA_900540005.1. GTDB lineage: Bacteria > Bacillota > Clostridia > Oscillospirales > Ruminococcaceae > Ruminococcus > Ruminococcus hominiciens. Next base: position 7,662 of record UQEM01000006.1, read on the forward strand.
GATATCATCAGCAGCCGAGCAGCAGCTCCACGATGCGATGAAGAACGAGCTTCTCATGCAGCTTCTTGCGCTGGAGAAGTCACTCGTATACTTTTCCACATCGCTGAAGGCGAACGAGGCTACGATCGAGAAAATTTTCCGCGGCAGAGTAATAAAGCTCTATGACGAGGATCAGGATCTGCTGGAGGACGTTCTCATTGAGATGAAGCAGGCGATCGAGATGTCGAGTATCTACACGGGGATCCTGTCGAGTATGATGGACGGTTTTTCCTCGATCATATCCAACAATCTGAATATCGTAATGTGGAGACTCACCATCGTCACGATAATTCTCGAAATACCGAATATCATTTTCGCATTTTACGGAATAAATACGGTAGACCTGCCTATTCCGTACACATGGTTCGCAATTGCACTTACGCTTTTCCTGACAAGCATTGCGGCATTCATTCTGCTTAAATGGAAGAAAAAATAGGGCAGCGTATGCCGCCTTTTTATTACTGCCCAAATACGAATTAAGAAAGGTTAGTTATGGACAATTCTGATTTATGGAAGATACTTTTTATTTTAGTTATGCTGGTCTTTTCGGCGCTTTTTTCGAGTGCAGAGACGGCTTTTTCGAGCGTTAACAAGCTCAGGCTGAAAAATTACGAGGCTCAGGGAAGCAAAAAAGCTGCCACGGCGCTGAAACTTGCAAACCGTTTTGACGAAGTGCTGACAGCTGTGCTTATCGGCAACAACATCGTTAACATAGCGACCTCATCAGTCAGCACGCTTGTTTTCATATCGATCGTCGGCAGCAACGGCGCGTTGGTTTCAACTATCGTTACCACGGTTCTGGTGCTTATTTTCGGCGAAGTTCTGCCTAAATCCTACGCAAAGAGAAATGCGGAAAAGCTTGCGCTTATGTTTGCAGCACCGCTTTCATTTATCGTTGTCCTTTTCAAGCCGTTGGTGTTCCTGTTCAACAAGCTTTCTGCGCTCGTTTCGCACGGGGACGAGGACGCTCCGAGCGTTACGGAGGACGAATTAAAATACATGATAGACGAGATCGAGGAGCAGGGCGTTATTGAGGCGCAGGAGAGCGAACTCGTCAAGAGCGCACTCGAATTTGACGAAATAAGCGTCAACGAGATACTTATACCGCGAGTAAAGGTGGTCGGCGTGGAATTAAGCTCCACTATCGACGAAATAAAGGCGCTGTTCAGCTCCGAGATGTACTCGCGCCTGCCGGTTTATGAAAAGAGTCTTGACGATATTGTCGGAATCATCACGAACAAGGCATTTTTCAAGATGTTGGTAGAGGGCGGAGACGATATCCGCAGCATTATTCAGGAAGTTCCGCATATTGCCGACACCAAGCTTATCAGCGAGGCAATGCGTGATATGCAGCGCTCAAAGGTTCACCTTGCCGTTGTTACCGATCAGTACGGCGGCACTAAGGGAATAGTTACGCTTGAAGATATAATCGAGGAGCTTGTCGGTGAGATATACGATGAGGACGACGAGATAGTAAACAGCATAATGATGCTTGCTCCCGACAAGTACGAGGTTGCAGGCGATATGAACATAAGCGAGCTGCTTGAACTTCTCGACCTTGACGAAAAACTAATTCAGACCGATTACACGACAGTCGGTGGCTGGGTCATTGACGTTATGGAGCATATTCCCGAAGCTGGTGAAACGGCTGTGAGCGGGATATTCCGCATAACTGCCGAAGAAGTCAGCGATCAGACCGTTGAAAAGGTGATAATCGAGCTTCTCCCTCAGGAAAATCCTGTAGAAGAAGAGGCTTAAATGTTATAAAAATTGCACAATATAACAGGCTGTAAATTGTAAGAAACATAGAATCTCGCTTTTTCTACAATTATTATCAAAAATAAGCTTGAAATCTATGCAAAATGTGATATAATAATATTGTACTTGATTCTTATACCATTTTAGATATAAGATAACTATTACAGGAGGTTTTTCCGATGAAAAAGTCAATTATCACAATAGAACGCCAATATGGAAGCGGTGGAAGCGTCATCGGAAGGCTTGCTGCTGAAAAACTCGGCATCAACTGCTACAACAGACAAATTCTCGAAATGACTGCTGAAAGATGCGGCATTTCGTCTGATTATCTTGAGTCCGCTGAGGAAAATGTTCCCACAAGTTTTCTCTATTCACTGCTCCTTTCTGCCAATCCGGGCAGAACAATGGAGGATAATCTTCCGCTTTCCGATAAGGTGTTTCTCATGGAAAGCCGCATTATCAACGAGATCGCCGAAAAGGAAGAGAGTTTTGTGCTCGTAGGCAGATGCGGAAGATACATTCTTGAGGACAAGGGCTGTTTCAGCGTTTACATTTACGCAGACCCGAAAGAACGCATGAGACGTGCTGTTGAGGATTACAATATCCCCGCGAACAAGGCTGAATCTATCATGAAGAAAGCCGACAGACGCCGCGAGACTTTCTACAACGTCAATACGGGCGGGATCTGGCAGGACAAGGATCAGTATGCTCTGTGCCTGAACAGCGCTGTGCTCGGTGATGAGCTTTGCGCGGAGATCATTGTCAAGGCATATAATGATTATAACGCAAAATTTGCAAAAAAATAAAAGGTACATTGAGTACCTGAAAAGCTGCTGCTTCTCTCATGGCGGCTTTTCAGATACTCACTGATAAATTATCTCTCTTAACAGAAGGACTGTCGGTTTTCCGGCAGTCTTTCATTTTGTCTGAATATAAGCGGCAGCGGTGGGAATAATAGCGCTATAGGAATCTGTCCGCATAGGAATAAACGCGCAGGTTCTGAAAGTTAGGAGCTGATAAAATGGGCGTGATCCTTACAAGGTCACTGATACTTTATGTGTTGGTAATTTTCGCCGTGAGGCTTATGGGAAAGCGTCAGTTGGGCGAATTACAGCCCTCCGAGCTGGTTATTACAATTCTCGTGTCGAATATCGCAACTCTGCCGCTTGAGGACGTGAATATTCCGGTGATCGTCGGAATTACGCCGATCCTGTCGCTTGTCTGCTTTGAGGTCGTAGTTTCGTGGCTGAATCTGAAATCCCCGCGCATAAGGAAAATCACTTCGGGATCTCCGAAAATAGTGATAAAGGACGGAAAAATCGACCCCGACACCATGCGCGACCTGAGATTTTCCGTTGATGACCTCATGATGGCTCTGCGCGAAAAGGAGGTTTTCAACCTTGACGAGATACAGTTCGCGATCGTCGAAACTACGGGCAATATCTCCGTCATGAAGAAGCAGGAGTACGACACTCCGCAGCGCAGGGAACTGGGAATAGAGGCGCAGAACGGAGATCCGCCGCAGCTTATAATTTCGGACGGCGAGTTCAAGGAAAATGCAGCACAGGCGATCGGGATAAGTTTAAAAATGGTTGAAAAAGTTCTCAAACAGAAAAAATTCACTGTCGATGACGTGCTGATCATGACCGCCGACAACAGCGGAAACTGTTTTATCGCGGACAAAAACGGCTGCACCTACACTTCGCAGATCGGGGGTAAGAAAAATGACAAGAGTTAAAATCAGCGTTGGGATACTTCTGCTGATGCTCGGTGTAAGTATTTTCTCGGGCATCTGGGTGAATAAGCGCTGCGGCGAGCTTATATCGGGTGTCAAGCAGCTTGAGAGCATTGCGGACAGCGGCGATTACGAGTCGGCGGCAAAGCTTGCGGAGGAGCTTGACGACCAGTGGGAGGATTTCAGCGACAAAGCCTCGTCCTTCATTAAGTACGACCTTCTTACCGAGATAGGCAGGGATTTCGCGAAAATATCCTATCTTGCCGAAAGTGAAAGTCAGGATCTCGTGACGGAACTTCGGGAACTCCGCCACCTGCTTGCACTTCTCAGCAAGAGCGAAACAGACGTGCTCTCGAACATTCTGTAGGAGGGAATATGGCAAGAATTACGGCATTGGTGCTCGCCGCAGTTGTCTGCACATCGGGACTGAGCGGCTGTGCGGCGTCCAAGCGGGTTTACGACAAGAGCTATCTGCGCGCAGCAGCCGTCGGGGGAACTGACAAAAAAACGCTGACGCTCACCTTTTACGATGAGGACAGCGCAGTTATCGGTATCGGGGACGATATTGACTCTGCAAAGCACGATGCAGAGCTGCAAATCGGCAAGGAAATATTCACGGGTCACACGGAACTTGTTATCACGGACGAAAACGATGTCGCCGAGCGCCTGCAATATTTTCTGAATGACTGGAAGGTTTCGCCGACCTGTGTTGTCGCAGTAGGGCAGGACGGCTCGGAACTTCTGCAAAATACTGACGCGGAGATCCTTTTAGGCTCGGTAAAGCAGGCAAAGGAGCAGAAAATTGCTCCCGACTGCGACATAATAACCGTGCTCGGGAAACTTCTGCGCTCTGAGCCTGCCCAGACCGCGGAGCTTTCCGAGTATGGATTTGCAGGAACTCGCGTGATAGCGGCAGATCAGTTCTGATGACGCACTACTCCGTATTCGTCATCAAGACGATAGTACGGGCACGAGTAGTTTGTTCCCTGTAGAAATCTGTACATTTCGTCCTCATCGAGGTTTACCATGCATACAAAGCAGTCGTAGTCCTCGTCATAGACGTAATTGGTACAGGTCTCGCAGTTTGAGGCGGATTTCGCTTTCATTATATCTCCTCCATTGAGAGCGTTGCAACGGCGTTGAGACTTTCATCGGCTCTGATACCCGCGAGGAAGTTGTAGCTTCCCTGACAGGCGATCATAGCTCCGTTGTCGCCGCAGAGGCTTTTCAGAGGCATATAGAACTCAAAGCCGTGCTTTTTGCAAGCCTCCGAGAGCGCCGCGCGGACTCCTGTATTTGCGGAAACTCCGCCTGCGAGCGCCACTTTTTTATATCCGAGCGACTGAGCGGCGCGAATGGTCTTATCTGTGAGAATGGCTGCGATATCGGACTGTAGACTTGCCGCGAGGTCGCTTCTGTTGATGGTGATACCCTTCTGCTCGGCATTGTGGAGCATATTTATCACAGCGGTTTTGAGTCCCGAGAAGCTGAAATCAAACTCGCTCCCTGCAACTGACGGCTTGGGGAGCTTGAACGCGTTCGGGTCACCTGATCTTGCGGCATTGTCGATGTGGACTCCGCCAGGATAGGGGAATCCCATTGCCCGCGCGCACTTGTCAAAGCATTCGCCTGCGGCATCATCGCGTGTACGTCCCACAACGCGGAACTTTGTATAGCTGAGAACTTCAATGATGTGGCTGTGACCGCCGCTTGCAACGAGGCAGAGGTAAGGCGGCTCGAGTTCGGGGAAGGTGAGGTAGTTTGTGGCAATGTGCCCTGCGATGTGATGAACGGGAATAAGCGGCTTTCCTGCGGACATGGCAAGTCCCTTTGCAAAGCTCACTCCGACAAGGAGCGCGCCGATAAGACCGGGAGCGTAGGTGACGGCGATTCCGTCAAGGTCGGCGAGGGAAACATTTGCCTCACTGAGCGCGCTCTTAACAACACCAAGAATATTTTCACAATGACGGCGAGAGGCTATTTCAGGCACTACTCCGCCGTATTTTTTATGCTCCTCTATCTGCGTTGAAACAACGGACGAGCGGATAGTGCGGCAGTCCTCGACAACGCTTGCGGCAGTTTCGTCGCAGGAGCTTTCAATTCCTAAAATTAACATATTTATCTTCCTTTATAGTGATTTGACCATGATATCTGCGTCCTCGATCGGGTCGCGGTAGAATCGGCGGCGGACTCCTGCTTTTTTGAAACCGAAACTCTCGTAAAGTGAAATGGCGGCGCAGTTGGAGCACCTTACTTCGAGGGCGATAGTTTCGGTCTCGGCAGGCACGAGTGCAAAGAAAGCGTCAAGCAGCTTTCGTGCAATGCCCTTTCTGCGGAATGACGGCTCAACCGCAAGTGTGAGCACTTCTCCTGTGTCAGACGCGGTAAATCCTGCAAACAGACCCGCGAGAACTCCGCCGCAGTACGCGGCAAGGACGACCCCTCCCGATTTTTCTGACTCGGTAAGGAAATTGTCTGCCGACCAGCTTTCTGCTCCGAAGCATTTTCCGTCCAGAGCCGAAAGCTCCGCGAAAACGGACTGCGGCAGGTTCGGCGTTATTCTTTTTACTGTGATATCGCTCATATCAGCCCTTAGCCTCATACCACGAGTCACCCGTGTGAACGTCCACGGTCAGCGGAACTTTCATTTCGCATACATTCTGCATTTCCTCTTTGAGTATCGCCGCCGCCTTTTCAGCGCACGAGCGGTCAGCCTCGATGAGCAGTTCGTCGTGAACCTGTAAGATAAGCTTAGCATCAAGACCTTCGGCTTTCAGCCGGCGGTAAACGTTTATCATTGCTATCTTGATGAGGTCTGCGGCAGTGCCCTGAACAGGAGTGTTCATGGCGATCCTTTTGCCTGCCGCCTGCAAGACCTTGTTGGAGGAGAGAAGTTCGGGAATGCGTCTCCTGCGGCCGAACATCGTGGTAACGTAGCCCTCCTTAATGGCATTGCTTACGGTAGATTCCATAAAGCTGTTTACCTTGGGGTATTTTTTGAGATAGTCGGCAATGTATTTTTTCGCCTGCGCAACGCTCGTGCCGATATCCTTTGAGAGCGAGAATGCTCCGATACCGTAGATAATGCCGAAGTTTACGGCTTTTGCGGCGCTTCTCATCTCGGGAGTGACCATAACGGGCGGCATATCAAAAACCTGCGCGGCTGTCGAAGTGTGGATATCTTCGCCCGAAGTGAACGCCTCTATCATGTTGCTGTCGCCGCATAGATGCGCCATAACACGCAGCTCGATCTGGCTGTAGTCCGCGTCAACGAGCGTTTTTCCCTCAGCGGCAACGAAAAATTTTCTCATCTGTGAGCCAAGTTCCGTGCGGACGGGAATGTTCTGCATATTCGGCTCGGTGGAGGAAATTCTGCCTGTCTGCGTTTCGGTCTGCCTGAACCATGTGTGTATGCGTCCGTCCGGAGCAATTTTGTCAAGAAGTCCGACAACGTAGGTTGAGCTGAGTTTGGTGTATCGGCGGTATTTAAGGACATTATCCACAATGGGCGACTGACTTCTGAGTTCCTCAAGAACGTCAGCGTTGGTGGAGTAACCCGTTTTTGTTTTCTTTTTTGCAGGGAGACCAAGTTCCTCAAAAAGAACCGTTCCGAGCTGTTTAGGCGAGGAAATGTTAAACTCATGACCCGCATCGTCATATATCATCTGCTGGGTTTCCTCTATCATTTCGCTGAGGTAAGTGCCGAATTCCTCAACGCCCTGCTTGTTTATCTTAACTCCTGTATCCTCCATTGAGGCAAGAACTTCGGTAAGCGGCAGTTCGATATTTTCAAGCAGAGAGGTCATGCCCTCGCTCTCAACAGCCGCGCGGAGTTTCACGAAAAGCCCCTTCATAGAAACAAGGTCGGCATTCTCGCCGTGCTCGGAGTAGTAGTGCACACCATATTCCGCACATAGCTTTTCAATGGTGTAATCCGAGGCTGAACTGTTGAGCAGGTAGCCGCAGATAGCCGCATCATTGATCATACCGCGCAGTTCTCTGCCGTGCGCCATGGCATAGCGATAGTGAGCCTTGGCGTCATCGGTAGATTTTTTGCAGTCCGACTCCATGAACGAGAGTATCAGACTTTCATCATCGGTCGTGAGGATATCGCTGCCGCTGTAAACGCTGAGTTTTTCGCCGCTGAAAAGATAACAGCACTCCTTTATCTTACTGAGCGCCTCGGCGGTAAGCTCACCCTGAGTTACAGTTATCTCGGCAGTTTCTTCACATTTTTCGGCGGAAACGGCTTTTTCCCCCTCGGACGCGGAAATGTTGAGTTTTTCCAACAGCTTGTACATTTCAAGATCTGTGAGCATACGGCTGACAGCAGGTGCATCAGGAGCAGACGGTACATAGCTTTGAATATTGCAGTCAATTGGCACATTACGGATTATTGTCGCGAGCCATTTGCTCTCTTTTGCCGAATCTGCGCCGTTTGCAAGCTTTGTCTTTACTCCCTTGGTGAGCGTTGAGTCCTCGTACTTAGCATACAGTTCCTCGATCGTTCCGTATTCCTTGACGAGAGCGGAGGCAGTCTTTTCGCCAATACCGGCAACTCCGGGGATATTGTCGGAGCTGTCGCCCATAAGAGCCTTGAGGTCGATAAGGCGAATCGGCTCAAAACCGTAGTCCTCGCGGAAACGCTCGGGCGTATAGTGTATGGTTTCTCGGTTTGTGGCAAGGAGCACGGTGACTTTTTCGTCAACGAGCTGTAGACTGTCGCGGTCTCCCGTCAGGACAAAGCACTCGCTGCCGCTGTCAATGCAGCTCTGCGCGAGAGTTCCGAGAATGTCATCTGCCTCATAGCCTGCGCACTCAATGATTTTTATGCCCATAAGCGTGAGGAGTTCCTTTACACGCGGCAGCTGCTCGGCGAGTTCTGGCGGCATACCCTTGCGGTTGGCTTTGTAGTAAGCAGCCGCTTTGTGGCGGAACGTAGGCTCTTTAAGGTCGAAAGCCACCGCTACTGCGTCAGGTTTTACGTCCGAGAAATTTTTCATGTATATGTTCATAAAGCCGAAAATGGCGTTGGTGAACTGACCTTTTTTGTTCGACAGCAGCTTTATACCGTAGAATGCGCGGTTAATAATGCTGTTTCCGTCTATAGCAAGAAGTTTCATATTGACCTCCACAACTTACAGCAATACAACAAAATGATGTAGCTGATCTGACGAGCTGAATCGCATTATTTTGCCGCATTGCTATAGTTTCCGAAATGGATATTATAATTTATTATACCACAGACGAGTGAAAATAGCAACAAAAAAACATAAGCCCCGATGAGTTTTACACCGAGGCTTATGATATTCTGATCTTACTTTGTGATTATGCTGAGTCCCTGAGCACTTTCGACTGTGTAGGGCTTGTCTGTGCCGGAAACTGTAACAGTGATGGTATCTCCGCTGCGTACAGCACTGATGCTTGCTGCGAGTTCAGCGTCCTTGGTGTATACCTCAGTCTCAGCAGTCTTTCCGTCCTCAAGACCGTAGATAACTATCTTCATGTTGTCAGCGTAGTCATACTCTGCCTTGTTCTTGAAATCGCCGAATACGATCATCGAATTGGGCTTAGCGTAGAGCGGCATACCGAAGTAATCGTACTTCTTGGTGTACCAGTTTCCGCCGCTGAGCTGCTCGCCGGTCTGGATGTCTGTCCATGTTCCGCCTGTCGGGAGGTAGAAGTCGCAGATACCGTCCTCGTTGAATACGGGAGCAACGAGCAGGCTGTCGCCGAGCATATACTGTGTGTCTACCGTAAGAGCTGCGCGGTCGTATGAATAATCAATGACCATTGCTCTCATCATCGGAACACCTGTCTTGTGGGTGTGAACAGCATTTGCAAAGAGGTAAGGCATGAGTCTGCCCTTGAGCTTTACGAAGTGACGTGAAACGTCGCAGCTCTCCTCGTCGAAGTTCCACGGAACGCGGTAGGAGCTGTTGCCGTGATAGCGCGAGTGAGTTGACATGAGACCGAAAGCTGTCCAGCGCTTGTAGAGGTCGGGTGTTCCGGTCGCCTCAAAGCCGCTGATATCGTGCGAGAAGAAACCGAATCCCGAGAGACACAGTGAAAGTCCGCCGCGGAGGGTTTCCCACATTGATTCGTAGTTTGAGAAGCAGTCACCGCCCCAATGTACGGGGAACTGCTGACCGCCGACAGTTGCCGAACGCGCGAACAGGCAGGCATTGTTTATGCCCTTGACTTCCTGAAGAGCCTCGAAAACGGTCTTATTGTAGAGGTAGGTGTAGTAGTTGTGCATCTTGTACGGGTCAGAGCCGTCATAGTACATAACATCGGTGGGGATACGCTCGCCGAAGTCTGTCTTGATAGCGTCAACGCCAAGCTCAGCGAGTCCCTTTATCTTTGAAGCGAACCACTCGCGTGCGCCGGGATTTGTGAAGTCGATGATAGCCATGCCAGGCTGCCACATATCGCACTGGAAAACAGAGCCGTCCTTGTTTTTGATGAAGTAGCCTTTTTCTGCGAGTTCCTTGAAAACAGGAGCGCGCTGTCCGACATAGGAGTTTATCCATACGCAGACCTTAAGACCTTTTTCCTTGAGGCGTGAGATGAAGCCCTTCGGGTCGGGGAACATTCTCTTGTCCCACTCAAAGCTGCACCACTCGAATTCCTTCATCCAGAAGCAGTCGAAGTGGAAAACGTCAAGCGGTATATCGCGGCGCTCCATTTCGTCAATGAACGAGCTTACAGTCTCCTCATCATAGCTTGTGGTGAAAGAGGTTGAAAGCCACAGACCGAAAGAGTAAGCAGGCGGGAGAGCAGGCTTGCCCGTTAAGTCAGTGTATGTGGTGAGGACATCTGCAACAGTTTCGCCGCCGAAAACGAAGTATTCAAGGCGCTGACCCTGAACGGAGAAAGCGACCTTTGAAACTGTTTCGCTTGCAACTTCAAAGGTAACGTTCTCGGGGTGGTTTACGAAAACGCCGTAGCTGCGTGATGAAACGTAGAATGGGATAGACTTGTAGGACTGCTCCGAGCAGGTGCCGCCGTCATTGTTCCAAACGTCAACGGTCTGACCGTTTTTAACAAATGTTGAGAACTTCTCGCCGAATCCGTAGATGTACTCGCCGACAGAGATGTTGAGCATTTCGCGTATGAACGAATTGTCACCGTTGTCGCACTTTGCAAAGAAACGCGAACCTGTTTCGGCTGTTCTCTGGTTATTTGCGAACCACTCTTCCTTTTCGATGAGGGAAGTAGTTCTCCAGCCTGACTTTGTGAGAAGTCTGTCGCCGTACCAGTAGGAAACGTCCCAGCCGCTCTTTCCGCCGCCGATCTTAACCTTGGTCTTGCCGGAGATAAGCTCGTATCCGCCGTTTTCAAGCTTGTTGATAACGGGCTTGAAAGACACGTCCTCGTTGAGACCGAAAGCAGGAGCCTTTTTAAGAGACTCGGAGTAATGCTCGACAGTCACCTTGATGCTGTCCTTGAGGGTAGAGGTGAAGCGCACGGTTATCATCGGGCCGCCGAGAGTCATGCCGCGGTTTGCGATCCACTGGTTTGTTGCGTATACGGTTATCGAGTTTTCGTCCGCCTCGATCTCGTACATCTGCGTAGCGTAGTTAACATTGTAGCCCGGCTTGTTGAGCCAGAATCCGTCTGAGATTTTCATAAGATTAACTCCTTTTCATAAGAACCGTTATCACAGGCGCATTTTGCCCTTGAACATTGGTACTCAAATTTTTTGAGGGAAAAATATTTTGCGGAACTTATTTCCGCACTTGATTGTCAATCAATACTATGCTATAATAATAACATCAAGTATGGCGGTTTTCTATCAGTATATGGGCGAAAACTATAAAAATAATGCCAAAAGGAGCTGCAAAATGGACAAACCTGCATTCGGAAGCGACCCGTCGGGCGGCAAAGACCGCTACAGAGAGGCTGCTATCCACGGAACACCGCAGTTTCCCATGCGGATATACGAGAATAATTTCGACTGGTACGCCGACAATATCATCGACTGGCACTGGCACCCCGAGATAGAAATAGCCGTAGTTCTTTCGGGACGGGTGATGTGCTGCTTCAATGACGCTGCGGTGGAAGCCGGCGAGGGCGAGGGATTTTTTCTCAACTCAAACACAATGCACATGGAGCGTCCGCTGGAGGGCGGAGAAAAGCCGATAATGAACACCGTCTGCTTTATGCCCGAATTTGTGGGAGACTGCGGCGGAGACCTTATCTACCGCAGATATGTAGCTCCTATCGTGACGGACGTATCACTCAGGGGAATGAAACTCTCGGAGCAAGTGCCGTGGCAGGGCGCTGTCCTTGAGGCAGTGAGGGAACTGTATCTTCTCTCGGAGAAAAAAGAGCGCGGCTATGAGCTGAAATGCCGCAATATTGTCGGTGAGCTGTGGTATCAGCTTGCGGTCAACCTCAGAAACGGTGCGGACGAAGCTCCGCAGACCGCCGAAAAAGGACTCAGTGAAAAGCGGCTGAAAAAAATGCTGTCGTATATCCACGAGAACTACATGAGCGATCTCTCGGTGGACGATATAGCGGCATCGGCAAGCATAAGCAAGAGCGAATGTTTCCGCTGTTTCCGCAATATAATCGGTAAAAAGCCTATCGGCTGCCTCAACGACTATCGCCTCAAAAAAGCGGCTGAACTTCTCGCGCAGACCGATATGCAGATAACACAGATATGCCTTGCCTGCGGATTCAGCCATATCAGCTATTTCGGAAAGGTGTTCCGCCAGCAGTACGGCTTATCGCCTAAGCAGTTCCGCGAGCTGAGCACATAGCGAAAATCTGAAATTTCCCTTGACAAACGCGGATTTGAATGATATAATATGTACATAAAATGCAAGGACGGAGAGAAGTAACACGGAAATTCGTTTTCAGAGAGCGCGGATAAGGTGAGAGCCGCGTATCAGAGTTCGTGCGAATAACACTCCCGAGCAGCAAACCGAAAAGCTTTCGCGCTCAGTAGGGACGCCGTATTCTGCACGTTACAGCAGACAAGAGTGACTGCAAAATGCGGTAATTCAGGTGGTACCACGGAAGTATTTCATGCTCTCGTCCTGTATCGGGACGGGGGCTTTTCTTATTTCGTCCTGAAAATTATTCTTGAAAGGAAATTTTGTTATGAAGCACATTGATGTCAAGGAGATAATAAGCTCCAAGGATTATGTAGGCAGAGAAGTCACTGTATGCGGTTGGGTAAGAACCTCGCGCAACTCCAAGAGCGTTGCGTTTGTTGAGCTCAATGACGGAACTTCACTCAAAAATATTCAGGTAGTAGTTGAAAAGGGCGATACTGATTATAAAGAACCCCGTGTGGGTATGTCCCTGAAAGTGACAGGTACAGTCACAGAGGGCAGAAACAACACCGTTGAGATCAATACCGCTCCCGACGGGATCACAGTTCTCGGCGAGTGTCCGCAGGACTATCCCCTCCAGAAAAAAGGTCATACACTCGAATTTCTCCGTTCAATGCCCCACCTCAGAGGCAGAACGAACACCTTTAACGCAGTATGGCGCGTGCGTTCAGTCCTTGCAGCGTCTCTGCACGAGTTCTTCCAGAAGAACAACTATGTTTACGTAAACACTCCGCTCATCACCGGAAGTGACTGCGAGGGAGCAGGAGAGATGTTTCAGGTAACAACAAACGGCTATACGACCGAGTTCAAGAGCGAGGAAGAATACTACGCAAACGATTTCTTCGGCAAGAGAGCAGGTCTTTCCGTTTCGGGACAGCTTGAGGGCGAGGTTGCCGCTATGGCAATGGGCAAGATATACACATTCGGCCCGAGCTTCCGCGCTGAGAACAGCAATACTCCCAAGCACCTTGCTGAGTTCTGGCATATCGAGCCGGAGGTAGCTTTCGCTGAACTGGACGATGTTATCGAGATAGCCGAGGATATGCTCAAGTACGTTATCGGCAAGCTTCTTGAAAAGTGCCCCGATGAAGTTGCTTTCTTTGACGCTCATTTTGAAAAGGGTCTCAGAGCACGCCTTGAGGAACTTATCTCCCACGACTTTGCAAGAGTGACCTATACCGAGGCTATCAAGCTCCTTCAGGAGTCGGGCGAAAAGTTCGTTTATCCTGTAGAGTGGGGCTGCGACCTCCAGACCGAGCACGAGCGCTACATCTCTGAAAAGGTGTTCAAGAAGGCTGTTTTCGTAACAGACTACCCCAAGGAGATCAAGTCTTTCTATATGAAGCAGAATCCTGACGGCAAGACAGTTGCGGCTGTTGACCTCCTCGTTCCCGGCGTTGGCGAGATCATCGGCGGAAGTGAGCGTGAGGCTGACTATGATAAGCTCATTGCAGCTATGAAGGAGAGAGAGATGAACCTCGACCTCTATTCGGATTACCTCGACCTGCGCAAGTACGGTTCCGTACCGCACGGCGGATTTGGTCTCGGCTTCGAGAGACTTATAATGTACACGACAGGTATGTCAAATATCCGCGACGTTATCCTCTATCCGAGAACTGTCGGCTCTATCAGATGATCGATACCTGCGGAAGTAGTTTCCGCTTTTAAAGCTACAGCACGGCATTCGTCAATGGCGCCGTTTGCCGTTAATATATCAAGTAAAGGAAAGTGATTACCATGTCAAGATCGCTGTATATCCCCGAGGGCTATAAGTCAGCCCTTACGCTGAGAGAAACTCAGCACGCAATCAAGTACATCAAGGACGTTTTCCAGCAGGCTCTCTCGTTTGCACTTACGCTCGACAGAGTTTCCGCACCGCTTATCGTTAAGCAGGGAAGCGGCATTAACGACGACCTCAACGGTGTTGAGCGCAAGGTCGACTTTGACATCAAGGAGATCGACTGCCGCGCAGAAGTTGTTCAGTCGCTTGCAAAGTGGAAGAGAATGGCGCTTTACCGTTACGGCTATGAGCCGGGCGAGGGAATCTACACCGACATGAACGCTATCCGCCGCGATGACGATACCGACAACACCCACTCGATCTTCGTTGACCAGTGGGACTGGGAAAAGGTCATCACACGCGAGCAGCGCAATGTTGAATTCTTAAAAGAGGCTGTAAAGTCTATAGTGAAGGCGGTTTCCTATACCAAGCGCAAGGTCGGTCTGCGCTATCCTGCGATCGCAGGCTCTGTAAATGAGGACGTTTTCTTCATCACAACTCAGGAACTCGAAGATATGTATCCCGACAAGACTCCCAAGGAGCGCGAAACGCTCATCACCAAGGAGCACGGCACGGTATTTATCATGCAGATCGGCGGAAAACTCGCAAGCGGCGAGAGACACGACGGCAGAGCACCCGATTACGACGACTGGTCGCTCAACGGTGATATCTTCGTCTGGGACGAAGTTCTCGGAAAGGGCTTGGAAATCTCCTCAATGGGTATCCGCGTTGACGAAAATTCGCTGAGATCTCAGCTTGCCGAGTGCAATGCAGAGGACAGAATGCAGTATGACTACCATAAAATGATAGCAAACGGAACACTTCCGCTTACTATCGGCGGAGGCATAGGTCAGTCAAGACTTTGTATGTTCCTGCTTGAAAAGGCACATATCGGCGAGGTCCAGTCCTCTATCTGGTCTGATGAAATGATCGAAAAGTGCGCGGCAAACGGAATAACTCTCCTTTAATAGGGAAAACTAAGGACTCACGCTTATCGTGAGTCCTTTTGTGTAATGTAGACAAAATGCGTTTTAGCGATTTAAAGCTTTTTGTCTGCAAATCGGTGAAGTGAGCCATTGACATATACCTATCTGTGTGCTATAATTAATATACAATCTATCAGCCGCACCTGCGGTGACAGAGGAGATATTACATGAAAAATTCATTCGGTTCAAGTGTTACAGTCACGATTTTCGGCGAAAGCCACGGTACTGCAATAGGTGCGGTGCTTGACGGTCTTGCTCCGGGGATCGCGGTCGATGAGGAGTTTATCGCGCGGCAGATGTCCCTGCGAAGAGCGGTCGGCAAGATCTCTACGGCTCGTCAGGAGGCTGACAAGGTGAAGATCGTGAGCGGCGTTTTCAATGGCAGAACTACCGGAACGCCGATAACCTTTATAATAGAAAATCAGGATACCAGAAGTAAGGATTATGGCGAACTTGCTTATAAGGCGCGTCCCGGACACGCTGATTTTACCGCAAACGTCAAATATCACGGCTATCAGGACTTCCGCGGCGGCGGACATTTCTCGGGCAGAATAACCGCCGGTCTTACTGCGGCGGGAGCTGTTGCGATACAGGCTCTTGCAGCCAAGGGAATAACCATTGGAACTCATATTCTCTCGTGCGCGAGTATCAGTGATTGCGGCTTCGGCAATATTCCCGAAGATATCGCAAGGCTTAACGGCATGGAGTTTGCAGTTCTTGGGGACGGAGTA
This sequence comes from uncultured Ruminococcus sp., assembly GCA_900540005.1. Taxonomy (GTDB): domain Bacteria; phylum Bacillota; class Clostridia; order Oscillospirales; family Ruminococcaceae; genus Ruminococcus; species Ruminococcus hominiciens. The sequence goes on from UQEM01000006.1 coordinate 23,537, forward strand.
AAGGAAAAGATGATCGCCGAGATAGAAACCGCAAGAGCTGACGGCGACAGTGTCGGCGGTCGCCTTGAAACTGCGGTTTACGGAGTTCCTGCCGGAGTCGGCGAGCCCTGGTTCGATACGATAGAGAGCGTTCTTGCGCACATTCTTTTCAGCGTTCCTGCTGTCAAGGGTGTTGAGTTCGGTGAGGGATTCGGTCTTACCGAACTTCGCGGCAGCCGCTCGAATGACGCTTTCCGCGTTGAGGGCGGAGCTGTCCGCACCGTTACAAACAACTGCGGAGGAATCCTCGGCGGAATCACCGACGGAATGCCAATAATTTTCAGGACGGCGGTCAAGCCTACACCCTCGATCTACAAAGAGCAGGAGACCGTCGATATGAGCAAAAATGAGAACACGACTCTCGTGATAAAGGGCAGACATGACCCTGCAATCATTCATCGCGCAAGAGTTGTTGTTGACAGCGTTACGGCGCTTGTCCTCTGTGACCAGCTTGCCCTCAGATATGGCACGGACTGGATAGCAGAAAAATAGAAAGGAAGTAATTATAATGGGAATGAACATCGTAAGAGAGATCCCGCACCCGACCAAGATCAAGGAAGCTCACCCTCTCACTCAGGAGCTCATTGACATAAAGGCTAAGAGAGACAAGGAAATTGCACAGATATTTACAGGCGAATCGGACAAGTTCCTGCTTATTATAGGTCCTTGTTCCGCTGACAGCGAGGAGTCTGTTCTCGATTATATCACACGTCTGCGCGAGCTTCAGGAAAAAGTCAAGGACAAGATCATTATGATCCCGAGGATCTACACAGGCAAGCCAAGAACCACCGGCGACGGCTACAAGGGAATGCTTCACCAGCCGAATCCGACAGCAATGCCCGACCTCAAGAGCGGAATTATTGCCGTGAGAAATCTTCACATGAGAGCTCTTGCGGAGACAGGATTCACAACGGCTGACGAAATGCTCTACCCCGAGAATTACAGCTACCTTGACGATATCGTTTCCTATATTGCTATCGGCGCACGTTCCGTTGAGAATCAGCAGCACCGTCTTGTTTCGAGCGGAGTTTCTATCCCTGTTGGCATGAAGAACCCCACAGGCGGCGATATTTCGGTAATGATGAACTCCATCACAGCAGCTCAGCACTCGCACGCATTCATTTACAGAGGCTGTGAGGTAAGAAGTGACGGAAATCCGCTTGCACACGCTATCCTCCGCGGATATGTCAATGACAGGGGACAGTCTTTCCCGAATTACCACTATGAGGATCTCATGCGTCTTTCCGAGACATATGCTCAGAAGAACCTCAAGAATCCTGCACTCATAGTAGACACAAACCACTCGAACTCCGGCAAGAAGTACAACGAGCAGATAAGGATCGCCAAGGAAGTGCTCCACAGTATGCGTCACAGCGATGAGATCAGAAAGCTCGTAAAGGGACTCATGATCGAGAGCTACATTGAGGACGGAAACCAGAAGATCGGCGAAAACATCTACGGCAAGTCCATTACCGACCCGTGCCTCGGCTGGGAAAAGAGCGAGAGACTTGTTCTCGACCTTGCAGACCAGCTCTGATAAGGTATATCAAGCACCGTATCATAGGCAGATACGGTGCTTTTTTTGCGCTTTGTGCAATTACGCTAAATCTGAGAAAGGGAATCATCGGGATATGGCTTATTTTCGGACTATACGGGCGGTTGTATTGACATTTCGCACAAATAAGTGTTACCGGTATAATAAATAGTTGATTTTTTATAGAAATTATGATACAATTAACATATTGGGTCAATTTGTGTTTTATGGCAATAGAATGCAAAACCGAATGGCGGTTTGTACTTTATTGCCTGATGATATATCCGTCGGTTCAGCCGAAATATTTTCAGGGAGTGTAAGACTATGTCGATCAATAAAAGCTCAGCCAACCGTAATGATTCAGATAGATTTGAGGCTCATGCTCCCGTTGGGAACGTGGCAAAGCCGAAAAATGGGCAGAAAACCGCCGATGCTCCAAGAGGAAAAAAGGTAAAGGTGAGGGCAGTCAAGGCGAGAGCTGCTTCTGCGAAGTCCGCTGAAAAAGTCCCCGAGAAAAAGGCTGAACCAGTTAAGTCGGTGGAAAAAGTTCCCGAGAAAAAGGTAGAACCAGTTAAGTTGGTGGAAAAAGTTCCCGAGAAAAAGGCAGAACCAGTTAAGTCGGTGGAAAAAGTTCCCGAGGAGAAATCCGAAACAATAAAAATAGAGGAGGAAATCGTTGTAAAGCCTTTGGAGCAAAAGCACGAGATAGTTAAATCAGGAAGCAGACTGCCCGCAAGGGCTGCCGCAGCCGTAGAGCCGATCGTGCAAAAGCAGAAAATTGCCGTGGATACAACGGCGGTGAAAACGATTCCTGAACCCGTGAAAAAGCCTGCGCTTGAAATTTCCGACCTCGGCACACACAAGGAAGTTCTGAGTGAGATCGAGACTGACGACATAAATAACATGGTTATCGACAAGAACGGAACACTTGTGAAATACGTCGGCACAACTGAGAAGATAGTTATTCCCGATACGGTCATAACTGTCGGAAAATACGCTTTCCGCGGCAATGAGACCGTAAAAAAGATAATCATGTCGGACAGCGTGCGGTTCGTGGATAAGTTTGCGTTCTGCCACTGTTTCAACCTTGAGGAGGTCGTTTTCTCCCAAAACCTCGAATTCATCGGCGAAAACGCATTCCTCAAATGCCTTAAACTGAAAGAAGTCAATTTCCCGCCGTCCGTGAAGAAAATCGGCAAGGGAGCTTTCGGTCGCTGCAACAGCCTTGTGGAGGTAGTACTTCCGGCTTATCTCGAAAAAATAAACGACCTCGCGTTTTTTTCGTGCAAGAAACTGCGCAGGATCGTTATTTCAGGCTCGGTCGAGTCGATAGGAAACGCAGCGTTTTCGGAGTGCTACAGTCTGAAAAAGGTGGTCATTTCCAACTCGGTTCAGCATATCGGCGAGAGCGCCTTTTCGTGGTGCCGCTCGCTTGAGGATATAACCATTCCGTCAACCGTGAAAACTATCGGAAACTGGGCATTTTACGGCTGTCAGAAACTAAGCGAGCTTCATATAAGCTATCTCACAAAGGACATCAAGGAGGACGCATTCTGCGGCTGTGAGAATGTTTACAACGTCTCGATAATTGAATTTGAAAGCGAGAACATCGAGCTTAGCGAGATAAAAAAAGGTCACAAGCAGACTATAAAGGTGCTCAAGCAGATAAACCGCAAAAAGGCTGAACGCTATGCCCGCGAGCACGGTTTCAGCACGATGTTTATTTGAGAAAAAAACTGTACAGATCACGAATTTTTAAGAACTGCGCGGAAAATTGCTCCGCGCAGAGTTTATTTGCAGGGAAAATTATGTGAAAAGACTTGAAAAAATGTAAAAATCCTGCTATTATATAGTATGTGTCCCGACTATACTACGCTTTGAAAGGAAAGATAAAATGGAAAAACTGATAAAGGCGTGCGTTTCGATTCTGCCGAAGCCGCTTCAGGAAATATATTATAAGTATGAAGAAAAGTGGCTGTACATAATTTTCGGCGGACTTACTACCGTAGTCTCGATTGTTACAAAGCTTCTGCTGTTTGCGCTTGTCCCCGGCGAGCCTAAGTGGGAGAGTACCGCAGGAGTAGTTTTCTCGTGGATATGCGCCGTGACTTTTGCATTTTTTACTAATAAGAAGTATGTTTTCAAGAATGAGACAAATACAAGTTCTGAGTTCTGGAAAGTCTTTTTCTCTTTTTACGGAGCAAGACTTGCAACACTCGGCATGGAAGAAGTTATCTTCCTTGTGTTTGTTGACTGGCTCGGAGTCAACAGAACGCTCATCACGTTCCTCAGTCAGGTACTTATCTTCATCGCAAACTACATTCTCAGCAAACTTTTGGTTTTCAAAGAGAAAAAGGGTACGGAGAGCGGCGAATGATCCGAAAAATTAAGATAGGAAATGTTGAAATTGAGCAGACCGCGGCTCTTGCGCCTATGGCAGGAGTTGCCGACCGCGCGTATCGTCTGATGTGCAAAAGATTCGGCGCGGCTTACGTCGTGAGCGAAATGGTTTCCGCCAAAGGGATAGTCTACGGCGACAAGAAAACCGCACAGCTTTGCACGGTAACTTCTCAGGAGCGTCCTATGGCGGTTCAGCTTTTCGGCAGTGAGCCAGAGTTTATGGCGAAGGGCGTTGAGATCGTCAAGCGGTTTGAGCCTGATATAATTGACATAAATATGGGCTGTCCCGTGCCGAAAGTCGTGGGAACAGGTGCAGGCTCGGCTCTGATGAAGGATATTGATCTCGCGGCAAGGGTCTGCGAAGCGACGGCAAAGGCGGCGGTTGAAACTCCCGTGACTGTTAAAATCAGGAGCGGCTGGAGCCTTGACTCGGTAAATGCTCCGCAAATGGCAAAGGCTCTTGAGAATGCCGGAGCGGCAGCTGTTGCAGTTCACGGAAGAACGAGGGATATGTTCTACGGCGGAAACTGCGACCTTGGCGTGATTCGCGCGGTCAAGGAGGCTGTGAACGTTCCTGTTATCGGAAGCGGAGATGTTACCGATTTGCAGTCATGCCTTGCGATGTATGAGCAGACGGGCTGCGACCTTGTTATGATAGGCAGGGGAAGCTACGGCAACCCGTTTGTCTTTGACGAGATACGTTCGTATTATAATAAGAAGGAATATGTAAAACCTACTATAGAGGCACGCATGGAGACAATGCTCGAACACATCAGGCTTATGCTGGACATGAGCGAGAAGAACGAGGAGCTTGCCATGCATGAGGCAAGAAAACACGCGGCATGGTACATGAATCACTATTATGGTTCGGCGAAATTTCGCGGAAGGTGCTATCAGCTTTCCTCTTATGACGAGGCAAAGCACCTTGCTGAGGAGTTCATTGCGCTCCAGAATTCGAGAAACTCATTAAACAACCTGTAAAACTGTGTATACATATCGGATAAATAATGACCAAATGGTCAAAACGCATAAATTTGAGGCGCAAAATTCGTTTAAATGACTAAAATACCGCCAAAATAATTGGCAGAGCTTAGAAAATGCCGTAAATACGTCGTTTCTGAGCCTGCATTTAATTTGAAACTAATACAACTAAGCGTAAATCTGTACAGAAGTGATACAATTGGTAATTGCAAAATGAAAAATTATATGATATAATGGTATTGCAAAGTGACTGAATGAAGATCTTACAGTTTCTTTTGCGGGTTGAGATCTAAACTATCACAAAATTATTTTATTTGTTCATTTTTGGTTAATAGCAACCCGCCTATCACTCGTTTTGCAGAATTTTTCGATTGTGCAAACCGTGCAAAAAAAATATATACTGTTTATGTAAAATACCAAAAACAGTATAAACCTATTTACTTTTTTTTAGACCTGATATATAATGAAATCATGAATAAATATAGATTCGGGATTGGTATCTCATCACGGCAGTGTGATGCTTGTTGCATTGGGCCGCTGATTGCAGAGTGCTTTTCAGGATCCGGATCTGCTGCATATCATCGGCGGTGTGTACATATACTGCCTGAAAATGATTTTGACAGCTTTTCCGCATCGGAGTCTCGTCTGTATGTATGAGCGATAATTGATCTCTGTGTCTGTCGGGTCTTTGGAGGATCTGGCTGCACGGGTTTCAGAATCAGCGGAGGGGTATTCCGCTGTTCCAAGGCATGATATAATAAAGGGGCGATAGTTCCTTTAGTTATATAACACTATTAATAAAGAAGGAGGAAAAATTAATGAAGACAAAAAAGGTAGTCGTCGGAGCTGTTGCTGCTGCGATGCTTTCACTTGCTGTCTGCCCTGTTGCACCTGCCGCTGCCGGCGAAACTGTGCAGATTTCCGTCGGTAATGAGGAGGTAAAGGCGGGGGAGAAATTCAGCGTGAATGTATCTCTTAATGACATTTCAGCACCCGGTATTCAGGCCACAGACTTTGCTGTATCCTATGACAGCAGCATGATCACAATTGATTCTGTAGATGCGGGAGCACTCGCAAACACAGGCGCTGCTGATGCTGATGGATCAAGTTCATCTGTCCCCGTTTTCGAGGCATCTATCAACAGTGAGGGATATGTAAATTTGGTTTGGTCAACCGGTCTTGACGATTCTTCTTACTGGCTTAACGGCTCAGGAGTATTCTGTACTATTCACGGTACTGTTTCTGCGTCCGCTAAGGAAGGTACTGAGATTCCGCTCAAGGTTACTGCTATTGACAGAACAGTAAATCCGGGTTCTTCTGACAAGGCTGCGATCTTTGCAGGCTATGTCAAGGACGATACGGCTGTTGAGTTCGCTGTAGAGACTGTTGACGGCAGCATTAAGGTTGCTTCAGGTTCGTCTACTACAGTCGGCGATAAGCTTCGCGGTGATGCAAACTGTGATGATAAGGTCGATCTCTCGGATGCAGTTCTCATACTTCAGTCAATCGCTAACGCTGACAAGTACGGTGAAAACGGAACAGACGAGTCACACATCACGTCTCAGGGCGTCATTAATGCCGATGTCGCAGGTGGTACCAATGACATGGGCGGAGATGGAGTTACACCTTCTGATGCTCTCAAGATCCAGAAGTATGTAGCTATGCTCATCACAGAGGCAGAGCTTTGATAGCGATTATCTGATTTGTCCCCCTTACAAAGGAATACAAACCCATCTATGTTATTAATAGGCGTAAAAACCTAAAGAAAGGAATTATTACACATGAAAAAATTAGTTTCCGCAGTCACATCACTCTGTATGGCTGCAACAATGATCGGTTCAGTAGTACCTGCTGTAACAAGTGCTGCTGACGCAAAGAAGGGCTTTTCTATCAAGGCCTATGCAGATTCCGATTCAAAGTATGCATCGGAAGGCTCAAAGGTAACTGTTTCTAAGGAAGATATCGCTGCTGGTGACGTTACAGTCCCCTGCGCTATATATCTCTCAGAGAACACACCTGATACCGAAGCTTTCAGCGTTCAGCTTACAGTAAATTCTGAGGACGGAGACGCAAGCGGCGTTAAGTTTAAGGGTTATGAAACAAGTGCAAACTACTTCGCGAATAACAAGGAGTTCACAACTACTGCTGGTACAATCAGCACAAAGAAGTTCATGTCTTTCGCAGGCACTGTTAACAGCAGAGGCGTTTACAAGCCGGCTGGCGGTACATCTATTCTTTCTGTAGATGACAAGCAGATCTCTGCAGGCACTAAAAATGCTTACCTTGGATACACTTGGACAACAACTGATACATATAAATGGCTCGGTGACACATCTGATAAGTTCCCGATCGTTGTATTTGATGTTACAATTCCTCAGGGCAGCGAGGGCACATACACTCTTGACTTCTGTAACTACAACACAGATGCAAGCGGCAAGAACCTCAATCCTTCCTGCATGATTGAGAACAAGGATCCCGGCAGATTCGCTAACTACGAAGGCTACCTCAGCAACCTTGATCTCAACACAATGACAATCGTTGTTGGCGATAGTGCTCCCGCAACAACAACTACAACAAAAACACCTACAACAACTACAACTACAGCAGCACCTGTAGTAACTACAACAACTACAGCTCCTTCAACAGGCGATGCAGAGATCTCACTCGACCTTGGCAACTACAAGGTTAAGCCCGGTCAGACATTCGACGTTGAAGTAAAGATTGACTGCCACAACAACGCTGTTTCAGCAGGTGGCGTAACATACGCGATCGAATCTCCCCTTGAGATCACAGAGCTCTTAGATTACTCACCCGCTCTTGATGACCGTGATGTTATGGTTAACCTGGCAACTAAGAAGATGAATTTCACATCTCTCGTAGATAGTGAACCTTCAGTAATCAGATCAGACGATGCTCTTATGATCGTTTCAGTATCTGTTCCTGCGAACACACCTGCAGGCGATTACAAGATCAGCATTACAGATGCTAAGCTCTTTAAGGGCAACAGATCTGCTACTTGGAACACAGAGATCCTTAATGGTACAATTACAGTTGAGGGCAATACACCAGCTACTACAACCACAACTTCTTCGGCAACAACTACAAAAACTTCTACAACATCTTCAAGCACAACATCTTCTAAGACAACAACTTCCACAACTACAACATCTACAACAACAGTTCCCGGTACACCTAACTATGGTGATACAAACTGCGATGGCAAGGTAAATGTTGCTGACGTTGTTCTCCTTAACAAGTGGCTCGCAGACAACAAGTCCTACAACCTCACAGCACAGGGCGCTCTCAATGCAGACTGCTTCAATCCTAAGGCTGGCAAGGACATCACATCTGCTGACTCTGATGCTATCATCAAGTCTATCGTTCACCTTGTAACTCTCCCTGTTCAGGGCTAAGCTTTAAATATTAAATTAAATAGAGCTTAATGCTCGGAAAGGAAATGCACGATGAAGAAACTGCTTTCAGCAGTTACATCCGTTGTCATGAGCTTAACGCTCATGACAGGTGCATTTACTTCACCTGTTAGTGCTGCCGGTGGTATGACTGCTGTGCAGCCTAACGTTAGTATAGGTGAAGTATCGGGTGTTGCTGCTAACAAAAAGGCTGATGCTGAGGTTTCACTCGACCTTGGTAATTACAAGGTCAAGCCCGGTCAGACATTCGACGTTGAAGTAAAGATTGACTGCCACAACAACGCTGTTTCAGCAGGTGGCGTAACATACGCGATCGAATCTCCCCTTGAGATCACAGAGCTCTTAGATTACTCACCCGCTCTTGATGACCGTGATGTTATGGTTAACCTGGCAACTAAGAAGATGAACTTCACATCCCTCGTAGATAGTGAACCTTCAGTAATCAGATCAGACGATGCGCTTATGATCGTTTCAGTATCTGTTCCTGAGAACACACCTGCAGGAGATTACAAGATCAGCATTACAGATGCTAAGATCTTTAAGGGCAACAGATCTGCTACTTGGAACACAGAAGTTCTTAATGGTATAATCACAGTTGAAGACGATGTTACAACAACATCTACAACAACTAAGGCTATTACTACCACAATAACCACTACAACTACTACAAGCACAACAACTTCAAGAGCAACAACAACTACAACAGCCGCTGCTACAACTACTACCACAACAACAGTTCTTCCTGCTACTGGTACAGTTGAGTGGGTAATTCCTACTGTTGAGGCTCAGCCCGGCGATAAGGTAACTATGGACGTTACTGTTAAGGGTTCTTCACTTTCAGTTGCCGGTGCTCAGTTCGATGTTGACGCTGCTTCACCTATCGAGTACAACTCGGCTACAGGTTCTGCTGCTTACGATTCCACACTCGTTGCTAACAACGATACTCAGGAATTCGCATTCGGTCAGGGCGTAGGCAACGGCGTTACAGCTAAGAATGACGATGTTGTTCTTACTCTTACTTACACAGTTCCGAACGGCACTGCTGACGGAACATATCCTGTAACATGGGATAACGCATTTATCACAGACACAAACGGACTGGATGTAACGGATAAGGTTACTCTTACAGACGGCGCTATCATCGTTAAGGCTCCTAAGTTTGACGGTGAGATCGCATGGGTTCTCGATAAGGTAACTGCTAAGCCGGGCGAGACAGTATCACTCAGAGCTATCGTTTCTGATCCTGACGGAGCTGCTCTTCCTGTAGCCGGTGCACAGTTCAATATCAACGCTGCTTCTCCTATCGAGTATGTTTCAATCGATGGAACTACAGCTTATGATTCAAAGGTCGTTTCTAACGATTCTCTCAAGGAATTTGCTTTCGGCAATGGCGTAGGTAATGGTGTAGCTGCTGCGGACGGCTCAGTCGTTCTCACACTTACATACACAGTTCCTGACAATTGCCCTGCAGGCGAATATCCTGTTAAGTGGTCTGATGCATTCATCAGCGACACAAACGGAAATTCTCTCACAGATCAGATCTCACTCGTTGACGGTCTCATCACAGTAGAGGATACAACAATTGAAGGCAAAGTTACATGGACAATTCCTGAGAAGATAGCAAGACCCGGTGATGTTGTTGAAATGGAAGTACTCGTTTCAGACAGCTCGGTTCCCGGACTCCCTGTAGCAGGCGCTCAGTTCAATATCAACGCTGCTGATCCTATCGGCTACGTTGCTGCAACAGGTTCTTCTGCTTACGGAGATACTCTCGTTGCTAACGATTCCACAAAGGAATTTGCATTCGCTAATGTTGACGGCAAGGGTACTGCAGCAACTGACGGTTCTGTAGTTCTCAAGCTCACATACACAGTTCCTAAGGACTGCAAGGCTGGCGAATATCCCGTTGAGTGGTCTAACGCATTCATCTCTGATGAGTACGGCAGAGACATCACTTCAATGGTAAAGCTTGTTGACGGTAAGATTATTGTTGTTGAGGATACAACAACTACTACAACTACAACTTCTACAACAACTACCACAAGCACAACTACATCAACTACAACTTCTACAACAACTACAACAACAAGCACAACAACTACTACAACCACAACTACAACAACTACTGTTACAACTCAGGAAGGTGCTATCATCTGGAGAGCTGAAACAGTAACTGCTAAGCCCGGTGATACAGTAAAGCTCAACGTTAAGGTTGTTGACAACAGAAACGTTGGTCTCAAGGTCGGCGGTGCTCAGTTCGTAATCAACAATGCAAGCCCGATCGAATATGTTTCGGCTGAAGGCTCTGTAGCTTACGACGACACTCTTGTAGCAAACGATTCCACAAAGGAATTCGCATTTGCTGACGCTATGGGTTCTGCAACAGCAGGCGCTAATGACGCTGATGTAATCACTCTTACATACAAGGTTCCTGATGATTGTGCAGCAGGCAGATATCCTGTAACAATTGACAACCTCTTTGTAAGTGATGAAAACGGCATTGACATCTCTCTCAAGGTTATCCCTGAGGACGGTGCAATTATCGTTGAAGTTCCTACTACAACTACAACGACAACTACAACAACTACCACCACAACAACAACTACAAGCACTACTACATCAACAACAACTTCTACTACAAGCACAACAACTACAACCACAACAACCACAACAACTACTACCACAACAACTACAACTACAACAACAGGCACAACAACAACTATCCAGCCCGGTGCAATTGTTTGGAGAATCGATACTGTAACCGCTAAGCCCGGTGACACAGTAACACTCAACATGGTTGTTGAGGATCCTAACGCAGTTGCTCTTAAGGTCGGCGGTGCTCAGTTCATAATCAAGGGAACATCTCCTATCGATTATGAGACAGCTGATGGTTCTGCTGCTTACGGTGATACCCTCGTAGCAAACCACACAAATAATGAGTACGCATTTGCAAACGCTAACGGCTCTTCTACTGTAGGCGCTGACGGCGCAAATGTAATCACACTTACATATAAGGTTCCTGATGATTGTGCAGCAGGCAGATATCCTGTAACAATCAGCGACCTCTTTGTAAGCGACGAGAACGGCAATGATATCACAAGCAGCATTATTACTTATAATGGTGCGATCATCATTGAAGCTCCCACAACAACTACAACTACCACTACCACAACAACTACTACCACAACAACTACAACATCAACAACAACTGCTGACACAACAACTACAACAACTTCTACAACTACAAGCACAACAACTACAACAACTTCCGGCACAACAACATCTGACACAACAACAACTACTACAACAACTTCTGGCACAACAACATCTGACACAACAACAACTACAACATCAACAACAACTTCCGGCACAACTACAACAACAACTACAACTACCAGTGGCACAACCACAACAACCACAACTTCTGTAGTTGAGGTTTATGCTGAGATCGAAACAACTGAAGGTTACTACTTCAGCCACGATAACGGCACTCGCGCTAACGGTGTTGAAGGCGGCTTCTCCAAGAATCAGATCACAAGCATCAAGCTCTACAACGTTCTCAGCAATGGTGAAACAGTTGAAGTAGACGCTGATCCTTCAAAGATCAACTTCAATGGCGAAACACCTTATACACAGTACACAGCAAGAGAACATGCAGGCGCACCTACTCGTGATGAGTTCATCTACAATGTACCTGTTTACTATCAGCTCGACGATACAACAAATATCCAGCTCAGAGCTAAGAGCACTGACGGCAACGCCGGTGAACCTCTTACAATTGAAGCTTACATTGGTGTAAAGGGCGATACTGACCTCAACAACATTGTTGACTCAAGAGACTCTTCTGCGATACTCACATACTACGCAAACATCATGACTGTTAACTATACTCCTGAAACCCGTCAGCTTTCAACGAGCAAACTGGTAACAGGCCCTGATGATAAGCTTGATAACCTCGCAGCATTACTTGCTGACGTTAATGCAAATGAGTGGGCAGAGGACAACTGGAAGCTTACAAGAGCCGATAGAACAAACCTGGAGACAGGCGCAGCGATCGACTCTCGTGACGCATCTTATATCCTCACATTCTATGCAGACCGTATTGCAACATCTAACCCGATCTTCAACCAGATGGATGATCAGCAGCTCTGGGATTACGTTGTTCCGGACAGATTTAAGGGTTAATCTGTAATATGTTTAGAAAAGCAGACCTTCGGGTCTGCTTTTTCTTATAATGGAAAGACTTATGGCAGCAATTCCATATTGACGCTTTCGGCCTATTGTGGTATACTGTACACAGACGAAAAACAATGGTTTTTCGCAGAAATATGTAAAACGGAAGCTATGTACAACTTGTGAAATAAGCACAAAAACTCCTTTGAATAATCCTCAATTATTTTATAAAAAAATACCCCTTTAAACTTGACTTATTTCCATTTATGTGATAAAATTAAGTTATGAATTTTGGAGATTGGTGTATGTAAATGCGCCCGTATGCCTGAAATCGGCTCTGCAAAGAGCGGGGATTGAACAGAATTTCTGCTTAGAAAGAGCAAAAAATATGTTAGAGAGGTATAGAACAATGAAGAATTCATTATTCAAGAGAGCCGTTGCCGCAGTTGCTACTGTTCCGCTCGCTCTCACACAGTGCTTGACCTGTACATCTTTTGCAGCTTCTACTGATGCAGTAAAGGTGACCGGAGACGCGATTAAGGCTGAGGCAAGTGCAGACACTTCTGTTACACTTGACAATATGCTCTACATTGCTCCTGATGATGCTGATCAGAAGTCTGATTGGAATCTTACACTTAGCAGTGCTCTTGACAAAATCGTTTCAAACGGAAATACAACAGGAACACTTGACATCACTGGTTTTGCAAACGCACTTGCTTCGCGCGCTGGTCAGTATTCAGATCTTGCTAAGGCAATGTTCGCTCAGGTCGAAGGCGTTGCTTACAGAGTAACTGATGACGGAGATATCCTTGTTGCAGCTAAGGTTAATAACCTTGCAGCAGCTCTCCAGAGCGATGTAAACAAGGCCCTCGGTAAGAAAGTTAAGGAGCTTGCTGATAAGTACAATGCTCCCGAGCTTGCAAATATCGACTTTGCAAAGGTTGATATTTCAGGTACAGTAGAGGTTACTATCAAGACTTCTGAGCTCGCAGGCGGCACAAAGTTCACTGTTGATGTTGCTTTCACAGCAGAAGACGGCAAGACATACACAGTTTATGATGCTATCAATACATATGCTGCCGGCAAGCTTGCTGAACTCAAGAACACAGCTTACACAACAATTGATTCTATCGATGGAATCGATAAGGATGCTGTAAAGGCTGACGTAGATGCTGCAATGGCAGAATACGTTAATATGTTCAATACAGCAACAAAGAATTTAGGCAAGGTATTCACTGCTAACAGATCAAAGACAGATACAAATGTTGCAGGTCTTATTTCTGCTGCTAAGAACTACCTCAAGAAGAACTATAATAAGACTTTCACAGGTTCTACTGCTTCTGAGGTTCTCGCTACAAACACAGTAGGCGGACTTTACAACAATGCACTCGCTCAGATCAATGCAGCAGCTTCACCTTACACAGTTGATGTTGATGCAGCAACACTCGGTGCATTCCTTGACTCACTCACAAATGTTGATTACTCGATCGCTGGCGGTGTAGGTTCACTTTCAGGCAGATTTGAGGATGCTGAGAAGGAAGCTGTTAAGGCTTACGTTGAGGCACAGGGCAATGTATTTGTTGATTCTTACAAGGAGATTACAGGCGTTGTTGATTTCGGCGGCATAAAGGCTGCTGATGCAAGTTCTGTATCTGTTGAAGTTAAGAGAATTCTTGTAACTGAGACCACAACTACTACAACAACAGGTGATACAACGACAACAACTTCAACAACTACAACATCATCAGATACAACAACTACATCTGCAACTACAACGTCATCATCGAATACAACAACTACATCTGCAACCACAACATCGTCTGATACAACAACTACATCTGCAACTACAACATCGTCTGATACAACAACTACTTCTGCAACTACAACTTCATCATCAGATACAACAACTACATCTACAACCACAACTTCATCATCAGATACAACAACTACATCTACAACCACAACATCGTCGAATACAACTACTACAACTACTACAACTACCACAACAACTACTAATGTAGTTACAAGTGTAAGTACTTACTATGTAACAGCTGATACAGATTATGCTTTCTACCTCAACACTGAGGAGACATTCAGCGAGGAACAGGTTAAGAACGCTAAGGTTCACGTTTCTTACGTTGATGTTACTACAGATGAGGAAGGAAACGTTGTTTCTGTTGGCAATCCTGTAGAGGAAGATATTGATATCGCAAACATTGGTTTCGGCGATGCAACTCCTGAAAACACATATGTTGCAGACAGAACTGACGGCTTTGATTATGATGTAACTCTTACTTACGAGGGCGAGGACATCACTGCTCCTGACGGCACAGTTCTCCTTGCAAACGGTGCTGCTCTTGCAAACGAGGCTGGAGAGAAGATCACTGTTAAGGCATACATCGGCGTAAAGGGCGATGCAAACCTCGACAATAAGGTTGACGCTGTTGACGCATCTGCGATCCTTACTTACTATGCAACCCTTCTTACAGGTCAGTCTGCTGAGGAAACAGTTCTTTCAACAAGCCAGCTTGCTAAGAATGATCCTGTCTATGAACAGTTCGCTGCATTCCTTGCAGACGTAAATGCTCCTCTTAGCGATAGAGCAAAGACTAAGGAAGACAGAGGTACAGAACTCAATTCAATTGACTCTTCTTACATCCTTACATTTGCCGCTGACAGAGCTGCTACTGAAAACGAGAAGTACAACACTCTTACAGACAAGGAACTTTGGGAGCTTGTTCTTGGCAACAAGTAATTATTAAAACGCATTCTATCTGCCGTCACAACGGCGGCAGATAAAATAAATTAATTTTTTGAAAGGAAATAAATCATTATGAAGAAGAACTGTCTCTTATACACATCTCCGAGCCCACGAGACTCGACGTCATC
>UQEM01000007.1 GCA_900540005.1 uncultured Ruminococcus sp.
TGTATAAGAGACAGAATAATAACAGCGTTTCTTTTCGGCTCAGGCGTTCCGGCAATAGGAAAGATCGGCATTAAGGAATTTATTTTCGGCACGACATGGGCATCGACCGCCGCTGATCCGAAGTACGGTATACTTCCGTTCATTCTGTCATCGGTTTACGGCACATTCGGAGCTATTCTGATAGGTGTGCCGTTCGGAGTTCTGTGCGCCGTATTCCTTGCAAAGTATTCAAAATCGAAGGCTGCAAGCGTATGTACCGCTGTTATCGACCTCATGTCGGGTATTCCTTCGGTTGTATACGGACTTGTCGGAATGATAATAATCGTACCTACTGTGAGAGAAGTATTCTCTCTCCCTGACGGAGCTAATCTGTTCTCGGCGATCATCGTTCTTGCAGTAATGATACTGCCGTCGGTCATTTCCGTATCGCAGACGGCGATAAAGGCGGTGCCTCACGACTATGAGGAGGCTTCACTTGCGCTCGGAGCGACCAAGACCGAGACGACGTTCAAGGTGCTTCTTCCTGCTGCAAAAAGCGGAATACTCACCTCGGTCATACTCGGTATCGGCAGAGCGCTAGGCGAGGCAATGGCAGTTATGATGGTTGCGGGCAACGTTGCGAATATGCCGTCTCTGTTCAAGAGCGTGCGCTTTCTCACAACGGCTGTCGCAAGTGAAATGTCGTATTCGTCAGGACTCCAGCGGCAGGCACTGTTTTCAATAGCACTTGTACTGTTCATATTTATCCTTATAATAAATATGATACTTAACTTCGTAGTCAAGCGGGAGAGGAAGTGAGCTTATGAATGAACATATATCAATGAAAAGAAAGGTCAGGGATCTGATCCTCGATTTCCTTGTACATATGGCTGCACTCGTGATAATTGCGCTTATTCTCATGATGACCGGCTACATTCTGTTCAGAGGAATACCGAATATTACCGCGGAATTCCTCACTTCAAAGCCGAGCATGGTCAAGGAAACGGTAGGTATCCTTCCGAATATAATGAATACGCTTTACATCATATTCATTACCATAATCATAGTGCTTCCGCTCGGAGTAGGCTCGGCTGTGTATTTGCAGGAATACGCAAGCAACAGGAAAGCTATCAAGATAATAGAGCTTGCAACGGAAACTCTTGCCGGGATCCCGTCGATCATATACGGACTTGTCGGAATGCTTATCTTTGTTCAGTTTTTCTCACTTGGTACGAGTCTGGTAGCAGGTTCGCTGACGCTTGTTATCATGACGCTGCCGACAGTAATACGAACCACGCAGGAGAGCCTTAAAACCGTGCCGGCGAGTTATCGTGAGGGTGCATTCGCACTCGGCGCAGGAAAGTGGTATGCAATACGGACAGTTGTGCTCCCGTCAGCGGTAGACGGTATTGTTACCGGCTGTATTCTCGCAGTCGGAAGAATTACCGGTGAAAGCGCAGCTCTGATGTTCACAGCAGGTATGGCAAACGAGATGCTTTCTCCTCTTAATGCTGTGAAGCCCGATCATGCAGGTTCGACTCTGACCGTTTCGCTTTATATGTACGCAAAGGAGCGCGGAGATTTCGATACAGCGTTTGCAATAGCGTCCGTACTTCTCATCATTTCGATCATCATCAACCTGACAGCAAAACTTGCCGGCAAAAAACTGAAGAAAGGCGACGTAAAATGAACGAAAACAAAAATTCACTTGAGGCTCGTGACATGAATCTCTGGTATGGAGAAAATCACGCCTTGAAAAATATTAATATATCTCTTCCAGAAAAAGAGATAACGGCGCTTATCGGGCCTTCAGGCTGCGGAAAATCAACGTTTCTGCGCTCACTCAACAGAATGAACGATCTTGTTGAGGGCTGCCGCATTGAAGGAAAGATCACACTTGACGGCATTGACATTTACAAGGATATGGACGTAAACATTCTGCGCAAGCGCGTGGGAATGGTGTTCCAGAAGCCGAATCCGTTCCCGATGAGTATTTACGACAATATCGCATACGGCCCGAGAATACACGGTACAAAGTCGAAAGCCAAGCTCGACGAGATCGTTGAGGATTCTCTCAGAAAAGCGGCATTGTGGGACGAGTGCAAGGACAGGCTGAAGAAATCCGCGCTCGGCATGAGCGGCGGTCAGCAGCAGAGACTGTGCATTGCAAGGGCGCTTGCGGTCGAGCCTGAGATACTGCTCATGGACGAGCCGACATCAGCCCTTGACCCTATTTCCACCTCTAAGATAGAGGATCTCGCTGTGGAGCTGAGAAAGAAGTACACGATAATCATTGTTACGCATAATATGCAGCAGGCGGCAAGAATATCCGATAAAACAGCCTTTTTCCTTATGGGAGAAATAGTCGAATACGACGAGACCGACAAGATGTTTTCAACTCCGAAGGAAAAGAGAACAGAAGATTATATTTCAGGAAGGTTTGGTTAATATGCGTGAACATTTTGAGGAAGAACTTTCAAAGCTGAGTAATGCGCTTGTGGAAATGGGCGCATTGTGCGAGGACGCAATAAGCTGCGCTGTGAAATATCTGCTTAAAAACGACGCGCAGATGAAGAAAAACGCGGCGGAGGCCGAAAAGCAGATAGACCAGAAGGAACGCGAGATCGAAACAATGTGCATGAGGCTGCTTATCCAACAGCAGCCTGTCGCTACTGATTTCCGAATGATAACATCAGCGCTTAAAATGATATCGGATATGGAAAGGATCGGAGATCAGGCGTTAGACATTGCAGAGATCGCGGAATATGTAACAGACGATATCAAGTCAAAGATCAATATCAAGGAAATGGCGGAAACGACCGTGAAAATGGTTATGAACAGTGTTGATTCCTACGTCAGAAAGGACATCGACATTGCCAATTCCGTGATCGGGCTTGACGATACTGTGGACGCGCTTTTTGACAAGGCAAAATCCGAGCTGATAAATGTTATCCGTACTGAAAACGAAAACGCTGAAGGACTTCTTGACCTGCTTATGGTAGCAAAATATTTCGAGCGCATAGGAGATCACGCTGAAAACATTGCCGAATGGGTCATCTTCGCAGTGACAGGCAATCATAAGGCTTGATTTTTGCGGGCATATGTTGTATAATTTGTAGCAGGGAGGCATATAAGATGGATAGAATATTTATAGTTGAAGATGATGATAATATCAGGAAACTGGTATGCTACGCACTGAATAAGGAAGGATTCTCGGTCAGCGGTTTTGCGCTCCCGAGTGAATTCCGCAAAGCGTTTGCCGAGGAAAAGCCTGATATTATTCTTTTGGATATAATGCTTCCCGAAGAAAGTGGCTTGTCAATACTTGAGAGCCTGCGAAAAACCGACGAAACTGTGCCGATAATAATGCTTACCGCAAAAGGCAGCGAATTCGATAAAGTTACGGGACTCGACATGGGCGCTGATGATTACATTTCAAAGCCCTTCGGCATGACGGAGCTTATATCGAGAGTAAAAGCTGTTATCAGAAGGAGCAGGCAGACTCATGCACAGAATCAGGTGGAATACAGCCTTGGGATATTGTCTGTTGATACCAATAAACACACCGTATATGTTGACGGCAGTGAAGTCACGCTTTCTTTCAAAGAATTTGCCATTCTTACACTTTTGCTGAAAGCAAACGGCAATGTTGTAAGCCGCGACGAACTCTTTACAAAGGTATGGAACGACTATTACGGAGAATCGAGAACACTCGATGTCCATATCCGCAATCTCCGCATAAAGCTTGGCGCTGCCGGACAGTATATTCAGACGGTAAAGAACGTCGGCTATAAGATAGGAGTAAGTAATAATGTTTAAGAAGATTTTTCGTTCGTCACTTCTTACGGCTATGATAGTTCTTCTTGCAAGCATTTTTCTGATAATGGGCATACTGCACGGCATTTTTGAGAACCAGCTTGAAGATCAGCTTCAGAAGGAAACGGCGTTCGTTGCAACTGCGATCGAAAACGAGGGTATCAGTTACTTTGACAACCTCAGCAAAGACGGTGACAGAGTTACTCTGATAGACAGGGACGGCACAGTTCTTGCAGATTCGCAGGTCGATGTCAGCAAGCTTGAAAATCACGGTGACCGCGAGGAGGTCAAGCAGGCTGAGACTGAGGGCAGGGGTCAGAGCGTAAGGTATTCGTCAACCATGACCGAAAAGACGGTTTATTACGCTCAGAAGCTTGACAACGGACAGATACTCAGAATATCCGCAGACCAGTTCACGATAGTCACGATACTGCTCGGGATCAGTCAGCCGATAGCAATTGTGGTCATAGCTGCAATTGTGCTGTCGCTCATACTTTCAACGAATGTAGCAAAGCACATCGTTGAGCCGATAAACGATCTTGATCTTGATGAACCTATGGAAAATACGGTGTATGATGAATTATCGCCGCTATTGAGAAAAATCGCACATCAGAATTCAACGATAGAGGAGCAGCTCAAAGAGGCTCGTCAGAAGCAGGAAGAATTCAGAATAATTACCGATAACATGAGCGAGGGCTTTATCGTTATCGACAATCAGATGAAGATACTGACCTACAACGCCGCTGCATTGAAATTGTTCGGAGCTGAGCAGAAAACTCCCGAAAACATTCTTGCGCTCAGCCGCAGCAAGCCTTTCCGTGACGCGATATACAAGTCGCTTGACGGTGAACATTCGCAGGCAGAGATGACAACGGACGAGCGGGTTTACAGTATCATCTCAAACCCTGTATACGATACGGAGCAGGAAGTTATCGGTGCGGTAATTGTTGTTATTGATATCACGGAGATAAGCAGACGCGAGCAGTTGCGCCGCGAGTTCACTTCAAACGTTTCGCACGAACTTAAAACGCCGCTGACTTCTATCTCGGGATTTGCAGAGATAATGAAGTCAGGCGGTACTGATGAAGCGACAGTCGTTGATTTCAGCAGATCAATATACGATGAGGCTCAGCGTCTCATATCACTCGTATCCGATATCATCAAATTATCGGAACTTGATGACGGAACCATCGAGTATGAGCCTGAAACTGTAGATCTGTACACGCTGTCCCTTGAGATTGCTTCAAGACTTTCTCCGCAGGCGCAGGAAAAGAAGATACACTTTACGGTCAACGGCGAAAAGGCTGAGATAATGGGCGTAAGGAAAATACTTGACGAGATAATTTTCAACCTCTGTGACAATGCGGTAAAATACAACCGCAGCGGCGGAGATGTTAAGGTTTCCGTTAAGAACAGCGCCGATACTGTAACGGTAACTGTTTCGGATACGGGAATAGGGATACCAACGGTACAGCAGGACAGAGTGTTTGAACGTTTTTACCGTGTTGACAAGGCAAGATCAAAGTCTATCGGCGGTACAGGGCTGGGACTTTCAATTGTAAAGCACGGAGTAATGTACCACAACGCGCAGATCTCGCTCGAAAGCAAGGAAAACGAAGGAACAACGGTCGTTATAAACTTTCCTAAGCAGTCATAAGAATAATATTTAAGGCAACACTGTACAGAATTTGTGCTGTGTTGCCTAAAAACATCATGTCAGACATTCTGAAGGAGGAGTAATCATGACATATCAGGAGATCAAGAAGAATGAGGAGATCAATACCTATATCCGTCAGGCAGATCTGGCGCTGTCTGCACTCGGATTTACCGAGCACAGCTTTGCCCATGTAACGCTGGTAGCTGAAAAGGCAGGATACATCCTGCAAACTCTCGGCTATCCGGAGCGAACGGTCGAGCTTGTAAAGATAGCAGGATATCTGCATGATATCGGTAATCTCGTAAATCGTGTGGAGCACAGTCAGTCGGGCGCGATAATGGCTTTCCGTATTCTGGATCACCTGAATTTTCCTCCCGATGAGATCGGGCAGATAGTTTCCGCTATCGGAAATCACGATGAGGGCACAGGCGTACCGGTAAGTGCGCTTGCAGCCGCTCTGATACTTGCTGACAAAAGCGATGTGCGCCGCAACCGTGTGCGCAATCAGGATATCTCGAACTTTGATATTCATGACCGCGTTAACTATTCAGTAACCAAGTCAGAATTGAAGATCAACGAGTCGCACACGCTTATAAAGCTGAAGCTCTCCGTAGATACGCGCTATGGCTCGGTAATGGACTATTTTGAAATTTTCCTTCAGCGAATGATACTCTGCCGAAAGGCAGCGGAAAAACTCGGAATGCAGTTTAAGCTGATGATAAACGAACAGCAGCTTATGTAAGAATTCTCAAAGCAGGAGAACGTATCTCCTGCTTTTTGTTTTGTGAAGCTGTAACCGTTGACATTACATTTGCGCTGTGATATAATTACTCAAAAGGGGAGTGGTCAAAGTGCAGATCTCAAGCAGATTTACAATTGCTATACATATTTTTGCGTGTATCGATACATTCAGGGACGAACACAAGCTGACGAGCGATTTTCTCGCAGGCAGCATAAATGTGAATCCCGTCATAATAAGAAAAGTCTTGCAGCAACTGAAAAAAGCCGACCTTGTTTCCGTAAAAAGAGGTTCAGGCGGAGTTGACGCGGCAAGACCGCTTAGCGAGATAACGCTGCTCGATATTTTCAGAGCCGTTGACAGCATTGAGGAAAATCAGCTCTTTCATTTTCACGATAATCCGAATACTGCCTGCCCTGTGGGAAGAAACATTCACAAGGCGCTTGATGACA
This sequence comes from uncultured Ruminococcus sp., assembly GCA_900540005.1. Taxonomy (GTDB): domain Bacteria; phylum Bacillota; class Clostridia; order Oscillospirales; family Ruminococcaceae; genus Ruminococcus; species Ruminococcus hominiciens. The sequence goes on from UQEM01000007.1 coordinate 6,644, forward strand.
AGCTTGAGAGTATTCAGCAGGCAATGGAAAGGCAAATGCGGTCGATCACTGTTGAGGACGTGATCCGCGATACACAAAGCTGTATCCAAAAAGAAAACGCCTGAGATCGACTCTCAGGCGTTTACAGTATAGGCAGCACTCATAATGTGAGTGCTGCCTTTGGTTTATTCAGACAATGCTTCAGCCATTTTCTTTATGAAGTCCTCGCGGTTGAACGGTTTCGAGATGTGACCGTTCATTCCTGCTTTAAGGCATATTTCAACGTCCTCAACAAAGGCGTTCGCTGTGAGTGCGATTATCGGGACTTTTTGCAGATATCCGCGTTTTGAGGCGCGGATCTTTTTTGTTGCGGTTATCCCGTCCATGGTCGGCATCTGCATATCCATTAGAACTAAGTCATATTCTCCGTCGCCGCATGATTCAAGCGCTCTAACAGCCTCTGTGCCGTCAGCGGCGGTATCGGCAGACATTCCCATTTCTTCAAGCATGATAGACGCGAGACTGCTGTTAAGGCTGCTGTCGTCCACAACAAGGACACGCTTTCCCTTGAGACGATTGAGCTGCAAGTCCTCGGATTCATTATCGCGAGTTCCCTTATCGTCAGACCATTCAAGATCCATTCTGACGATCACTTCTGTTCCGACACCCTGCTTGCTGAGCACATTTACAGTGCCGCCCATGATATCAACGTACTTCTTGACGATAGCCATTCCGAGACCTGTACCGTATGTGCGTGAATTTGTCGATGTGTTTTCACGGGAAAACAGCTCGTATATGTGTTCAAGGAAGCTTTCGCTCATGCCTATTCCGTTATCCTTTATACTGAACGTGTAAGTTCCGAATCCGACTATCGGGCTTTTCTCCTCGGTGAGCCGACAGATTATCTTGCCGTTTTCGCCCGTGAATTTTGCTGCATTGCTCAGAATATTGATAAATATCCTGCTGACTTTAGGAAAGTCCATTTTCACATTCTTGTGAACGAGACCGCAGTTTTCGGAAATAAGCGTGATATTCTTTGCGTCCGTCAGCGGCTTGATTATCGCGAGGACTTCCTTTTCCATATCCTTAAAGGTGGCGTCAGTGGGTTCGAGTGTATCCTTTCCCGATTCAATACGCGACATATCCAGAACGTCATTGAGAAGTTCCTGTAGGTTCTTGCCCGAGTAGATGATCTTCTGGATACAATCATCGACTCTTTTTCTGTCGTCAAGGTGTTCAGCGGCAATTGCGGAATATCCCATAATGGCATTCATGGGAGTCCTTATGTCGTGGGACATATTGGAGAGAAACTGGCTCTTTGCCCTGCTTGCGCTGGTTGCTTCGTCAAGAGCGTTTTGCAGAATCACCTGCCGTTCGCGGCGTTCCCTGACCTGATCGTCAATGAGCATAGTAAGCGAAATGGCAAGAATGTCGTGCGAAACGGGATCTTCTGAATAGACAACGCGGACAGATACCCAGTGGATATTTCCCTGAGCGTCATAGACTTTGTGTTCGGTAACAGTAAAGTTAGTTCCCGATTTATATTTCTGAACCTGTTCGCTCGCTAAGAAAGACCTGGGGTCTACTTTTTCGCTGTCGGGAATCATCTTAGCGATAGCTGCCGTCAGTTCTTCATAAGTTTTGCAGTTTGACCAGTCATATCCCAAAAAGTTGTCGTTGGAGTAGAGCTTAAAGAGGTTTTGCGTGAGATTCAGCGTGATTATCATGTCATATGACGAGTTTATCGCCTGAAGATACAGCATGGACTCACGTTCAGCCTTTGCGCACTCCTCTATGTATTTTCCAGTAATATCGGAGACATAGCATATTTTCGCCTCTCTGCCGTTCCATATTCCGTCAACCTGATAAACGAGCATATTTCTGTCATTCATGACTATCTCGTACTTTTCGCGTTCGACGTCGGGGCCGTAAACGATTTTTATCTTGCGTTCGGGAGTACACAACTCTACAATCTGTTTGTACAGATCCTCAACAGAACAGTGTGTCAATGCTTTGCTTGTTCTTACGGCTACCTGATTGGTATAGAGCATTTCGCCGTCTTTTTTGGCGCTTACGAATATCCCTGCAAGTGATTCGTCAAGCAGGGATTCATAAACTTGTGTAGACTCAGAGAGATTGCGAAATACTCCCAAAAGCAGAGGACGTCCGTTCTGCTCGCCGATGATCCTGCCCTGCATATTTACCCAGATTATCTTGCCGTTAAGGTGACGCAGACGATAGGTAACGTTAATTTCATCGCCGTTGTGTATAGCCCTATATACTGCGGAATCCACCATTTCGATGTCCTGATCGACCATGCCTGACGATTTGTCTTGCTCAAAGCTTTTCAGGAACTCCTCCTGAGTCCGTCCGGAGATCTCGCTTACGCCCTTTGAAGCGTACACGATGTTGAGTCCGGCATCTAAAACCTCATAAATCGCGATTCCTCCGGGCAGCGTATCAACGACCGTATCAAGCTGAATGTTGTAGTAATTCAGCTTATCCTCAAGCTGTTCTCTCTGCGCAAGATCTATCTCCGTTCCGCCGGTTGCAACGGCGATAAGCTCGCCTGCGGTCTTGGTTTCGCCGGCAAAATAAACCTTTATTTCGGGGTATATTGTAACGTCAAAGCCTGCAACGCGGTGAATGTTTTTCAGATTGGAGGTTATTTTTTCCACAAGCCTGTTTACGGAAGCTTTGTCCTCGTATTTTTTCATAAGGACGTAGTTCCCCGCATAAAGCCTTGCAATAACGGCTTCTCTTTTTCCTATCCTGCTAAGTATCATCGCAATCTCGCGTGCAATTTCGTTGGATACAAGAGGGCCGTATTCTTCATAGTTGCTTTTCTGCTCCAGAAATCTTATGCGGAGTATTGCAAATTTTTCCTGCCTGTTCTGCCAGCCCTCGATGTACTCGGAAACAGGGTCAATTATTCCGTGAGCCGATAAAAGTCCGGTTACCATGTCTCTGTTGTTGAGTGAAGAACCGTTCAGACCAAGCTGAGCGTATTCATCGAGATCGACAAAGCTTCCGAGTATGCCCGCTATCTTGCCGTTTTTGTATATCGGCTCTTTGGAGACAAGTATATTGTGTGAAACTCCGTCAATTATAAGCTTTTCAAGGCGATTGTGAATGTCAGCGCCATTTTCCAGTATTTGGGTATCGTCGTCTATCGGAGCAGACGTGTCAATAAGCCAGTTAAGATCCTCATCGCGCTTGCCGTATATATCCGCCTTGTCCTCGATCCCAAGCGTATCGAGGAATTTGCGGTTTCCGCCTGCGAATTTTCTGTCGGTATCTTTCCAAAACAGGTTGACGATATTCGAGTATTTGAGCGACTGCCACAGAGCACTTTCGATTCCGCTGTCCAAGTTGGATTCAGCGCCTATCTGACGCGAAAGGTCGGCGCGGTAAAGCGGAGTTGCCTTTGTGGAGTAGATTATAAGGTCAAATTCCGGAAGGTACTGGAAAGTGTGCTCTTTCCACACATAGCCTTCCTTTCCTAGTTTTGAGCGGAAAAATCTTGTTTCATAGCCTCGTTCGGCGGATCTCAGTCTCTTTCTGAGAGAATTTATATCCGCATATGAGAGAAATTCCCTGCGGTCTTCGGGGTGAATGAAGTTCTTGGCGCGATCCGTGTCTGTGAGAGCGTTTCCCTCGAGTTTTTTTGAGTTTGAACTGCCACTTCTCATGAGATTTTCAAATTTTCCGTCCGGATATATCAGAATGATGAAATCATATATGCTGTAGATAGCTCGTATAACGCGGTCGAGCCTGCCGCTGTCGTTTTCGGATTCGTTTGAAGTAAGGTTTATTACTTCAAGTTGATTTGCCGTATACGGCATATTCTGACTTATCAGCTTGGAACGCAGTCTGAAATACTGTCCGTTGACAGCGAAGTCCATTTGCGAAAAGCCTTCTTCAAGTTCGGTCCTTTCCTGAAGATAGCGGAATTTCCTGCTCAGATTGGAGGAGGCAGAGTTTATGAAGTGGTCGATAAGCTCCTCGTCCGTGATACCTATGCTTTGCAGAGCATTGTCGAATTCCTCGTTGCGGAACAGGAATTTGAATGTTTTCTGGTCAAATTCCGTTATAGCGAGGGTTCTGTCCGTAATGCTGTTTATCCTGCCGATACGGTCGTAGTAATGGCGGTCGGCACGTTTTTCCATGGATATGTGCTTTTCCTCAGCAAAGGTAAGAATTTCTTTCGGGGAAATAGGCTTGCTGAAATAGTATCCCTGAACCTTTTCGCAGCCTATGCGGCGCAGAAAGTCGTACTGCTCCTTGGTTTCAACGCCCTCCGCGAGAGTCTGTATTCCCAGTCTTTTCGCCATCTGAACCGTTGCGCGGATTATTTCCTTTGATCTGTCATCGAAGGAGCGCATGAACAGCATATCAAGCTTTATCTCGTCAAACGGATATTCTTTCAGTACGTTGAGCGAGGAATATCCGCTGCCAAAGTCGTCCATCCACACCTGATATCCGCTGTTCTGAAAGAGCTCTATCTCCATTTTCAGTCTTTGCGGATAGTCCATTATCATCGATTCGGTTATCTCAATATTTATCAGATCTCTTGCGATACCGTGTCGGCTTACTATGTTCTCGACCTCGCTGAGCATATTTCTCTCAACGAAATCCTGCTTGGACAAGTTGAATGAAGTCGGAACTATCATGTGTCCGAGCTTTTTTGCATTGTTCATGTTGATACATATCTGCTCCAGCATGAACAGATCAAGCTTTGTGATGAGGTGGTTCTTTTCGAGTATCGGAATGAAATCAGCAGGGGGGATAAAGCCGATTTCTGGGTCTATCCACCTTGCGAGAGCTTCTGTTCCGCAGAGAGAATTGCTTATCGTACGCACAACAGGCTGATAGTAGGGAATGATGTGTCCACTTGCCATAGCCGACTCAAAGTGCTCCACTATGTAATTTTCAAGCCTTACGCTCTGTTCAAGCTCCTTGTCGTAGATCATTACGGAAACAGTTGAGTCGCGTATCGTATCACACGCGACCTTTGCCATATCGCAGGCATGGGATACTTCAACACCCTTGCTGTGAACTTTGTATATTCCCGTTTTTATGGATATTCCCGCAGCCTTGTATTCGCTGTTGAATACGGTGTTTTTCTTGGCAGTAAGCTCGGATACATCATTTCTTTTGAAGAGCGACAGAAAATGGTCGTTGTCATAGCGTGCTACCAGAATTCTGTCAGGAGAGCTTTTGAGATGATCGGCGATCATTCTCAGCAGGTTGTCGCCCTCGTTTCTGCCGTACTTCATGTTGTAGAGCTTGAAATTGCGTATATTGTCGTAAGTAAAGGTGTATTGCTCGTGTTCGTTTCTCTTTTCAGCGTCCCTGAGGATATCAGTTGCAAGAGCCGTGAACTGCTTCATGCTGAGAACGCCTGTCAGTCTGTCGTTTATATCGTTTGCGCCTATCAGATTATTCTCATTCTGGCACATCTGGCAAACAATGAGCGTTTCGTCATTAAATATAATGGATCCGCCTCTGTCCTCGACTTCTATCTGATTGCCTGCTTTGGTGAGAATACGATAAATATGTCTGTGGGTTTTCTGAAACTTTAGATCTGATGTTTTCCGGATAAGCTCCCTTATAGCCGTGCGGTCAACAGGAGCGATCAGATTTATCATGCTGCCCTTGCAAAAGGACATGAAATCCTCCTCCGAATCGCACTCAAAGAGTTCCCACAGCCTTTCATTAGAAGCAATAATATCAATGTTGGGGGTCGTCTTGAATATGATCGAGCCGCATGGAGCGATTTCAAGCATATTTCTGATCGTAAACATTTTATTTGTGTCAATATCACCCATACAAATCCCTCATTAAGGTATAAAGACAGCACCGCACAAAGTACGCTTGAAGTTTCGGCGGCGGATATGCCTACGCATACTCAGCCGTCTGTGTGCGGTGCTGTCTGAAACGTTTATGTCGTATTATTTAATTTATATTATATCACAAATCATTTAAAATTTCAACTAAATTCCGAAAATAAACTGTCTGAGCATTGGATTTTACTGACAGAGGAGAATGTGTCTGATGATCGCAATATCAAGAGCGTTTGTTTTTCCGTCACCGTTTGCATCACATGAGAATTCGGGCGTGAAGTTTCCGAGGACTGCGTAATGACACAGAACCAGATCGGCGAGATTGACCTTGCCGTCTTTGTTTACATCGCCGATAACAAATTCGGGAACAGGTTCTGCGGTCGTAGTAGTACTTGATGATGTAGTTGTGGTGGAAGAAATGTTTGAAACCGTGCTTTCGGTAGTTGAAGTTGTTGTAACTGTGGTAGTTGTTGTCTGTGAAGTGTTATCCGTAGTTGTAGTAGATTCGGCTGATGATGTTGTTTCAGAGGACGTAACAGTCGTGGTGGAAGTAGTAGTAGTTGTTGTTGTTGTTGCAGGCTGAGTTGCAGGTGAATAGTCCTCTGCGGAAAGCTCGGGATAGGTGAAAGTAGTTATGTTGTAGGCGGATTCCGGAGTGTGATTTGTGTTGAAACTGTCCGAGCCTTTGAGAAAGTACTGGTATTTTACCACATCGTCGTTGTCGAGATCGTCCCATGTAACGTCAACAGCATACCATTTTCCGTCCTCCATCTGCACATAGTCCCACATATGAGCCGTATTGGTTGAGCGGTTGTAGTTTCCGAAAACGAGGACACACGGAATGCCGAGTTTGTCACAGATAAGCTTGAAACCCTTTGAGTAACCCTCGCAGACAACGCCCGGCTCAACAAGCGCACCGAGAGCCGATGAGGCAAAGTCCGCATTAGTGTCATAGTAAGTAAACTGTGAGATGTAGTCATGAATGCTCAGGAGCTGTTCCTGACGAGTATCTCCGCTCACGGGAAAATCCTCTATAGCTTTGTTGAGCTTGTCAACATATTCCTGAGCATCGCTTACCGATCCAAAGACGGAGTTGCAGCTTGGCGTGAACTTCAGCGAGCGCACAGTGAGCGTGTATTTGCCCGTGAAATAGTTCTGTGAAACGGTCGTATCCTTTCCGAGTCCAATGCTGAATTTTGAAATGTCCATCCAGCATATCTCAGGCATATCGAATGTCAGCGTGTCAATTCCGGGCTTGCAGCTACCGAATATTGCGGATTCATAAGCCTCCTGATCGTTACTGCTGAAATCTTTCGATGAGGGCAGCGCTGAGAGCGATATCGAAAGGGACTGCGGCAGAGTTACGCTTATTGTGTCGGTCTGCGGTGTGGTCAGGATCTCAAGCGCCTCGTAGACTGCGGTGTTGTTTTCATCGAGAAAGTCCTTGTAATTGTAAGTGCCTTCCGAGAAATTCGAGAGTATCAACGGAGTGTCAGCGGCTGTAAAGGTCAGGCCGTCAGCTTCGTCAAGATACAGCGTTTCCCCTGATAGATCGGAATCAACGGGAACGCTGCCCGCCGCCGATGCATAGGAAATTGCCGAAGAAGATATGAGCGCGAGAGAAGTGAAAACGGAAATTGCCGATGAGAATAATTCTTTCATGATAATACCTCCGAAAAATAAATTATTTCCCATCCCCTAAATCTATCTATATACTATTATTATATAACGAGTATTTGTATTTGTCAATATTGCATAAATAAAAATCGTGAAAATGCAGTAACTCATGCGCGTTTTATTGTAGATTATGCGTATAATATAGGAATATATCAAAAAATATCTCGCATAAAACAACAAAAAAAGCCTATTTTACGCTTTTAAATTCGTTATATTGTCTCTTGAAAATCCCCCTGCGCTATGGTATACTTTTTATTGGAAATAACAGCACACTATGTGCTTTATGAAATATGAAAGGTGTGTTTCTGCAAATGTATTTATCGGAAATGAACAAGGAACAGCTTACTGCGTTTAAAAATGACGCCCAGAAGCTCTATGATGATTTCAAGGCACAGGGCCTTTGCCTCAATATGGCAAGAGGAAATCCCTGCAAGGAACAGCTTGAGCTCAGCGTTGATATGCTCAAAGTCTTTGACGACGGCGAATTTACAAGCGAGAACGGCGTTGACGTTCGTAACTATGGAATGCTCGACGGTATTCCCGAGGCTAAGAAGTTCTTCTCCGATATGCTCGGCGTAAACGATGATGAGGTCATCATTTTCGGAAATTCAAGCCTCAGCGCAATGTTCTTTGCTGTACAGACCGCTTACAATAAGGGAGTTCTCGGCGGCAAGCCGTGGTCAGAGTGCGAAAAGGTAAAGTTCCTCTGTCCTGTTCCCGGATATGACAGACACTTCAAGGTAACTCAGTTCTTCGGCATTGAGATGATAAACATTCCCATGACTGCTACAGGCCCTGACATGGATATGATCGAAAAGCTCGTTGCTGAAGATGAGTCGATCAAGGGTATCTGGTGCGTACCGCAGTACTCCAACCCTGACGGAATCTCCTACAGCGATGAGACTGTAAAGCGTTTTGCGGCTCTCAAGCCCAAGGCAAAGGACTTCCGCATTTTCTGGGATAACGCTTACTGCATTCACCACCTTGTTGATGATCCCAAGTACATTCTCAACATTCTTGACGAGGCTAAGAAGGTCGGCAATGAGGACATTGTTTACATCTTCGGCTCTACTTCAAAGATCACTTTCCCCGGCGCAGGCGTTGCAGTAATGGGCGCAAGCCGCAAGAATATAGATGATCTCAAGAAGCACCTTGGTATCAGCATTATCAGCTACGATAAGATGAACCAGTTCCGTCACGTTAAGTACTTCGGAACATTTGATAACATGGTTGAGCACATGAAGAAGCACAAGGCTATCATTGCTCCCAAGTTCGAGCTTGTCTGCAAGATACTCAATGACGAGCTTGCTCCTCTCGGAATAGGCGAGTGGACAGAGCCTAAGGGCGGTTACTTCATCTCGTTCAATTCCCCCGATGGCTGTGCCAAGAGGATCGTAAGCCTTTGCGCAGATGCAGGCGTTACACTCACAGGTGCAGGCGCAACTTTCCCCTATGGCGTAGATCCGCGCGACAGAAATATCCGTCTTGCGCCTACATACCCTCCGATGGAGGATCTCAAAAAGGCTATGGAGCTTTTCGTTATCTGCGTGAAGTTAGCAGCAGCAGAGAAATACCTTTCAGAAAAATAAATTTACCGAAACTAAGCGGAGCGCAGATGTGCTCCGCTTTTTTGTCCGTGAAATTATTTTAATTTCGTTGACATGACTGCGCAGGCGTGATATAATTTCGTTAACACAAGGTATCAATTGAATAAAAGCGCGGTAATTAAATACACTATAGCAATACAATAAATAATGCGTAATGACTTGTCAGATCAGTTGCGTTATTTTGTCGTATTGCTATAAATATATCGGCAGCAGCTCGCTCCGGACTGCTGTAATTTTGATTGGAGTTGATAAAATGAATACGGTTGACATCATTATCATAGTAGTAATTGCGGCGGTATTTGTTGGAGCTGCTGCACTGTGGGCTTACGGAAAGAGAAACGGTCAGATCTGTTCCGGAGACTGCTCGCGGTGTAAGGGAGGCTGCAACGGAAACAAAAAGGCTGCAAAGGCTAAAAACAAGGACAATTACGCCTATTCTCAGACTTTTAAAATCAGCGGAATGACCTGTTCAAACTGCGCAAAACGTATTGAAAACGAACTCAATGAGCTTGACGGAGTGTGGGCAGACGTGAATTTTGAAAGCGCTTCTGCGGAATTCCGCGCAAAGGGTGAGATAAACGCCGACACGATTTGCGGCATAGTTGCAAGGCTCGGATATTCCGCAGTCAGGGAGTAAAATGAACATCACATATATTCACGAACCCACGGATCTGCAATGCGGTCAGGCGGTGCTGGCAATGGTTCTCGGGGTTTCGGCTGAAGAGATAGTGGAGCATCTCGGAAACGACCGCGAGACCACGCTGAGGGAAATGAAGGATACCTTTCGCGAAAACGGTGTGAAGATATCAGATACGAGAATTTCGGTTCGGGACAAGTCTGAACTTCCGCCGCTGTGCCTTCTGAGCCTTGAAACTCCGCGCTGCTGGCATTGGTCGCTGTTCTGTGAAGGGACTTTTTATGATCCGGAGCACGGCGTTATGGACGATTTTCCGGAATCAAACCGCCGCTATTACTGGGAACTTTCTATAGAATGATAAAGGGACGATCGGGGGAGAATATGAAAGCATTATTACTGAATTCGGGACTTGGCAGCCGAATGGGGGCGCTTACAAAAAATCAGCCCAAGTGCATGACTGAATTGACAGACGGCGAGACTATTCTCAGCCGACAGCTCCGCCTGCTGTCAGACTGCGGAATACAGGAAGCCGTAATTACTACGGGAGCTTTTGATGAGGCTGTTGCGGAGTACTGCAAGAGCCTTGAACTGCCGCTTGATATAAGCTTTGTGAAGAATCCGCTGTACGACAGGACAAATTACATTTATTCGATTTACTGCGCGAGGGAACTGCTGCGTGATGAAGATATTGTTCTGATTCATGGCGACCTCGTTTTTGAATATTCCGTTCTGTGCGATGTTTTGCGAAACAGCGGCAGTTGCATGGCTGTGGACTGCTCGGCGGAACTGCCTGAAAAAGATTTCAAGGCGGTGGTGCGCGTCGGCATGATCGAGAAGGTCGGCATTGAATTTTTTGATGAAGCTGTGACCGCTCAGCCGCTTTATAAACTTGACCGCGAAGATTGGGCGAAGTGGCTCGAAAAGATGATCGACTACTGCGAAAGCGGCGATGAGTCCAAGCGGAAGTGCTACGCGGAAAATGCTCTTAACGAGATCCAAGGCAAAAATCTGGCTGCGCTGGACATAGGCGGCAGATTATGCGCGGAAATAGATGACCCCGACGATTTGGCAGCCGTTACCGAAAAGCTGCACAAAATCAAAAACAGGGACGTTTATATGTGCTTTTCAACGGATATGATACATAGCGGACACATAAGCATAATACAGAAAGCGGCAGGTCTTGGCAGACTTACAGTCGGAGTCCTTTCCGATGAAGCTGTCGCGGGATATAAACGCTTTCCGCTGCTGCCGTTTTCAAAGCGCAAGATAATGTTTGAGAATATCAGCGGAGTTTACCGCGTGGTTGAGCAGAAAAAGCTTAGTTACCGCGAAAATCTTGAGAAATATCGTCCTGATATTGTGGTTCACGGCGATGACTGGACTCAGGGATTTCAGCAGCCGATCCGTGATGAGGTGATAGAGGTTCTTAACGGATACGGCGGAAAGCTTGTGGAGTTTCCGTACAGTGATGATGAGAAGTACATCGAACTTGAAAAACGTGCGCGTGCGGAGCTTTCCATGCCGTCAATGAGACGATCGCGCCTGAAAAAGGCGATATCAATGAAAGGACTTGTCACGGCTATTGAGGCTCATAGCGGGATAACAGGTCTTATCGCCGAAAAAACTGTGGTTTACAGCGGCGGCGGAGCAAGACAGTTTGACGCGATGTGGATAAGTTCGCTGTGCGATTCTGTTATGCGCGGAAAGCCTGACATTGAACTTGTGGATATCACCTCACGCCTGAGAACTCTTGACGATATTATGGACGTTACGACCAAACCTGTCATATTTGACGGCGATACGGGCGGATTGACCGAGCATTTTGTCTACACTGTCCGAACGCTTGAGCGAATGGGCGTGTCAATGGTGGTGATCGAGGACAAAACGGGGCTGAAAAAGAACAGCCTTTTTGGTGCGCAGGCGGCTCAGACACAGGCAGAAGTTTCCGATTTCTGCGAAAAGATACGGGCAGGCAAGAATGCACAGAAAACCGCTGATCTTATGATATGTGCAAGGATCGAGAGCCTTATTCTTGAAAAGGGAATGAACGATGCGCTGAGCCGTGCAAGAGCCTATACTGCTGCCGGAGCTGATGCGGTCATGATACACAGCCGGAAGCGTGAGCCTGACGAGGTGTTTGAGTTTGCGGAGAAATTTCGCGCGTTCGACAGTTCAACGCCTCTCGTTGTCGTGCCGACTTCGTACAGTTCGGTAACGGAGGAGGAACTGCGTGACAGAGGAGTGAATGTGGTGATATATGCAAATCAGCTCACGAGGGCGGAGATCCCCGCAATGCAGACTGCGGCAAGACTTATACTCGAAAATCACCGCGCCAAGGAATGTGACGAGTTATGTATGCCGTTTCAGGAAATAATAAGGCTTATACCGGAGGAGTAAATATGCAGGAAATAATGTTTGCAAGCGAAAATTACAGCGAATTGGTCAGGTACTTTACCAATATAAATGCTGCAAGGGTATTCCTTGTCTGCGGCAAGTCACTTGGATCGCTGAAACTTGGCAAATACTTTGATGAACTGGAAAATCGCACGGGTATCGGGATAGTGAGATTCAGCGATTTTTCGCCTAATCCAAAGTATGGGTCGGCAATAGCCGCCGCAAAGGCTTTTCGTGAGAGCAACTGCGGAGCGATAGTAGCAGTCGGCGGAGGAAGTGCGATAGATGTGGCAAAGTGCGTAAAGGCATTTGTTGGCATGGAACTTGACAACGATTGCCTTGCACAGAGACTTGTCCCGAATAAACTGCCGTTTCTTGCAGTTCCGACAACAGCAGGCACAGGCAGCGAAGCCACGGGATTTTCTGTCATTTACAAGGACGGGGAAAAGCAGTCCGTTGAGGACGAGAGCCTTGTTCCGTCGGCTGTACTTTTTGACGCGGCTGTGTTGAAAAGTCTGCCTGAGTATCACAAAAAATCCGCAATGCTTGATGCGCTCTGTCACGCAGTTGAGGCTGCATGGTCGGTTCATTCCACGGACGAAAGCCGCGGATATTCAAGGCAGGCGATAAAACTTGTTGCGGCGAACGCAGAAGCTTACCTTTCGGGAGACAGCAAGGCTGCGGAGCAGATGATGAGAGCCGCTTATCTTGCAGGCAAGGCGATAAACATTGCCAGAACTACCGCAGGTCACGCTATGTGCTATAAGCTTACAATGATGTACGGACTTGCACACGGTCACGCGACAGCGCTCTGCAATGAGGTGCTTATCCCGTATATGCTGAAAAATACTGACGATTGTATCGACAAAAGGGGAAAGGCTCATCTTGACGGCGTTTTTGCGGATATTGCCGAGTCTATGGGATGTGCGACTCCGAATGAAATGGCAGAAAAATTTTCTGCACTCGTGTCGGGTCTCGGACTGGAACGTCCTGAACCGAATTCGGCGGCAGATATCGGAATACTGGCGGATTCGGTAAATGAGGACAGGCTCGGAAACTTCCCGATAAAGCTCACAAAGGATACACTTGTGACGCTGTACGGACAAATTCTGAAAGCGTAGGAGGAAGGCATGAAGGTTGAACGTTTGGCGGAAATGATCGGCGCTGATTTTTACACGGGAGTTCCCGACAGTCAGTTGAAGGCTCTGTGCAATTACCTTATGAACACTTACGGAATCGACCGCAAACATCACATTATCGCGGCAAATGAGGGCAACTGCACGGCTATCGCGGCAGGATATCATCTTGCAGAGGGCAAAGTTCCTGTCGTATATATGCAGAATTCGGGAGAGGGAAATATAATTAACCCCGTTGCCTCGCTGATCAGTCAAAAAGTTTACGCTATCCCTATGCTTTTTATTATCGGCTGGCGCGGTGAGCCCGATGTTCATGACGAACCTCAGCATATTTATCAGGGAGAAGTCACGCTGAAACTTCTCGATGATATGGATATTTCCTATTTCGTGATAGGAAAGGAAACGAGTGAAGCAGAGGTCGCGGCGGCTATGGAGAATTTCCGCAAAAAACTTTCCGCAGGCGGTCAGGCGGCATTCGTGGTGCGCAGAGGAGCGCTTGAATACGGCGAAAAGGTGGCATATGCGAACGATCATACAATGCCGCGCGAGGAGGTGATCGGCCGCATTATGAGAGCGGCGGGCGAATCACCTGTTATATCGACCACGGGCAAGCCGAGCCGCGAACTTTTTGAATTGAGAGAACGCAGCGGCATGAGCCACAAGTATGACTTCCTGACAGTCGGCTCTATGGGACACGCCTCTTCAATAGCACTCGGAATTTCGCTGAATAAGCCCGAAACGCGCGTCTGGTGCATTGACGGTGACGGTGCGGCTCTTATGCATATGGGCAGTATGGCGGTGATAGGTGCAAATTCGCCGAATATGGTTCATATAGTGTTAAACAACGAGGCTCATGAGACGGTCGGCGGAATGCCTACGGTCGCTGGTAAAATTGACTTTGCGGCAATTGCCGCCGCCTGTGGATACAGCAGTGCTGTGCGCGCGGAAACCTTTGACGAGCTTGACCGAGCGCTTAAAGACGCGGCGCTTAGCAGGGAATTATCGTTCATTGAAGTGAAGTGCGCTTTAGGCTCTCGTTCCAACCTCGGCAGACCAACAACTTCACCGGTTGAAAATAAGCGTGATTTTATGGAGTATCTCGCTGCATTGAAATAAGGAGTGATCAAAATGGCAAAGAGAATCAGAGACAAAAAGGTTGAGGAATCCCTTACCGAGACGACCAAACTATTGCAGTATAAATATATCAACGGTCAGAATCGTCTTTTCGGCGGACAGCTTATGGCGTGGATAGACGAGGTAGCGGCTCTTACGGCAATGCGCCACTGCGGTGGACTCGTTACGACCTGCGCAGTCGATACGCTGCGTTTCAAGTACGGCGCGTACCTGAACGAAGTCATCGTGCTCATAGGCAAGGTGACATATGTCGGAAATACGTCAATGGAAGTTCGCGTAGACACCTATGTGGAGAATATTGAAACCGGTATCAGACGCGCAATAAATCACGCGTATCTGACCTGTGTCCATGTTGACGAGGACGGAAAGCCGCTTCCCATAAAGTATGGTCTCGAAGTAAACACTCTTTCCGAGCAGGCAGAGTGGGAGGGCGGGATCAAGCGGAATGCCGCCCGAAAGCACAGGACTGACAACGGCTATTGAGCCTGTCCACGGAACTTGCGGCTTTGGTGATATTGCACAGCTTTGTTCGCAGTTTGCGGGATTTGCGATATTAAAATTGACTTTTGGCGGATTTTATGTTATAATAAAAAAACTAAGATTTTCAGACAAGAACAGTTTTTACATTTACACATGGAAAGGATAAAATTTATGTGCGGAATCGTAGGATTTACAGGAAATCATGAGGCAGCCCCCATACTGCTGGACGGACTTTCTAAGCTTGAATACAGAGGCTATGACTCGGCAGGAATTGCCGTTCGTGACGGTAACAATGAGCCAGAGATAGTAAAGGCAAAGGGCAAGCTCAAGGTCCTCTGCGAGATGACAAACGACGGCAAGGCGATCAAGGGTACTTGCGGAATCGGTCATACACGCTGGGCAACTCACGGCGAGCCCTCCACAACAAACGCTCATCCGCATTTCAGCGATGATGAGAATGTTATCGGCGTTCACAACGGCATTATCGAGAATTATCAGGAACTCCGTGAAAAGCTTATCAAGAACGGCTACAGCTTCTACTCACAGACCGATACCGAGGTTGCGATAAAACTTGTTGACTACTACTATAAGAAGTACCTCGGAACTCCTGTTGACGCGCTTAATCACGCGCTTGTCCGTATCCGCGGCTCTTATGCGCTTGCTGTTATGTTCAAGGACTATCCCGATGAGATATATGCTGCCCGCAAGGACAGCCCGATGATAATCGGTGTCAAGGACGGAGAGAGCTATCTTGCGTCCGATGTTCCGGCGATCCTCAAGTACACAAGAAGTATTTACTATATCGGAAACTTTGAGCTTGCAAAGCTTACCAAGGGCGAAGTCACATTCTACAACCTTGATGGTGCAGAGATACAGAAGGAAATGAAAACTATTGACTGGGACGCTGAGGCGGCAGAAAAGGGCGGTTACGAACACTTTATGCTCAAGGAGATCCATGAGCAGCCGAAGGTCATAAAGGATACTATCAATTCCGTGCTCAGAGACGGAAAGATAAGCTTTGAGGGCGTTGGTCTCACCGATGAGGAAATGAAGAATATCAGCCAGATATACATAGTTGCCTGTGGTTCTGCTTATCATGTCGGAATGGCTGCACAGTACGTTATCGAGTCGCTCACAAGCATAAATGTGCGCGTAGAGCTTGCCTCTGAGTTCAGATACCGCGAAATGAAACTCATTCCGAACAGCCTTGTGATAGTAGTCAGCCAGTCGGGCGAGACTGCCGATACACTTGCAGCTCTCAGAATGGCTAAGGAAAAGGGTATCAAGACAATGGGCATAGTTAACGTTGTCGGTTCTTCGATCGCAAGAGAGGCTGATAATGTATTCTATACGCTTGCGGGCCCTGAGATATCTGTTGCAACCACCAAGGCATATAGCTGCCAGCTTGTTGCGTCATATCTGCTTGCAATGCAGTTTGCCAAGGTAAGAGATGAGATAACAGAAGAACGCTACAACGAGCTTATTGCCGATATTGTTACTATCCCAGAGAAGATAGAGCAGATACTCGGCGACAAGGAGAGGATCCAGTGGTTTGGCGCAAAGCTCACCAGTATCAAGGACGCTTTCTTTATCGGACGCGGCATAGATTACGCAATTGGTCTTGAGGGCAGCCTTAAACTCAAGGAAGTAAGCTACATTCACTCTGAGGCTTACGCGGCAGGCGAACTGAAGCACGGCCCTATCAGCCTTATTGAGGACGGTACTGTTGTATTCAGCATTGTTACACAGAACAGACTTTACGAGAAAACTGTCAGCAACATGGTCGAGGTCAAGAGCCGCGGCGCTAAGCTGTTCGGTCTTACAAGCTACGGAAACTATGCAATGGAGGATATTGCCGATTTTACGGTATATGTGCCTAAGATAGACAATCTCTTTGCAGGAAGTCTTGCGGTAATCCCGCTCCAGCTCCTTTCATACTACGTTTCGGTAGGTAAGGGATTTGATGTGGATAAGCCGAGAAATCTTGCCAAGAGCGTTACCGTTGAATAAGGAGAGCTTGTTATGAGTTTTCTTGAACTTGCAAAGGAAAGATACTCCGTCCGCAAATTTCAGGACAGAGAAATAGCACAGTCGGATATGGATAAGATACTTGAGGCGGCAAATGTTGCTCCAACAGGCTGCAATTATCAGCCGCAGAGGATATACGTTGTAAAAAGCGAGGAAAATCTTGCAAAGCTTAACGAACTCTGCAAGTGTATTTTCGGTGCAAAGACAGTGCTCATGTTTACATACAGAACTGACGAGGAGTGGCACAATCCTCTCGAAAAAGGCGCACATTCCGGTATTCAGGACGTGAGCATAGTTGCTGCGCACGCTATGTTCGAGGCTTGGGAACTTGGTATAGGCAGTTGTTGGGTGAATTATTTCCCCAATTCAAAGATAGAGGAGGCTTTCGGACTCCCCGAAAATGAGAAGCTCGTGCTCCTTATGCCTATCGGTTATCCTGCAGAGGACGCAAAGCCGCTCGAAAGTATGCATTTTCCGTGTAAGCCGATAGAGGATACGGTAAAATATATCTGAGGATCCACCAATATAAAAACAGGCACAGACGATCAATTTGTCTGTGCCTGTTTTGAGTTATAACCTGTCCACATAGAAATCGTATACGGGATTTTCTGTGCGGACAGGTTCTTATATATGGAGATTACGACCAGATGTCCTCTGCTGTTGATTTTACGAGAGCCACCTTTGCCCACTGTTCATCTTCTGTGAGCTTGTTTCCAATTTCGCATGAAGCAAAACCACACTGCGGACTGAGGCAAATATGGTCAAGCGGAATATAATCAGAAGCCGATCTGACTCTGCCGATAAGATCGCTCTTGTTTTCGAGTTTAGGCGACTTTGTTGTGACAAGTCCGAGAACGACTCTTTTTCCGTCAGGAATGTTTGCGAGCGGCTTGAATCCGCCAGAACGCTCATCATCGAATTCGAGATAGAATGCGTCAACATTTTCTCGTGCAAGGAGAGTCTGTGCAACTGCGTCATAAGCTCCGCTGCTTGCGTAGGTAGAGTGGAAGTTTCCGCGGCAGACGTGGGTTGCTATCGTGAGATCATCGGGTTTGCCTTCGATAGCAAGATTGTTTATGCGCAGGAGTTGTTCCTTGATCTTTTCAAGCCCTGCCTCGTCAGTGCCGAAAAATTCCTTTGCGCGCGAATCCACGAGCATTCCCCATGAACAGTCGTCAAACTGGAGATTGCGGCAGCCTGCATCATAGAGGTCGCGTATAACCTTTTTGTAGCCGTTTGCGATATCCTGAATGAGATCTTCCGTGCTTGAATAGTATTTGCTTGTATTTTCAAGAGCAAAAGGCATTATCATCTGCTCAAGGAACTGTGCAGGCGCAGGGATAGTCTGCTTGGCAACGGTGTTTTCGTCCTCAAACTGCTTTACGAATTTGAAATGTTCAACAAACGGGTGCTTGTCCACGCTTACCTTCCCTGTGAGGTAGGTATCATCTATCATTGCAGCTTCGCCGACAAAGGGCAGACCTGTTTTGGTTTTTGAGTGACCAACGCCGTTGAATCCCCACATAAAGTCGAGATGCCATGTAGCGCGTCTGAACTCGCCGTCTGTGATCGCGTAAAGTCCCGCAGCTTTCTGCTTTTCAATGAGTTCGGTTATGCACTTGTCCTCAACAGCTTTAAGCTGTTCTGCGCTGATTTTGCCGTTTTCAAAGTCCTGACGTGCGGTTTTAAGTTCCTGCGGTCTGAGGAAGCTGCCGACGGTATCATATCTGAACGGAATTTTTGCCATATTGTAATACCTCTGCTTTCTTTGAAGTCTGACCCGTCCGAATTAATGTGGTCGGGCCATGTTTGCTGTAACTACATTATAGCATTGGTGACTGCCATTGTAAAATACATATTATTTGCGGTTCACGATAGTTTCAGACTATATCGATAGGTATACTTCCTGTATGCTTTTGCAGCAGCTCAACGTACCGCTTTCCGTAGCGGCTGAGCTTGCTGTTTTTTCGCGTAACAACGCCTATTCGCATGACTGCACAGTCGGGAGTAGCCAGCGGTTTTGCTATGATACTCTCGCCGTTCAGTTCGTGGCTGATGATACCCGAGCTTACCGTGTAGCCGTTTAGACCTATCACGAGGTTGAAAAGAGTTGCCCTGTCGCGGACTTTGATTTTTTTGCGGCGGGTGATAGTGCTCAGTATCTCCTCCGAAAAATAAAACGAGTTGTGGCTGCCTTGTTCATAGGAAAGGTAGGGGTAATCGAGCAGGTCGTCGAGCGTGAGTGTCTTGCGGTCGGCAAGAGGGTGGGAACTGCTTATGAAAACGTGTGACTGCGCGGAGGCTATCTCACTGAATTCAAGCTGGCTTGCTTTCAGCATATGTTCGATAACGGATCTGTTTTCCTCTGAAATAAAAAGCACACCTATCTCGCTTGCCATTCTCGCAACGTCCTCGATTATCTCATAGGTTTGCGTTTCGCGCAGAGTGAAGTCGTAGGAATTTGAGTCAAACTCGCGTATAAGGTCAACGAATGCGCTGACCACAAACGAGTAGTGCTGCGCGGAAACGGAGAAAATCGGGTTTATTTCCGATTTTCCCTTGTAACGCTCCTCCAGCATATCAGTCTGCTGGAGAACCTGCCGCGCATATGCGAGGAACTCGTCACCCGTTCGCGTTACCACGACACCCTTGTTTGTGCGCTCGAAAATAGTTACCTGCATTTCGTTTTCCAGTTCGTGGACGGCATTTGTGAGACTTGGCTGTGAGATGAACAATTCCTTGGCTGCCTCGGTAATATTGCTTTTTTCCGCGACTTTAACAACGTATTTAAGCTGCTGAAGCGTCATATCTTGTCAAGTGCCTGCGCGAGGTCGGCGATGAGGTCTGCCTTGTCCTCAAGTCCGCATGAGATTCGTATAAGACCGGCAGGGATCCCGGCTTCTCTGAGCTGCTCGTCTGTCATCTGCCTGTGAGTAGAAGTCGCAGGATTGAGACAGCAGGTCCTTGCATCTGCAACGTGAGTCTCGATAGCTGCAAGACGGAGATTCTTCATGAAAGCCTCAGCCGCCTTTCTGCCGCCTTTAAGCTCAAACGAAACTACTCCGCAGCCGCCGTTCGGGAGATACTTCTTTGCAAGCTCATAGTATTTGTTTGAGGGGAGTCCCGAGTAGTTGACAAACTCGACCTTTTCGTGCTTTTCAAGGAACTCTGCAACAGCCTGACCGTTTTCAACGTGCTTGGGCATTCTTACATGGAGAGATTCAAGTCCGAGATTGAGAATGAAAGCGCTCTGAGGCGACTGGACGCAGCCGAAATCGCGCATGAGCTGTGAGGTGCATTTGGTGATGAACGCGCCCTCTTTGCCGAATTTCTCAGCGTAGGTGATCCCGTGGTAGGATTCATCAGGAGTGCAGAGCCCCGGGAACTTTTCAGCATGAGCAAGCCAGTCGAACTTGCCCGAATCAACGATAACTCCGCCAACAGCCGAACCGTGACCGTCCATGTATTTGGTGGTGGAATGAGTTACGATATCAGCTCCCCACTCAATTGGACGGCAGTTGATAGGTGTCGGGAAAGTATTGTCGATAATAAGCGGAACACCGTGAGAATGAGCAGCTTTGGCGAATTTTTCAATATCGAGAACAGTAAGCGCAGGATTGGCAATGGTCTCGCCGAAAACGAGCTTTGTGTTGTCCTGAAATGCGGCGTTGAGTTCCTCCTCTGTGCAGTCGGGGGAGACAAAAGTAGCGGTGATACCCATTTTTGCCATTGTTACCGCGATGAGGTTGAAAGTTCCGCCGTAAATAGAGGAAGAGGCAACGATGTGACCACCGCACTCGCAGATATTGAAGATGGACATAAAAGTTGCAGCCTGTCCCGAAGAAGTGAGCATTGCCGCGCTGCCGCCTTCAAGTTCGGCGATTTTTGCCGCAACGATGTCGTTTGTGGGATTCTGGAGACGGGAATAGAAGTAGCCGGAAGCCTCAAGGTCGAAAAGTTTTCCCATATCCTCGCTTGTGTCATATTTAAAAGTTGTGGACTGGATTATCGGGATCTGTCTTGGCTCGCCGTTTTTGGGAGTGTAACCGCCCTGAACAGCTTTTGTGCCGATTTTGTATTCACTCATGATAAAATTTCCTTTCATACAAATATTTATAATATTATACCACATTTTTACAAAAATGTAAAATATCAAAAATGTTTCCTTGCCATAGCCTGAAACTATGGTGCGGATCACGGTTTTGGTCAGCAAATTATATAAAATAACCGGTCTTGGGGCAGGGAAATTCTTCTTGACTATGCCTTATTATAGTAGTAAAATTATATTCGTGCGCGCTGCGTTCACACAAATAATACAGAGGTGGAAATATGAAATGCTGATCACTAATTACGGCAAAAGACTAAAACACGAATTCAAGGGCTATAACGCCAAAAAATTCAGTAAAGACCTGCTTGCGGGAATAACCGTTGCCGCGGTCGCTCTGCCGCTTGCGCTTGCTTTCGGCGTAAGTTCGGGAGCAACGGCTGCCGCAGGACTTGTTACTGCGATCATTTCGGGTATCGTTATCGGCGGTCTCTCGGGAGCGTCCTATCAGATAAGCGGCCCTACCGGAGCAATGACGGCTATACTCGCTTCACTCGTTGCCCAGCACTTTGACATGACAACGTTCCTCGTCGGACTTGCCGTTATCGTTTTCATCTTCTTATTTCCGAAGAAGATAAACCAGTATTGCCCGTCATCGCTTATCGCTATCATTCTTGCAACGATAGTTACAGCGGTGTTCAAACTCGACACTCCGGCGGTAGGCGATATCCCCAAGACACTCTTTCTTGAGGACAGACTTGTTATCGCGTCAATAGATTTCAGCAAGATAGGACAGTTCATAGTCCCTGCGGTTTCGATCGCGGCGCTCGGACTTATCGAGTCGCTTCTTTGCGGAGCTTCTGCCGGACGAATGAAGGACGAAAAGCTTGACGCGGATATTGAGCTTGTGGCGCAGGGAATAGGCAACATTATAATGCCGTTTTTCGGCGGAGTTCCTTCGACTGCCGCAATTGCCCGTACAAGCGTTGCGATAAAGTCAGGCGGACAGACGAGACTTGTTTCCGTTATCCATGCGGTAGTGCTTCTCCTTTCAATGTTCGTACTCGGCGGCGTAATGTCGATGATACCTCTTTCCGCGCTTGCAGGAGTACTCATAACAACAGCGTGGAGAATGAACGACTGGAAGGCTATCAAGGGAATTTTCGGCAGGAAGATAAAGACCTCGATCTTCCAGTTCCTGCTTACTATGATAGCGACTGTGATCTTTGACCTTACGATCGCGATACTCGTTGGTGTGGCATTCTCGCTCATCATGTTTATTGTAAAGGTATCGGATATGCAGGTAAGCGTTGCGGAGGTTGACACCAACAGACTGGACACCGACAAGGTCGATGCTGAAAAGCTCAGATACACCTGCGTTGTTTATCTTTCAGGCCCGCTCTATTTCGGAACGTGCAATAAGCTTGAGGAAAAAATCACGGCTCTCGGAGAAAACTACAACGTGATTTTCTCAATGAGAGGAGTAAATATTGCCGATGTTTCGGGTATTGAGGCTCTTAGAGAGTACTGCGAGAAAATGGTCTCACAGGGCAAGATGATATATTTCTCGTGCGTTAACAAGGACGTTATGACCATGATGGAGCGCTGCGGATTCAAGGAGCGTTTCAAGTACGATATGTATTTCTGGAGCACCGACAAGGTTTTCGAGCACATTTCGGCACTGTGATCGTGATTTATGTAAGCTTATCCTGTAAATAATATGTAAAAGCCGTGAGCGGAATTTTCCTGTTCGCGGCTTTTTTCTGTGCAAATTATGACAAAAACGGAAAAGATCCGACCAAATGTAAGAAAATTGTAATTCGTTGAAAGAATTCTCTAAGGAAATCTCTACTTTATTGTATTAATATTGGAATTTCTCTGTCATTGCATTTTACTCCCGAAAGGAATATAATTTTGATATAGAATACAGCACGGCAATAAACAGTAAAGGAGAAGTAATATGAATAATAATTTATCAAAATTCACGGCATTTGCAGCAGCTCTTTCGTTTGCGGCAGTATCTATGTGCAGTTGTAGTGACGGCAATGACAAAAGCTACGGAAACTATAACAGCTACAGCAATTACAACAGAGACAGCAGTTCCGAATATACGGAAGAAATTTCCCCTGACGAGGATCTCTCCGAGACAGATGAGGAGAGACCGACCGAAGTCTCGCCGAATGAGGAGTACAGCAGTTTTATAGAATCGGGATTTAAAGACCCGAACACCGAGCCTCTCTCAACATTTTCCGCTGACGTGGATACGGCTTCATTCACAAATGTGCGCCGCCTTATAGAGGACGGATATGAAGTTCCCGCGGATTCGGTACGAATCGAGGAGTTCATAAACTATTTTGACTATAATTACCCACAGCCCGAAAACGGCGAGGTTTTCGGCAAATATATCGAGATCGCGGATTGTCCGTGGAACAGCGCCAATAAGCTGATGATGATAGGCATTCAGGGCAAGGAGCTTGATGCGCAGGAGACTCCGCCTTCAAACATAGTTTTTCTGATCGACTCCTCAGGCTCGATGAGTTCTTACGATAAGCTGCCGCTTGTCCAGAATGCGTTTTCGATACTTGCCGAGAATCTGAATGAGGACGACAGGATATCGATAGTTACCTACGCAGGTTCAAGTGAAATAGTTCTCGCCGGAGAAAAAGGCAGCGAAAAGGACAAAATTCTTGAAGCTCTCTATTCGATAGAGGCAGAGGGCGGAACAAATGGTCAGGGCGGCATAGAAACAGCTTACGAGCTTGCGGAAAAGTGTTTCATTGAAGGCGGAAACAATCGTGTTATCCTTGCGACTGACGGAGATGTGAATATCGGAGCATCCACCGAGGACGATCTGAAAAAGCTTATAGAATCCAAACGGGACAATGGGATATATCTCTCCGTACTCGGATTTGGCACGGACAACTACAAGGACAACAAACTTGAGACTCTCGCTGATAACGGCAACGGAAACTATTCCTACATCGACTCGGTTGACGAGGCTTACAGGGTTCTCGGAGCAGAGATGGGCGGAACACTTTTCACCATTGCCAAGGACGTTAAAATACAGGTTGAGTTCAATCCCTCGCAGGTGTCGCAGTACCGCCTTATAGGCTACGACAACAGGCTTATGAATGCGGAGGACTTCTATGACGAGAGCAAGGATGCAGGCGAAGTCGGAGCAGGTCACAGTGTTACGGCTCTGTATGAGGTAACGCTTGCCGACGCAAATACTTATCACGGTGTAGAGCTTGAATTTGCGTCGGAACACAAGCAGGACGAAACTGCCGATTCCGAACGCACTGAGTTGTGCAAGCTTTCGGTCACATACAAGGACATAGATACGGACGAATCGGTCTATGATTCGCAGCTTTTCGGCATGGAAAAATACAGCGATCCTCCAACGGATCAAATGCTGCTTGCGGGAGCGGTTACGGAATTCGGAATGATCCTGCGAAACTCAGAGTATAAGGGCAATTCAAGCTATGGCTATGTGATCGACACGGTTTCGGGACTAAGCTTTAGCGATGATAAAACTGCTGAACTGTGTGAACTTGCGGGCACGGCAGATACTATTTACAGCAACTGACGGTTACGTCGTTGACATATATCACTATAAATACAGTTTCTCAAAGTGGAAGCAAAACGGGTGCGGTTATCTGCACCCGTTTTGCATTACATAGGATTTTGCATGAATAATATTCTCGTTGAAAGTTGACTTTGAGAAATGAGAATGATATAATTGCATTGGGAAGTGATAATATGACTAAAATAGATCTGATCACGGGGATCCTTGGCTCAGGAAAGACGACCTTTCTTCTGCGATATGCAAGGGAACTCATAAACCGCGGCGAGAAAATCGCCATTCTTGAGAATGATTTCGGCGCAGTAAACGTTGACATGATGATGCTTCAGGAACTGAAGGGCGAGAACTGTACCATTGAGATGATAGTTGGCGGAGGCGACAGCGGCTGCCATAAAAGGCGCTTCAAGACTCAGCTAATATCGCTGGGAATGCAGCACTTTGACCGCGTTATCGTTGAGCCTTCCGGAATTTTTGACATGGACGAGTTTTTCGACACGCTGTACGAATCTCCCCTCGATCGCTGGTTTGAGATCGGCAGTATTCTCACGATGATCGATGCGCAGATGAACGAGGTCATGTCTGAGCAGATGGAATATCTGCTTGCCTCAGAGGCGGCATACAGCGGAAAGCTTATCCTCAGCAAGCAGGGACTTGTTGATGAACCTGTAGAAAAGGTATCCGCGCGCGTGATAGCTCACCTCAACCGCGCACTTGCTCTGATACGGTGCGACAGAAGATTCAGTGAGAGCGACCTTTTTGCCAAGGAGTGGGACGAGCTTGAAAGTTCTGACTATGATGAATTTTTCAAGGCAGGCTATCGGGGCGCAAGCTATGTAAAGCAGTTTCCGTCCGATGATATAAACAGCGAGGTCCACTATTTTATGCACGTTGCAGTTCCGCAGGATAAGATAGAGGAAACAGTTGGCGCGATAATGAACGATCCGGAGTGTGGCAGGATATTCCGCATAAAAGGCTCGCTTCCGTCCGATGACGGTGGCTGGCTGAAAATAAACACCACAAGCGAGAAAACTGAGATCTCGCGTGTAGCTGCCGGACAGGGAGTTCTTATCGCAATAGGCGACAACATAAGCCGTGAGCGCATAGACTCGCACCTTCGCGCAGTCAATACAAACCCTAAATATATTTCTATATAAAATGCCTTTAACTAATAATGGGATTCTAAAGAGTTTATGACCCTTTAGCGTATTCCAAAGGCAGAGCCTTTGGTGGGGTGTGGGGCAAAGCCTCACAAACGTTCTCAAAGTGTTCCAAAAAGTTTGATAAATAAAAAAATCACCGACTTTCTGAAAGCCGGTGATTTTTTGCGTTTATTCAGTTGTCGTCCTCATCGTAGAATACATTGTAGTTGACGGCTCGGTGCGAGTAGGTGCTCAGGACGAGGCCGATAATGGTGTACATACTTACCATAGCAGTACCGCCTGCGCTCATGAACGGTAGCGGAACACCGATAACAGGAGCGGTTTTGAGTACCATTCCTATATTCATAATACAGTGCGAGAAAATGAGTCCGAAAGCGCCCATGCAGATGAATTTGCCGAGGTGGTCGCGCGTCACGCGGCTGTCGGCGAAGATTTTTAGGCAGATGTAGGTGAGGATTATCAGGATCCCGACAGAGCCGAGAAAGCCGAAAACCTGTCCCGCGTAGGTGAAAATGAAGTCGTTGTGCATTTCGGGAACAGAGACATATTCAGAGGACTTGGCAAAGAGCCCCTTGCCGAAGATCTTTCCCGATTTAAGAGCCATGAGACCCAAGTCCTGCTGATATTCGATGTTTTCGGGGTCTGTACCGGGGTGAAAGAGGATAGTTACACGCTTTTTGTGGAATTCATCGAGTGCAAAGAACCACATGGCAGCGATTCCTGCGGCAGCCACAAACGGGCCTGCAACGAGGTATTTCCACGATATTTTGGCAGAGCATATCATAAACACGAATATGAAAACGAAAACGATAGCTGTTCCGTAGTCGCCCTGCAAGCCTACAATACCGATAGGCACAAGCGCGTGAATGCACAGCAGCAGCATATGGAGCGGCTTGTTCATTTCCTCCTCATCACGCGAAAGGTGGTATGCAAAGGTGAGTATGAAAGCGAGTTTGAGCACCTCGGACGGCTGGAAGGAAAACGAACCTATCTGTATCCACGCCTGATCGTCCGCGCCTGCACGCTGATAGCCGAGGGAAGTAAACGTAAGCCCGACAAGGATCAGCGCTGCCGGAGCAAAGATAAACCACAGTTTTACGAGTTTCCGATAGTCGATAAATGACATTATCACGGCGGCGATAAGTCCCATTCCCATAGAAATGAGCTGGGTCCTCCAGTAACTCGAACCCACTCCTTCGAGGAGCTTGTTATGTGAAATAGAGTAGATAAGCACGGTGCTTATAACGGAGCACAGGGTCACGGCAAACAGCAGTCCTGCATCTATACTGTGCTTTCCCGATGGTAATTTTTTAAAAGCGGATCTCATTGTTTCTCCTTATATCTTTTTACTTATGTATTTACAGCAATGCACCCCAATACTGCAATTTAGCTGTATTGCTGTAGATCTGTTCTATTCCGACCAGTATTTTCGGTCGAGACTTCTGAATTGAGCCGCGGCGGCAACGTGTGGCTTGCGGATAACTTCCGAGCCGTCTATGTCGGCGATAGTCCGCGCAACTTTGAGGATCCTGTCGTAGGCTCTCGCGCTAAGACCGAGACGGTCAAAGACGCTGTGCATTATTTTCTCTGCGCCATCGTCCATAGGACAAAATTCCTGAAGTTTGTCGGGAGTAATGAGCGCGTTGCAGGTTATGGCAGTTCCCTTGAAGCGCTGCTCCTGAATTTTTCTTGCGGCAATTACGCGCTCACGGATAGAGGCAGAGGATTCTTCCTTGACTTTTGAGGACAGGTCGTCGAACTCTACGGGCGCGACTTCTATGTGCAGGTCGAAACGGTCGAGCAGCGGCCCCGAGATTTTTGATAAATAAGCCGAGACCTTTTGCTTTGAGCAGATACACTTTCTTTTCGGGTGACCGTAATATCCGCACGGGCACGGATTCATCGCGCCGATAAGCATTATCGTACACGGATACGTGACTGTGCCCGAGGCTCGCGCAATAGTGACCTTTCTGTCCTCAAGCGGCTGGCGGAGGATTTCGAGGGTCTTGCGGTCGAATTCCGCAAGTTCGTCAAGAAACAGCAGTCCGTTGTGGGCAAGTGAAACCTCTCCGGGGTGCGGTATAGTTCCGCCGCCTGCGAGACCTGCCGCCGAAATTGTGTGATGCGGTGAGCGGAAAGGCCTCTTTGTTATTATTGGCATTTCGGGCGACAGTAAACCTGATATCGAGTGAATTTTTGTGGTTTCAAGTGCCTCCTCGAAGGTCAGGGGCGGCAGGATCGAGGGCATTCTCTTGGCAAGCATACTTTTTCCGCTGCCGGGCGAACCTATCAGCAGTGCATTGTGACCTCCTGCGGCGGCTATTTCAAGTGCCTTTTTCGCCGACTGCTGACCGCGGACGTCCGAGAAGTCGAGGACCTCGTTGTATGCTGCATCGGGCGGAGCAAAATGCGGCGCAGGCGAGAGTTTTTTCTCGTTCCGGAAGTGCAGGATAAGTTCCTCGGCATTGCTTACTGCGTAAATGTCGATACCGTCGATAACGGAAGCCTCGGCTGCGTTGTCGTTCGGGACGAAAACGGATCTTATGCCGAGTTCGCGTGCAAGCATGACCATTGGCAGAACTCCGTTTATTCTTCGGATATCACCGTTGAGCGATATCTCGCCGATGAACGAGCAGCCGTCCGTGGGCACATCTATGAGCCGCATGGCTTCAAGAACCGCCATAAAAATAGCCATATCGTGGACCGAGCCGCTCTTTCGCGTATCTGCCGGAGCAAGATTTACCATGACCGAGGCCACGGGAAAGCTTATGCTGCATGATCTCAGCGCGGCACGGATTCGCTCGCGGCTTTCCTTGACGACCGTGTCCGGCAGACCAACAATGTCAAACTGAGGATTTCCGCGGCTGATATCTATTTCAACGTCAACGGGAAAGGCATTCAGCCCGAAAAGCCCGAGACTTGATATTTTAGCAAACATACTGTCGCCTCCGTGATGAAGTAATATACATACATTATAGCATATATGCTCGAAAAAGGCAACAAAAACCACAATTGTAAATAATTGAAAAAAATAAGGCAATACCGGCGCGTTTATGCGGTATTGCCTTGATTTTATTATGAAAGCGAGATTTCAAGGAGCATAAGTCCGCCCGGGAGAGTTATTCTCAGCTCGCCTGTGTCGGGAAGTCCCTGCGGCAGGGGAGCGGTGAAGCTTCCGATATCGTTCTTGCCGTCTGAACTTGGAATGCTCATTTTAAACGAAATATCGCCGACTGAAAGTTCAGCCTCGCAGTCGCCGACAAAAGCCGAGACTTTGAGCGTTACGAAGGTTTTACCCGAGAAGTTTACTCCGCCGTAAACTGCAAAAGCGTCCCAGCCATTGGGTACTATGTAATGCTGAGCGGCTTTTCGCGAGTAGCTTATCCCAAGGTTATTGCCCTTGTCGAAACTCTGCGCCTCGAACGAATCACCGCGGAGCGATATTTTCTCTCCGCTTATGTGGAGTTCGGCTGTGAGACGGATATCCTGTGATGAAGCTCCTGCAAAGAATGTGTAACTGCCGTCCTCAACTATCATTTTTCCGCTGTGGGTATCGTAGATACGCAGAATATGTTCGGGAACTTCAAGCCTGACTGTGCGGGTTTCGCCAGCGCCGATGTGAACTCTTGCAAATCCGCAGAGTTTCTTTATCGGGCGGGTAACTTCCGAATCTTTGAGCGTGAAGTAGAGCTGTACGACTTCATCGCCGTCAGTATCGGAGATGTTTTTGACGCTCAGCTCAGCGGAAACTCCACCGTCTGCATTTTCTGAAAGTGTAAGACCACTGTACTCGAACGCCGAATATGAGAGTCCGTAGCCGAAAGGATAGAGCGGCTTTCCCTTGAAGTACATATAAGTAGTACCGCCGTTTTCAATGTCATAGTTCATTATATCGGGCAGGTCGTGTTCGCTCCTGTACCATGTAAGCGGCAGACGTGCGGCAGGATTGTTCTTTCCGCTTATGGTCCTTGCCGCAGCAGTTCCGAGATGTGCTCCTGCATGAGAACTCCATAAAACTGCGGGGAGTTTCTCGTTTTCGCTGCATATCGAGTACGGATAGCTTGAGATCAGCAGCATGACGGTATTGCTGTTTGCGGCATGAAGCTTTTCAGCCATGCCCTCCTGAATATTGAGTTTCAGAGACTCGCGGTCAAAGCACTCCTTAGCTACCTGAACGGGATAATTGCCTGTACAGTATATTACAGTCGAACACTCTGATGCGAGTTTCTTGGCGCGCTCCTCACCGTGGCTTACGGTCTCGACAGTAAAGAGAACTGCGTCCGAAACAGCTTTTTCACCCGTGTAGGAGAGTTTTCCGTCATTGCCGCAGGTAAGGCGGTTATGACCGAGATACTCCTCAATGATGATCCCGTTTTCGGTTTCTTTCAGATTAAAGGTCTCGTGTGTGAACCAGTCGAAGATCGTGCGGTTATTCAGTCTGAACGAACCGTCAAGGTCATCTGCATACCGCTTGTATTTTACAGAGAAGAAGTTTATCCAGTTTTCGCCCCAGTCCTGAAGCTCAAAAAGTTCGCTCCCGGAAACTGTATCCGCATCGGCGGCAATAGAGCCGTCCTCCTTGACGGAGAGATATTTTCCGTTTGAAGCCTTAATGCTGACTATGTCCCAAAGACTGTCGCTGATAATCTCACATTCGGGGAATTCCTTTTCTAAGCCTGCTTTTACGGAGACTGCATCGCGGAAAGTTCCCGTGTACCAGTCGCGCAGGTTTTCATCGGCAAGAGGGCCGCAGACCGCAAGCTTTCCCTTGGGATCTTTAAGCGGAAGAAGTCCGTCATTTTTCAGCAGGACCATTTGCTCGCAGGCAGCACGCAGATTTACTTCCCGTGAGGTGTCACAGTCAACGATACTCTTGTTTATCGAGTCATACGGGCAGTCGTCAGCGAACTGACCAAGCTTGAATCTGGCATAGAGTGTGTTCCTGAGAGAAGCGTCTATCTCCTCCTCGGTGAGCAGTCCCTTTTCGAGAGCCTTTTCGGCAGCTACGTGGACTGTACTGTCGAGGTCTGTCATGGTGTCGCAGCCTGCTTTTATTGCATCAGCAAGAGCCTCGGAGTACGAGGAGCAGTATTTGTGAGCCTTAACAGTCTGTGAAAAATCCTCGCCGTCTGTGACTGCAAACCACAGTCCCCACTTGTCTTTCAGTATCGACTGGACTTCAGGATTGCACAGCGCAGGGATTCCGTTTACTTCGTTGTAGGCGGTCATAATGCTCTTTGCGCCGCCGTTTACAATAGCATTTCTGAATGCCGCATAGTAGTATTCATACTTGAGTCGGAGCGGCACAACGGAATTGCAGCTTGAGCGGTGAAGCTCGTTGTTGTTGGCGCAGAAGTGCTTGAGGGTCGGGATAGTCTTGAGGTAAGTGCCGTTGTCTGCCGCCATTGATTTTGTGTATGCGGCAGTCATTTCGCCTGCGAGGAAAACGTCCTCGCCATAGGCTTCCTCAGTTCTGCCCCAGCGTGGATCGCGTTCCATATCGACTGTCGGGCCCCATACGCAGAGATTTGATGTCTTTTTCTCGTTATAGTATGCGCGGCACTCGTTTCCTGCGATCTCACCGAGTTCGGACATAAGTTCGGTGTCAAAGGTGGACGCCATTCCGATCGGCTGAGGGAAAGCCGTTGAATAGTGTTCATCGTCACGTCCCACGAAACCTCTTGCAACCTCTGTTCCGATGTAAAATTCGCCCATGTTAAGCCTCGGGACAGCGTGGTGGTGAGTGGAAAGGAGAGAGAGCTTTTCGCTCAGAGTAAGCTTCTCCACAAGCTCGCCTGCAAGCTCGTAGAATTTGTCGTTTTTGTTCATTTTAAACTCCTTTATGGCAATATTTACATACATTATACAGTGTCGGCTGCGGTATGTCAATAAGAATTTTTCTCACAAAAAAGAACTGCCGCAGCTCAGGCGACAGTTCTTTCATTATGAAGAAGAAAGGAATTAGGGAGTGTTGACACTAAGATCTGTCTCTTATACACATCTGACGCTGCCGACGAATAGCCTTGTGTAGA